>NC_019757.1:285000-639500 GCF_000317535.1 Cylindrospermum stagnale PCC 7417
ATACTGGAAATACAAATCCATGTCAATCTTGAAAAAAATTCCTTGGTTTTCCCTAGCGCTAGTACTACTTAGCTATAGTACTTTGGGCTGGGTGATATCTGAAATACAAGCCCCTTGGTTTGTGTGGCTAGCAGTTGTGGTTGCTATCTTGCTTATGGTAGTCAGCTTAACTACTCCTTGGTCGAGACTAGCAGATTTTTATAGTATCTTGTTAAAATCAAATACCAGGAGTTTTGGCGTCGCTGTTTTAGCAGCTTTCCTTCTCTTTATGATGCTTGCCTGGTTTCGAGTGTTTCTTGATACTTTACTAATTCTTTCAGCAACTATATTAGTAACAATAGATTTTCAAGCAGCTGGTTTGAAGCAATGGCTTGTCTTCGGGTTCACATCTATCTTCTCGTTAGCAGGTTTAGCCGCAGGTGCTCTAGTCTACAAGTTAGTTTAAAATTTTTTGTCAAGGCCAGCAGTCAGTGGATTTTGACTATTGACCACTGACTAATGACTAATTGTTAACTTACTGTTGCTTCAGATACAACGGCTGCAACTGCTGTGTAAACGCTAACTTTTTTACGGGTTTTGCCCTTTCTCTCAAAGGTGACCACGCCATCAATTAATGCAAACAGAGTGTCATCGTTGCCAATACCGACATTGTTGCCAGGGTGAAATTTGGTGCCGCGCTGACGTACGAGAATGTTCCCTGCACGCACAGCTTGACCACCAAAGCGTTTTACACCCAGTCGTTGGGCATTTGAGTCGCGGCCGTTGCGTGTACTACCTGTTCCTTTCTTATGAGCCATAATTTCCTCTTTTTTTTGTATCTAATGATTGTTTATGATTCTGCAGCGGTTTCTTCAGCGGGAAAGTTATCAGTATCGGGAGTTTCCACCATGGTTGCGGTTTCTTGGTAAGCCAACACCGCACCATTGAGGTTGATGGAGTTAATCAAAAATCTGGTAATTTCCTGGCGATGCCCCCGCTTTTTGCGGGTTTTCTTTTTCGGCTTCATTTTGTACACCAGGACTTTACGACCTCTGAAATGTCTCATCACAGTTCCTTCTACAGTCGCACCAGCCACTAGTGGCTGCCCAATGGTGACTTCGCCCTCGTGCTGCACCAGTAGTACTGCTTCTATTGTAACTTTCTCGTCTGGTTCGGCAGTCAGCAGCTCAATGTCGTAAAATCGACCCGCCTCTACTTTTAGTTGTTTGCCACCAGTTTCAATAATTGCGTAGGTCATGAAATTGTCCTTGGGGTTGCCGTACAGGTAGCTGGGGTTGATATCTTGGAGTGGTCTAATGAATCACTCTTGCCAGCTTTTGTAGTATGTCTACCTGATCCGAGCAGGAATTAGACAGACGATCCAATATTATATTCTATTGAATGCTGTCAAGTCAAATTCTCACCGGATTTTTAATTTTGCCTGGAAGCGCGTCAATAAAGAAATTTCACTAGATTGCCGAAATACTGATTGTTGGTCGTGTAGTTAATTATGAACACATAAGAACACTAATGTATCTGAGCGGCGGATTCCGTTGCTCAGATTTCCTTTAACCTTCTGCATATAGCAATCCTATCTGAGTTGTGAAAAAGGCTTTTGAGGAAGTAGACGCTTATCCCTTAAGGGACGCTTTGCGCTCAACGTCTCAAAGAGCAGCAGTGTACCGCCAATAAAGCCAAGAGAAGAAAGAGAAAATTTTACGAATCATTTAGAACTGTTTTAGCAGCATAGCTGCCTTATGCTAGTAACCTATAGCTATATTTTTATTAGATTCTGATGAAAAGAATAGAAGTTGAACAAAGAACGATTTTTATTGGGTTGGCTGGTAGTCACGGCTATGGTTTAAATCGTCCTGATTCTGACTATGATTATCGGGGAGTGTTTATTGCACCCAAGCGTTACTATTTGGGATTCGATAGCATAGAGCAAAAAGATACTGGTTGGGATGAACCGGGAATATTTCCGTTTATAGATGGCAACAAAGACACGGTAATCTATGAGTTAAGGAAAGTCGTCCAGTTATTATCTGGAGCGAATCCCAATGTTTTAGAGTTGCTGTGGTTGCATAACTATCCTTACTTAACGCCAATTGGACAGCATTTAATTAATCACAAAAAGCTCTTCTTGAGTAAGAAGGTAAAGCATACTTATTCTGGTTATGCTTTTGCTCAAATCAAAAAGATGGAAACCCATCGCAAGTGGTTGTTAAATCCACCGCAAAAGAAACCTCTACCATCTGATTTTGATATAGAAGACGAAGCTCCGTTGAGTAAAGATGAGCTAAACGCTTTTTTGGAGTACCTTTATCATTTAATCAGAGGTAAGATTGAGTTTTTGGAAGAATCTGAGCGATTATACCAATTGCTAACGGCAGATATTGATTTTAAAGGAGTATTGAAACAATATACTCTGCCGGATCAAACTTTGGAATATACCCAAAAGTTAACTCATGGTCGTAAAGATTTTATTCGCTTGCTTCAGAAAAGTCAAAGCTATCAAATAGCTTTAAGAGAATGGAAAGCTTATTTATCTTGGCAGGAGAATAGAAATCCAGCTAGAGCAGAAATGGAAAGAAAGTCAGGTTTTGACCTGAAGCATGGGATGCACTGTATTAGATTGCTACGTAGTGGACTGGAAATTTTGCGTACAGGAGAATTAGTTGTAGATAGAAGAATTGCTGGTGATTTTGAGGATTTAAGAGCTATTCTTCAGGGTAAGTATGCTTATGAGCAGGTGATGAAAATGGCGGAGAATTTGGTTGCCCAAATGGACATTTTTTACGATCAATCAACGCTACCTCACCGACCTGACTTGGAGCAAATTAATGAATTGTGTATGGAATTAGTGGAGATGCAAGGATGGTAATTAGCTGGTAGTGAGTGATTTGTCGCTCAGTACAAGGATGTAAAGGACGAAAGTCCTTACTACAAGCTTTCTTTTAATTTAGTTTTCCTGCTTACTAACCCATTCACAGAGTATTGATTAAATCGGCAAAGCCATAAAGGCTGATGGAGAGTAATAGCAGTGCTGTTAGTTGGGTTACTCGCATCTGCGGTGAGGGCGCGATCGCTTCCCGCACTAAGATAGAAATGGATGCTCCAACCACGAAACTCAAGCCCAGCACTAAATACGGCCTATCTGGTAGGATAGTCGCAATGGATAGCATAGCGATCGCTAAAAAGAGCATCAATAACTCTACAAACTGGGGTGGGTTGTATTGGCTAGACAAAATAAAGCCGTTTATCCAAGAGTTCAACAATCTCATAGTCAGTGCCATTGGGTAATGGGTAATAGGTAACAGATTTTTTCCAATTACCTTTTTCCCAATTACCTATTATCTCACTCCAGTTTTTGTGCCGTTTTTTTGTGCAACATCATGTTCTGGTAGTTCGACGCCAAAGACGCGGCTAAAAGCTTTTTCCACCTTGTAGCCAGAATCAATTGATTCTAAGGGGTCTTTACGCAGTCTGTGACGCAGACATAAGGTAATCACGCGGCGAATATCATCAAGTGTGACTTCTGTGCGCCCTTCAAATGCGGTTAAAGCGATCGCCGCGCGGTTGCTGACGATGTCACCCCGCAAGCCATCTACATCCAATTCTGAACAAACTTCAGAGATTTTTACCCGCATATCATAGTCAAGTTGTACTTTTGGCAAAAGCTGTTGAGCATTGACAATTTGCTCTTGCAGTGCTTCTTGCTGGGGTTGATATTTTTCGAGAAACTCCAGGGGTTTTTGGTCAAATTCTGACCGTTGTTCCACAATTTGCACCCGCAAAGCTGGTTCTTTAACGGTGTGAATTTCGGCGTGCATTCCAAAGCGGTCGAGTAGTTGGGGACGGAGTTCACCTTCTTCTGGGTTCCCAGAACCGACGAGAACAAACCGCGCTGGGTGACGGATAGAAATCCCTTCCCGTTCGACTGTGTTCCAACCACTGGCTGCGGAATCGAGTAACACGTCTACCAAGTGGTCGTCTAACAAGTTGACTTCATCGACGTAGAGAATACCCCGGTTAGCTTTAGCCAAAAGTCCTGGTTCAAAAGCTTTTACACCTTCAGATAAAGCTTTTTCGATGTCGATAGTGCCGCAAACTCGGTCTTCTGTGGCTCCTAATGGCAAGTCTACCATTTGGACTTTTTTGTGCGCGATGGGAATTTCTTCACCTTGTTGTAACTTTTGGCGAATTTCATCGCTCATCAAATCTGGGTCGCTGGGGTCACTGTTGAAGGGGTCATTGGCAACTACAGGGATTTCTGGGAGCAAATCAGCCAGGGCCCGGATGGTTGTAGATTTGCCGGTGCCGCGATCGCCCATTATCATTACACCACCAATTTTGGGGTCAATCACGTTCAGCAGCAGCGCCAGTTTCATTTCTTCTTGTCCCACAATGGCCGTAAAAGGAAAGACCACGCGACGCGCACTTGCCGTAGATTGAGCAGTTGGATTCACTATATTACCTTAACAATATTTGCTTATGACAATTTTTTATTGTGCCACAAATTAGGTGGCAGAGGGGCAGAGGTCTAGGACAGAGGAGAACTATTAAACCGTACAGCATCCAAAGGAGAACTGCCGTAGCACTGCGTTTAAAACTTCCTTTGATTTGTATAAAAATATCGCGGAAATAGCAGATAACGAGGTAAAACCTCAGAAAAATCTTCTAAAAGCTTTTATCATCTACCTAGAAGTTAGATTTTCGGATAGGTTCACTCAATTAGACAGCAAGGAGACAATTACCCGCCTCATTTCTGCCCCAAGTCCCCTAGTTCTAACCTCCCATCATGCTGCAAACTCCCCCCAAAACCAAAAAGCCTTCCCCCTTAATTCTTTATCCCTTAGTCTTCATACTTTCCTTCTTCCTCACCCTACCTTGGGTTAGCGCCAAAGAAGCACCCAAACCCAAGCCCCAAGAGTGGCAGATTAACGGCATAGTAGCCGCCCTTGATGATGAATATGACAGAGTGAAGCAATATGCTCTAGACAAATTAGCTGAATATGACCTGAAAGATTTATCAGTATTGAAGAAGCCGGAAGATATTGCACAGAAAGCGGTCAAAATCCTCAAAGATAAAACCGTTGACGCCAATGCTCGTGGGAGTGCGGCTTCAGCATTAGGAAACCTGGGGGAAGCTGCCAAACCCTACGTCAAAGACATCCTGGAATTCCTCAAAGATAAAACCGTTGACGCCAATGTTCGTCCGATTGCGGCTTAAGCATTAGGAAACCTGGGGGAAGCTGCCAAACCCTACGTCAAAGACATCCTGGAATTCCTCAAAGATAAAACCGTTGACGCCTATATTCGTTATTATGCGGCTTCAGCATTGGAACAGATAGAACAAATAAACCTAAATAACATTGTTGTCATCTTGGATAGCGCCTATTACGAAAATCAATCAGAATTTAAACAGTGGCGTTTTTTAACTTATTTCCTTGGTGGCGGTACTGATGAGGTAAAAACGCTGCTGGTATGGGTTGGTAAGCCTAAGAGTATTCCGGATAAGCTGACGCACGATGAAGGTGTTAAAACCCTGAATTTATTCCTCAAAGCCTGGGAAACCAGTCAAGACTTGAAAGAGTTACGAGAAGATTTAGCAAAACAAATTGCCATCGTTGCCAGAAAAGTTTCTTGGCAACCCCAAGATATTGCCATTCTTGAAACTCACTATAAAAACCTCAAAAAAGCTGAGTTCAACGAAGCTGATTCTTTACAGTCAGTGATAATTAACCTTCAGGGTTGGAAGTGGTTTTTTAATGCTTGGCAAACTATTCTGATTCACATTACCTTTTGGCTACTCCTCATTTTTGCTTACCCCAAATCGCCCCAAGTCCAAGCCATCTTCTTCTGGAACCCTTGGGTAAGGCGTATTTTGGGCGTTGGCTATGTCGGCTTTTTCCTCACCTGGGTTCCCTTCTTCCGAGGTAAATTATTTGAACCCTTCAAACCTTCTCTGTTAGCAGATGCTGGGTTAGATAACTTCAATCCTCAAGGATATTTCCCTGAATCTAAAGTTAAAATTCCCGGTTCAGAAGAAATCATCGCCATTAACGCAGCACTACCCAGCATCAAAGGGCAAATTGTCCTAGAAGGTGATTCTGGTTTGGGTAAATCGATGTTTCTCCGCTATCTGGTGAAAACCTCCCAGCGCATTGTGGTTTATTTGCCGGCACAGAAATGTGATAAAGGTGTAATTGAGGCAATTCAAGCCAAGCTGCACGGACAAGTACAAGATGCCGACTTTCTGAAAAACCTAATTTATAGTGGTGCTTTAGATATCTGCATTGACGGACTTAACGAAGTTACCGCTGACACCAGGGCGAAAATTACCCAGTTTGTGGAAAGCTATTTCCGGGGCAATATTATTATGACTACCCAGCCGTTAGAGTGGACACCACCCTCAACAGCCAAGATATATCAATTACAACCCCTGGAACAAACACAAATTCAAGATTTCTTAATTTCTCGTCAGCCGCGATTACCCAAAGATGCTAAAAATCAGGGTAAAGATTACGAGAAAGCCTGCACCGACTACCTGAAACAAGCCCTCAACTCTCAGCATTCAAAAGAAGAGTTAGATGCAGCCCAACGCATTCTCTCTAATCCAATGGATTTAACTCTTGTAGCTTTGATGGTAGCGCAAAACGAATACCCTGATTTATTCCATCTGCAAGAACAGCAATATAAGTTGATGGCGGCAGAATACCTGCAAGAATGGAAACAGGAATTTCCGCTAAAAAGGTTTTCTGAAGCAGTTTATCAAGTGCGACTTCTAGATAAACAAGCTTTACCTGGAGATGAATTTTATCAAGTATTGATGTCTTTAGAAGATGAAAAATATAAGATGGTAATCAGCCGTCAGTGGAAAGACGAAAAAGGCGACGCTAAGAAAGAATGGTATTTCCGCCACGATAAAATTATGGAATTCTTCTTGGTGCAAAACTTTCTCGGTGAAGGTTCTGAAGCGAAAGACCGGTTAATTGACCATATAAACGACCCAAGATTTCGTGGTGTTTATTTTTTGTTAGCGACTTTATTACCTTTAGATGCTGCGAAAGAATTGCGGGAGAAGTTAATTCAATATGCCGCTGATACTAAAGATCATACTGTGAGTGATACGTTTGTGCAATTGTTGCGTCCTAGAAGTTGAAAGAAACCTCACCCTGGTTTTGCTATGCAAAACCTGTCCCTCTCCTTGGTAAGGAGAGGGAGATTGTTTTAGTGCGTTAGGGAACGCAGGAATTAGGATTTTTAAGGGCACAAACTATACCCTATATTTGCTAATTCTTGTTAATGTTTAAGCTGCGTCAGGGGACGCATCCTACATTGATTCACTAACGCACGAATTAGGATTTTTAGTGGCACTTGTTAATGGGTAAGATGCGTCAGGGGACGCATCCTACATTGATTTACTATGTACTCAAATGTTTAGACTTCACAATGTAACTCGCCGGCTTTTTGGGTAAAGCGGCGGTTTTCGCGATAGTCTACGGGACAATCTATCACCGCTGGCACATCTTGAGCTAGGGCTTCTTTGAGTACAGGAATTAAATCGGTAGCTGATTCAACTCGATAGCCTTTTAAACCCATGCTTTCGGCGAATTTGACAAAATCAGGATTACCAAAATGGACAAAGGATGAGTTACCTTTACCAAATTGATTTTCTTGTTTCCACTCAATTAAACCATAGCCACCGTCATTAAAAATTAAGGTGACAAAGGGCGTACCAACTCGCAAAGCTGTTTCTAATTCTTGGCAATTCATCATAAATCCACCATCACCGGTGGCGGCTATAACTTTGCGGTTAGGGTTGACAAGTTTTGCTGCTAATGCCCCAGGAATGGCAATTCCCATCGCTGCAAAGCCATTAGAAATAATGCAAGTATTGGGACTATGACAGTGATAATGCCGGGCCATCCACATTTTATGTGCGCCTACATCTGAGATGACAATATCATCTGGGCCCATCACTTGCCGTAGGTCATAAATTAACTTTTGGGGTTTAATGGGGAATCCATCATCGTTGGCATATTGTTCGTAATCAGCCCGAATTTCTCCCCGTAAACTGATGGCGTAAGGATTAGGTTTGCCTTGTCTGTCTGCTAATTTTAATATTTCACTGAGAGAATCGGAAATATCACCAACAACTTCGGCTTTGGGAATATAACTGCTATCAATTTCTGATTGATCTGCGGCAATATGCACGATCGCAATATTACCGTCAGGATTCCACTTTTTGGGAGAAAATTCGATCAAATCATAGCCGATAGCAATGACTAAATCTGTGTTATCAAAGCCACAAGTAATAAAGTCTCTTTGCTGTAATCCTACTGACCACAAAGCTAAGGGATGGGTATAGGGAATCACACCTTTGCCCATGAAAGTATTGGCAACGGGGATATTCATCTGGGTGGCGAATTGTGTTACCGCGTCACTGGCTTGGGCGCGAATTGCTCCATTCCCGACTAAAATGAGGGGGTTAACTGCCTGAGAAATGGCGGCGGCAGCGGCGCGAATGCTGGCAAAGGAAGCATAGGTTTTTTCGATATTATCCTTATGCAAGGGTTTGCCTTCCACGGACATGGCTGCAATGTTTTCTGGCAAGTCGATGTGAACTGCACCGGGTTTTTCAGATTGCGATCGCTTAAATGCCTTTCGCACAACTTCTGGTGTAATACTCGGCCGGACAATCTGCTTATTCCATTTGGTTACAGGTGCAAACATTGCTACCAAATCTAAATATTGGTGAGATTCGATG
This sequence comes from Cylindrospermum stagnale PCC 7417, assembly GCF_000317535.1. Lineage (NCBI taxonomy): Bacteria > Bacillati > Cyanobacteriota > Cyanophyceae > Nostocales > Nostocaceae > Cylindrospermum > Cylindrospermum stagnale. Next base: position 293,753 of record NC_019757.1, read on the forward strand.
TGCATTCTATCTGTGCCCACTTGCCCGGTAATTGCTACCAAAGGCGCACCATCAAGGTTAGCATCGGCAACACCGGTCATTAAGTTAGTCGCCCCTGGTCCAAGAGTAGACAGACATACCCCGGCTTTTCCTGTCAAACGTCCGTAGACATCAGCCATGAAGGCTGCACCTTGTTCATGACGAGTAGTAATAAATTTAATGGAAGAATGTTTTAGTGCTTCTAAAACGTGCAGGTTTTCTTCACCAGGGAGTCCAAATACATATTGCACTCCTTCGTTTTCTAAACACTGCACCAACAATTCAGCGGTATTCATTTGATTTCCTCATTAGTCATTGGTCATTAGTCATTGGTCATTAGCAACCGATAAATAACAAATGACCAGATTATTTAATCCACACAGTTTTGACGTTGACGAATTCATGTAAGCCTTGAATGCTCAATTCTCGTCCGTACCCAGAACGCTTAGTGCCTCCAAAGGGCAAGCGGGGGTCAGATTTGACCATACTGTTGATAAATACTGCACCTGCTTCGATTTCCTCAATCAGGCGATCGCGTTCTTGGTCGTTTGTTGTCCAAGCACTTGCACCCAAACCAAAGGGTGTGTCATTAGCTAATTTGATGGCAGCATCGATGTCCGGAATGCGGAACAATAACGCTACCGGGCCAAAGAATTCTTCTTGGGCAATTGGTGTGTCTGTGGGAATATCTATGATAATGGTTGGCGGGTAAAAGTTCCCAGTCCGATCTGTTAATGGATGTCCACCAATGAGGACTTTACCGCCACTTTTGACGGCTTTTTGCACTTGTTGGTCTAAATCTTCGAGAATATTGGCAGTTGCAAGTGGACCTAAATCAGTATCTGGCTGCATGGGATCACCAACTTTCAACGCCGCGAATTTCTCTAGCAGCAGTTTTTCAAATTTATTTGCGATCGCATCGGCAACAATAAACCGCTTGGCTGCAATACAAGATTGACCATTATTCAACATCCGCGCTGTTGTCGCCGTAGACACTGCTGCCTCTAAATCAGCGCTTTCTAAGACAATAAACGGGTCACTTCCCCCCAATTCCAAAACAGTTTTTTTCAGTTGCTTACCAGCTGCGGCGGCTAGAGATGCGCCTGCTGGTTCACTTCCTGTTAAGGTAGCAGCTTTGACTCGGTCATCAGCCATTAAATCGGCAACTTTGGCAGCACCGATTAATAGAGTTTGAAATGCACCTTGGGGAAAACCTGCCCGTTGGAGTATATCTTCAATTGCCAAAGCGCACTGAGGCACATTGGAAGCGTGTTTAAGTAAGCCGACGTTTCCCCCCATGAGTGCAGGTGCAGCAAAGCGGAAAACTTGCCAAAAGGGGAAATTCCACGGCATCACTGCGAGAATTGCACCTATTGGTTGATAGCGGACAAAACTCTGGCTACCATCAGTTTTTACTGGCACATCAGCCAGGAAACCCGGTGCGTGTTCGGCATAGTAGCGACAGACGAGGGCACATTTTTCAACTTCGGCGATCGCCGCTTTGAATGGCTTGCCCATTTCCAGCGTCATTAACTTGGCAAAATCTGCCTTTTCTTGTTCTAAAATTTCTGCCGCTTTTTCCAGCCAGTGCGATCGCTGCTGAAAACTAGTCAAGCGGTACGAATCAAAAGCCTGACCAGCCAAATCTAGTTTAGCGGCAATTTCTGCATCCTTGAGCGGCTCAAAGGTTTTGAGCGTCTCCCCAGTGGCGGGATTAATGGTGGCGATAGCCATTACCTGACCTCCCGGTTATAAATAGCTTGAGGTAGCTTCCTAGTCTTACACAGATCAATTACAGAAGCCACACCAAAATTTTAGTCTCTTAATCAACAATTAGTTGCTCAATCTTCAACTTTGGCAACTAAAATATACTATTCGCTACGTATTAATCACGTTAAATTCAACATAGTAAACTGTGTTTAAAAGTGGAATTCAGATTTACATATATCGCAGTCCTAAATCATCAGTCCTAGCCGGTTGCGCCTACTGGCAAGCTACGCTTTAGTGCAAGCCTTGCATCACAAGACAGCCAATTACCCATTACCAATTACCCATTACCTATCTAGTAAACGACTTTGCTCCACCTGCCTAATCTCCCGTTCTAAAAAGAAATTCAGCAGAGTTCGCAATAAAACAATCGCTCCTAGGTTAGAAATATCCTGGCGTGTAGGTGCAACCGCAGTTCGCAAAATGTCACTAGCAACGGTAAATTCTAATCCCAACGCCAGCCCTCTTCCCAATTGCAGACGTACCACCTCAGTAGAATCAAGATGTTGTTTAGAACGGGAAAAAACCTGGCGTAGATAAACAGTAATACCACGAATAACTGCCAGCACAATTACCAATGCAGCGGCGATTTCTGCCCCTGCTGCTAAGTAGCCAACAATTAACTTTAACCATGAGTCTAATACTTCCCTAGATGCTTCTGCTGGGTTACTTTCTCCGACGTTGAGATTTAGAAGTAGAATTAGACCGAAAATTAATCCCAAAGGTAGCAGAATATTGACTAAAGACTCACGAAATGACTCTCGGTTCATAGTAGCTATTTGAGCAGAGCAAACAATCTTTTACAATAATGAAAGTTGCAATTACATCCTTCTATTAGAGGAGATTGGGTAAAAGTGAGATAAATTAAATTGAATATTAATGCAATTTGGTCTGATAAACCTTGACTAATCGCTCAATACCCTTGAAACGATAATCACCCATTTCCTGGAAATCCAAAGATTGTGAAAGCATTGTATGCGTAACTTCGCTAATCACGCATTCACTGGGGGGACAGACTGCTTCCATGCGAGCCGCCAAATTAATTGTAGCGCCCAATGCCGTATAGTCTACCCGTTGGGAACTACCGACATCACCCACAACAGCTTTACCGCTGTTAATTGCAATTCGTAATTGTAAGGGTTCCTGCCAAAAACCGTTTTCATTGAGACTTTGGAGACGAGTAAGCATTCCCTTAGCAGCAGCGACAGCACGATCAGCGTGATCTATTTGCAATTCCGGAGCGCCAAAAAATGCCATAATACAATCACCAATATATTTATCTAAAGTGCCGCCACAAGCAAACACTTCTTGCAACATCTCTTCAAATAATTTATTTAACATTTGAGCGATCGCAGTTGGTGTTAAACGTTCAGAAATTGCGGTAAAGCCCACCAAATCTGCAAACAAAATGCTGATTTCGCTCTCAGCAGGAGCCAAACGACCACCTGGTAAACCGCCTACAGAGATCAACTGCTGTACAACTGCCGGCGAATGATAGCGTTCTAATCGGTGTCGAATCATCTCTTCGGTTTTGAGTTTCTCTACTAGCAGCCACCGTTGGACACTAGAAGCAACCAAATTAGCTAAAGCCGAAAAAAAGCTCAGTTCTTCTTCACCTTCATTTGCCCAATGGTAAGAAGAAAGATTAGCATCGGCATAGAGAACACCAACAACTTTATTTTCATCCCATAAAGGCACTGCCATTGCACTGCGAATGCCTTTGACCAAAATACTTTGTTCACTAGCAAATCGCTCATCTTTTTGAGTGTCAGCGGTTTGAATTACAACTTTTTCGTCAAACACCTTTTGACAGATACTACGACTAATCCAACTACCATCAGCTGCCAACTGTTGCTGTTGAGAAACGTTTCTGGTAGCAGAATTCATTAACTCTAAGTGACCAGAACCATCGACATCGATTAATAATGCCAAGCGGTCAATACTATCGAGGTAACGAAAAACAACTTCTTGTACTTGAGAAAAAATCTCTTCGATGGATGTTGCTGCACAAAGATTTTTGGCTATATCTACTAAGTCTTTAAGGCGGGCAATGGTTGTATCTTTATTGTTGTTGCCGCCATTATTGCCATCAGCTTCGATCCATTGCTGTTGGAGTTGTTCGACGTTGCGAAGAATTGTTCTTTGTTCACTAATAGGCACTGTTGGTGCATACGGAGGCTGCAACTGTACAGCAGTATTTGTAAACAGCACCACCAGGCTGACGTTACCCAGTGAAATTATGTCGTTTTGATGCAACTCTTGAGGAACGGTAACAAGACGGTCATTTACTAGTGTCCCATTTTTACTGCCTAGATCCTCAATCAGCCATACACCATCAGCCGTTGTTACCAATCGGGCATGGTTGCGGGAAACTCCCCCAAACGGTAAGTACAAGTCACATTCTGGCAAACGACCGATAGTGAATACATCTTGAGACACTGAAACTGTCGTTTCGGTATTTCCCTGTTGTAGGCGTAGTTTGAGTTCTGTCATGAGTATGTCTATCCTGGATCTGGGAAACTTGCATCTCTGAGGTAAGCGATACGCAGAATGAATCCTTTACCTTTTGTTTATGACACTGTTAATGGCATTCCGACAACCATTATCTATTAAAGATGCGATGCTGGAAACAAAATCAGTGTCTGTGCCAAATATTTCTGAATGCGGAACAGTTATAAAATTTGTTCGTCTTTTTATGCACGAGTCTTCTGGAAAAAGTCGCAGGCAATTACTCCTTTGATCAAGCAACTCGGTATGTGGTAAACGAGCGCGTCTTTAGACCTGAGAGTGTCAAAAAAAGTGTATTCTATTTAACAGTTAACCTCAATCCAGCTAGCTATACCATGATCGGCAGATTACTAGACCAGCGATACCAGGTGGTCGAACTATTAGGCAAAGGCGGATTTGGGCATACTTATATCGCTCAAGATACTCGCCGTCCTGGAAACCCTACTTGCGTTGTCAAACATCTCAAACCCGCTACTAGCGACCCGGATTTTTTGCCAATAGCTAGACGCTTGTTTAATACGGAAGCCGAATCTTTGGAAACTTTGGGCAACCATGACCAGATTCCCCGACTTTTAGCTTACTTTGAGGAAAACGAAGAATTTTATTTGGTGCAGGAGTTTATCGAGGGACAGCCGCTGTCGTCAGAAATGCCACGGGGAGAACGGTGGAGCGAAGAGCAGGTTATTACACTACTACAAGATGTTTTACCAATTCTAGAATTTATTCATAGTCATGGGGTGATTCACCGCGATATCAAACCCGACAATTTAATCCACCGTGCTTCGGACAATAAAATAGTCTTGGTTGATTTTGGTGCTGTCAAGCAAGTCAAGAGCTTCTCACTCGTAACTTCAGAAAATCTGAAAAACGAAACTATTGCTGTTGGTACTCCAGGTTTTATGCCAAGTGAGCAGGGTCAGGGTAGACCGCGTCCTTGTAGTGATATTTATGCATTAGGTATGACTGCTATTCAAGCTCTTACAGGCTTGAGTCCTCAGCAGTTGGGAGAGGATGCTGTGAGTGGGGAGATATCTTGGCAGCATCATGCTCAAATCAGCAACCAATTGGCATCTGTGTTGAATAAGATGGTACGCCATTACTTTAAATACCGCTACCAGTCGGCAACCGAGGCACTAAAGGCAGTCGCTCCCCTCACCAGTACCAACTCACCGGCAGCTGTAGCATCTGCCGTGAATCAGGTGTTAGGTAACTATTTGGCTGATGGCTATGTGTCTGCAACCAAGGTGGTGCAATATCTTCAGGAACTGGCAAAGCCTTGCTATGTGCCGCCAGATGAGGTAACAACTGCTGGGTCTACTACAGAATCAGTAACCGATGTAACTACGATCGCCATCCCCGCTAAAGAGCAGGCACTGTTAGCTACTACTCCTGTTAATCCCTCTCCATTACCCAGCGGTTCCCGGTGGCGCTTGGATTCTATTTTGAAGTCTCCTCAAAAATCGCGAGCGCTCATCGGGGTAGGTGCGGCGATCGCTGTAATTACTTTCGGAATAATTTCTAGTAATCGCTCACAACAACTCGCTCTCAAGTCTACTGAAAATACAGTTAAGCCAGTAACAAGTAATCCGAATCAAGCATCTGAACAAAAACAAAGTTGTCTGATTGTTACTAGCTCATCAAATTTGCGTTCTTCATCTGGACAGAGGAGAACGGGGAAAGTTATTAAAGCAAATACTAAGGTAACAGCTACTGGAAAAACCGAGGGTGGTTGGATAGAAATTAGTTCTCCAGAACCGGGTTGGATTTGGAAGGGCCGGACAAGAAACACCTGTCCTAACAAATAGCAGAAATTTCTAGCCGCAAGCTTAAGCCATTCCACTCGGTGGTAAATCAAGGGGGATTTCTCCGAGAAGCCCTTTGCGAAAATCTGTTACCATCTGCCTAGCTGCGCGTTCGATATCACCTTTGTAACGATGCTCCGCTAATGCCTGCAAGTACTCGTCTCCGGTATACGGTGTAGAATCGAGTTCATAGCGAGACTTTAAGGGGAGCTTGGGCAATAAGTCAGGCTCTGCATATTGGATTTCATTGAGTAAATCTACTAATGCTGCTGCGACTAGCTGATTATCGTAAGATGCCTCGCCGATATCGTCGCAAATGGCTAGTTTCAATGCTGCTGTTTGATTTTCTAATCTAGCAGGGATGACACCAGGAGCATCTAGCAATTGTAACTGATCGGAAATTCGCACCCAGCGTAATTGGCGAGTTACCCCAGGACGAGCTTCACTGGCTACCACGCGCTTTCCTATGAGACGGTTAATTAAGGCTGATTTACCGACATTGGGAAAACCAATGACGACAGCACGGACTGGACGGGGTAACATTCCGCGATCGCGTCTTCTTTGATTGAGTTCTATCCCCGCAGCTTGGGCGGCCTTTGCTACGGCTGTGATGCCTTCACCATGTTGAGCATTGGTAAAATAAACAAATTCTCCCTGTTCGCGAAACCAATCGATCCAGAGCGATCGCACTTTCGGCATAATCATATCTAGCCGATTAAGTACCAATACTCGCTTCTTATCCCCCACCCATTCATTTATTTGGGGATGGTTTGTCGCCAAGGGAATACGGGCATCTCGGACTTCCAACACCACATCTACGCGCTTTAGCTGCTCTTTGAGATTTTTTTCAGCTTTAGCAATGTGACCTGGATACCATTGAATCAGATTTAATTTGTAGTTTTGAGTTATGGCCATTGGAAAAAGGTAATTTTAGTTGTGGGATTGATGTAAAATTAAACGATTGCCGTTAGGATCGTAGGCGTAAATTTCTCTACCGTGGGACGCAGTGGTAATTTCTCCGGGTGGCGGATAACCCAAAAATGCCAGATGTGCGATCGCCAATTCTAAATTACTCACCTCTAAACACAAACTTAGCGGACTGTTGGCACTGATGTTAAATTCCGATTCATGTATTTGTTTTGGTTTAAAAATACCTAATCGCAAACCAGCAAGCTGAAATTCAGCATAGACATTGGGAATCAGGTTGGCTGGGTTCTGTTCTAGTAACTTGGTATAGAAATTCACCAAATTCTCAAAATTAACCGCCGCTATCGTGACGAGTGCATGAGCATATTGCATATCTATTTTTATCATAATCTAATGTAGGACGTCACGAGAGACTATGACAGTCGAGACGCCTGTTCTACGTGGTGCTAATTCTCTCCTCGCCAGTGTAGATATTGAATTTTTCCCCGCGCAGGATTCTCTAGATCTTTTTCCTGGGTGCTTTTATCACCACCGCACAAAAGAATAATAATTGTTAACCCCTTTTGACTAAAGTATATACGATACCCAGAACCGTAATCAATTCTCAGTTCATAAACCCCAGATCCAAGTGATTTATAATCGCCTAAATTAACCTCTTCTACCCTGTCAAGTCTAGCTCTGATTTTAGCTTTTACTTTTCTATCTTGTAGAGAATCAAACCAATTATAGAAAGGACTTATTCCGTTATTTGTGAGATAACGCTTAATCTCCCTTGGTTACACTTCCATGAGTTTCAGCGCAAGTATATACAGCAGATTGCAACTTGGTGAGGTACAGATTATCGTAGTAGACAACATTGTTGTGCCCCTACCTGCGTACCTCATTTACCTGAAAATGCTGTATATATTCTATATTGTATCTGGGTCAATTCCCTTCTGTTGTAACCTCGTTAAAAGTTCCTGTAGCTGTTGTTGACTTTGCTCTAGCTGTTGCTGTTGCTTAACTGCTAATTCTTCTGGTGTAGAATATCTGTCACCACTTTCATCATACCAAAACAACCATTCTCGCGTGATTCCTTGATAAGTTCCGCCTTCTCTGCCAATGCCTAAACCAACTTCTGGCATCCAGACTTCATCCCCAGGTTGTAAAATATATTTGCCTTCAACTAAGCGATAAACTTCTAAACGTTGACGTCTGCGACGTAGCCGTGTTGGCGCATAAATGACATAATACAAAATGCCTAACTGGGCATAATCTAGTTTCTTTTGTTCGTATTCACCGTTATAAGTTTGAGAAACAATTTCTAATGCTAAAACTGGCGGAATTCCTTCTTCTTCCCAAAGGACATAGCTGGAACGTCCATGTTCCCCAACAAATCTTTCTACACCCAAACTCAAAAAACCATCGGGAACAATGGCAGGTTTACTGGGTGTAAAATAAATTCCCATGTTAATACCAAAAAACCAGTCATCACGGGTTTGCCAGATGGTGGCTAAGATGGCTAATAATAAATTGGGAATTAAGATTTGTAGTTCGTTATCCACGGGAGTATCATCAGAATCTGGTAATTCTGCCGATGAAGGTAGGCACTCTAAAGGATTGTATTTGAACATCTTTCTGTTCTCAACCCCCAAAATCTCAGTTTAAAGTCGTTTGTCTATAATTTAACTCTAGCTCAGGTTGCCGGTAAGTCTTTCCAGACGGACTACGGCATTATCTATATTATTACTGCCCATTGCACGGCTTTTTGAGTGGCGTAGTGAGTTTCGTTGACGGTGCCGCGACTGGTAATATAGAAACTGAGGCGATTTGGTGTTGTGGCACTTAGCGATCGCTAATCAATTGTAAAGCTTCATCCCAGCTAACACGGCGAAAACCCTTTTCCCCACGCTGGCGCATCATTGGATAAGGAAGCCTTCCCAAGTCGCGCAATTCGGCACTCTTTTGCTGTTGCAACTGGGAGACATCTGCTAGTCAATCAGGGTTAAAAGCTGGCATAGTATTCATCCGCAATAACCTTAGCCGGACATTGCAGAGATGGATACCGTCTAGCGTCAAATCTTTCATCCCAGTAGATTTTCATCAGGAATAACTCATCATGCTTGAAAGATGAGTTATTCTCAAATCCCCGTTGATAATTATCCAATTGGATATAAATTAAGAGATGGCTTCCTGCAATATAGGATTACTGTACCAACTAAAATTTCCTGCCAAAATCGGTTTAATATTTAATTCCTCTCGCCATTCATCTAAAGGTCGTTCAAATCCTTCCTCCCACTTGATGGGAAATAAAAGTTTTGCTTCCCTTCCCATCTGAATTCCTGCTGAAATTAAATCAAACGAAAACTTGAGTTTTTCTAATCCTTGGTCGTTCTTTCCAGCATTGAGAAAACTCATTAGTAATGCAATTAAGTCAAGAAATAAAAATACTGGCAGACCTATTTGAGCAACTGTAACAGAAATGACTCCTAACTCTCCTTGAGAATCAAGGGCAAAACCTGTCAAAATGTGATGTAAGTCATGGGTTTTACGCCAACGATTCAACACATAATCTACATCCGAATCCATAGGGCGCAGACGATAAAATTTGGGGTCGTAGCCTAAGGCATTTACTACTTTAGCATAAGTCCAACCTAATGATTTTTTTGGCATTTTTAACATCGTTTCTAAATCATAATCAGATCCCATATACTTCTCGGCAATCATTTGCACAGAAGTTGGATCTTCTGCCAGTTTTTTCATCGTAATTTGCATTTGCGGACTATCTCGAAATCGGTCATCTAAATCAAAAACATTATTGGTATCTACACCAGACCCCGCAGCTAAATCGACAAATTCTAGAAACTTTTGAATATTCTCTGTGGTTGCAAGTTGATTGATGTATCTGTAACCCATAAAATTACTCCATTTTTGATGTTAGTCAAATTCCACAGGATTGATAAATTCACAAAAAAACCTTAAACTCACATCTTGCAGCAGGCGACCGGAAGTCGGGCTAAGTGCAAGATGTAAGTAAACCGGATATTACTGGTTATAACTAATAAAAATATGGCACTAAAAAGAATATCTCATCTACCCATCAACAGTTTTTAGTCAGATGTAGACTAATTTTGCATTACTCATTCTTTTGATTTATAGCTTTTGGTAGATGCCATCAGACTATAAAGTATCTACTTTAGGATACTCAAGAATAATTTGCCAGAATATACATTACTTAATCCAAGTATTAGCCAGTTGCAAATAATCAGAATGTTATCTTAGTGAAAGCAAGGTCATTGTCCCAACCTGTGAGGAAAATACTATGACTGCAACACTCTTAGAAGCCAATTACATCGAATCATTGCTAGGGAAAGAAGCCGAAGACCTGCTCACCTACAAAGCAAAAGTTTCACAGGATTTGCTACATCTACCAGGGGCGGATTTTATAGACCGAGTTTGGTTAAATAGCGATCGCCATCCTCAAGTATTGCGAAATCTCCAGCAGCTTTACTCTGCTGGTCGTCTGGCAAATACTGGCTACCTCTCCATCTTACCAGTAGACCAAGGAATTGAACATTCAGCCGGAGCATCTTTTGCACCAAATCCGATTTACTTTGACCCAGAAAATATTATCAAGCTGGCAATAGAAGGCAGTTGCAATGCTGTAGCTACAACCCTGGGCGTATTGGGCAGTGTTTCCCGCAAGTATGCCCACAAAATCCCTTTTATTGCCAAACTCAATCACAACGAACTGCTAACGTATCCTAACCAATATGACCAGATAATGTTTGCTGATGTGGAACAAGCTTGGAATTTGGGTGCGGTGGCGGTAGGTGCGACTATTTATTTTGGTTCAGAACAGTCTACCAGGCAAATTCAATTCGTTAGCCAAGCCTTTAAGCAAGCCCATGAATTCGGATTAGTCACAGTACTCTGGTGTTATCTGCGAAATAGCGCTTTTAAACAAGATCAAGATTATCACGTCGCCGCTGACCTTACCGGACAGGCTAATCATTTGGGTGTAACCATCGAAGCAGACATAATTAAACAAAAGTTACCCGAATGCAACAACGGTTATGGTGCAGTAGCCAAAGCCACAGGTAAAAGTTACGGCAAAACTGATGAGCGGGTTTATACAGAATTAACCACCGATCACCCAATTGATTTAACTCGTTACCAAGTACTCAATTGCTATTGTGGACGTGCAGGACTAATTAATTCTGGAGGCGCAACTGGTAAAAATGATTTTGCCGAAGCTGTTCGCACTGCTGTAATTAACAAACGGGCTGGCGGTACAGGATTAATTTCTGGGCGGAAGACATTCCAGCGTCCCTTTGAAGAAGGAGTGAAGCTGTTTCACGCTATTCAAGATGTTTATTTGTCACCTCTAATCACGATAGCCTGACCTCACATCTAAATCCTTTCTGAAAAGCATATAGCGTTTCCTAGTCCAATGAGGTACAAATTTATCTGCGTTCATCTGCGTCCATTCTCTTCCATCTGCGGTTAATTCTTGCTTGTTGTACCTCACTTGAATGGGAATTGCTATATACAGGAGGCTAATTTAACAATCTCCTGATTAGAAATCAGGAGATTCTTCGTGCTAAGACGCATAAAAACCACCTTACTTTTTATATACAAGTAACCAGCCTAGGGGAAGAAGTAAGCTCTGCGGGAAATTTTGTAACATTCAAGCATTCGTAAAAGAGCACCGAGGAAATTTTCCCAATGTTGGAAATCAAGAGAGTATTTAGTCAATTGCGCCGCAAATTTGCCATAGTCGTACTGGCTAGTGTAATCTGGCTAATTAGCTTACCTGCGCCTTTAGTTCAAGCGGCTGGTTATTATTCGGCAGAAAGCCACCAAGTAGAAATAAATCGCCCTTACTATACGACTAAAGAACGCAAAACAGAACGAACTGAGGCGAATAGACCTTACTACACCACTAAAGAACGGACGAAGGCAAAATTAAATACACCAGCAACAGGCGAGGATTATATCGAAAGTGGCAAGCGAGCGGGTGAAGTGATTCCTAAAGATTTGGGAACTGGAAGTCGGCAAAAAAATCCCATAAATATGTTGAAACGAGCCGGTGAAGAATTAGGTAATAACCCGCTGAAGCGATCTTTTGGCGCCAAGGACTATGAACGTAGTGAGATTGAAAAAGAGTTAGCCCAAAACAAAGCCGCTAGAGGCGATTTGGATTAAGTAATTTAATATTCGCTATTTTGGCATCGGCGTTGCTGAATTTAAGGGATGATCTGCTATCTATATAGTTAGCATTTCTGGTATATTTCATCCTAATTCGGCAACGCTATTTGTATAGTAATGGGCATCGCGCCAATCTCCTCACCGCCAAGATCAGCAAATTTGGTTATGGAATTGTTACTAGGGCAGATGGTCAGATTTATGCTGTGCAGATGTTTAGCAATGAGCTACCGTCTGGGGAATTCTGCCAAATGCAAATCTCGACCGGGATTGTGGGATATCCTTAAATGAGATAGAGATTCGCCGAATAAAGTAGAATGAAGCTGGCAGCAAGAGTAAGTCAGGTAACACCCTCCATAACCTTAGCGATCGCAGCTAAAGCTAAGGCTCTAAAGGCAGAGGGCATAGATGTTTGTAGTTTCAGCGCTGGAGAACCAGATTTTGATACCCCAGCGCATATCAAAGCCGCAGCAGCAAAAGCTTTGGATGAAGGCAAAACCAAGTATGGTGCAGCAGCTGGAGAACCAAAGTTAAGGGAAGCGATCGCCCACAAGCTCAAAACTGATAACGGTCTTGATTACAAGTCAGAAAATGTGATCGTCACTAATGGTGGTAAGCATTCGCTGTACAACTTGATAGTGGCGCTAATTGATCCGGGTGATGAAGTAATTATCCCTGCTCCCTATTGGCTAAGTTATCCGGAAATGGTGACTTTAGTCGGTGGGGTGTCAGTTATTGTCCAGACAGATGCTTCAACGGGTTATAAAATTACACCCGAACAACTGCGTAAAGCCATCACACCCAAAACGAAGCTATTTGTCCTCAACTCCCCATCTAATCCCACAGGGATGGTTTACACGCCAGAGGAAATCAAAGCACTGGCTCAAGTAGTAGTTGATGCAGATATCTTCGTTGTTTCTGACGAGATTTACGAAAAAATTCTCTACGACGGTGCAGAACACATCAGCATTGGTTCCCTAGGGAAGGAAATTTTTAACCGCACCTTGATCAGCAATGGGTTTGCTAAAGCTTACTCGATGACGGGGTGGCGTATTGGCTATTTAGCAGGGCCAGTGGAAATTATCAAAGCTGCAAGTTCCATCCAAGGGCATAGTACCTCTAACGTGTGTACCTTTGCCCAATATGGTGCGATCGCGGCGCTACAAAGTAATCAAGACTGTGTGGAAGAAATGCGTCAAGCTTTCGCTAAACGGCGACAAGTGATGTTAGACAGACTCAACGCCATTCCTGGACTGAGTACTGTAAAACCTGACGGCGCTTTTTACCTGTTCCCAGATATCAGCAAAACCGGGCTTAAATCCCTGGAATTTTGTGACGCCTTGTTGGAAGAACACCAAGTTGCAGTAATTCCGGGAGTTGCTTTCGGTGCTGATCACAATATTCGCCTTTCCTACGCCACCGATATGACAACTATTGAAAAGGGCTTGGATAGGTTAGATAAATTTGTGCGATCGCGCATTTAGTCTCAAATCAGTTATCAGAATATTTGCCACAATTCATCATCTTGGTCTCTTCTACATTAGCTCAAAATTAATTTCAGGCTGAAGTTTCCCACTTCCAGCCTGAATTATCCAGTTTTAATCCTGGACTTCAAAGACTTGCTTATGGCATATTAGTTAAAAATAGCTATTTAATAGCCAAAATAATGCCACAAGTGCAACACATCGTTCTACTAAACTTCAAAGAAGAAGTTACAACTGAGAAAATTATTTATTTGTTCGGACTACTGGCAGAACTTCAGCAATTAATTCCAGGTATCACCTACTTTTCTGGTGGACAAAATTCTAGTCCCGAAGGACTAAACCAAGGCTACACTCACGGATTTGTCATGACTTTTTCTAGTGTTGAGGCTAGAGATGCCTATTTACCCCACTCCGAACACGAAAGAGTTAAGTCTGAAATCTTGAAATGCATCGAAAGTGTCCTCGCCTTTGATATTGACTCGAATTCCTGAGTTCGAGTGTTAGGGCTGGGTAATTCACATCAAACCCATCTCTCGCAATCCCTGGCGTAGTCGTTCCGCCTCTTGGGGGTTGTGCTGTTTGTGAATAGCGATCGCATTTCCAAAGGCTGTTAAACTAGCTTTAACATTGCCCACCTTTAACTGCACTACCCCTAAATTTTGATAAGCCTCGGCATAGTTGGGATTTAAGCGGATAGCTTTTTGGTAAGATGCGATCGCATCTGTAAATAAACCCAAAGCCTTAAATATCATTCCTAAGTTATAATGTCCGGCGATAAAATTAGGGTCAATCTTCAAAGCTGTTTCATAAGCGGCTTTTGCACCGTTAAAATCTCCAGATGTTTTAAATAAATTGCCCAGATTGTTGTATGCGCCCAGTTTCAGCATCGGATAAATCGGCAACTTAATGGCAGCTTGATACTGAGAAATTGCCTCTGGGGACTTTTGCAGATGACTGTAAGCAATGCCCAAATGGTAGTGCAATTCATACAAAATTTCATAGTTCTCTTCAGTAGCAGCGATTCCGCGCATCAGTAAATCCATACCTTGGGCGATTTTCCCAGTTTCTACATACAATGCCCCTAACTTACTGCACACATAGGGGTCATGAGGATGGGTTGCGAGGAACTCTTCCATTGTGGCTTGAGCTTTAGCAAATTTGTTGAATTGTGCGATCGCCCTTTTTTGATATCCTGAATGGAGAATTGCCACCCCTGGTAAATAGCCTACCTCCCAATGAGGTTCTTGCCTTAAAATTACCGCCACACTGTCATCCACCGAAGCATGATAAGGACGTTCAAAGCGAATATCTGGGTGATGGCGAAATAGCCGAGAAACCATAGAATAAGGTGATTGTTCCGCCCCAACTTCTTGACGAACCAGATTAATCAGCAGATATTCGTCCCTACTGACTGCTTCTTGCAGCGCCGGCACAATTTCCGGTTTCAGCGTTTCATCGGCATCCAAGACCAAAATCCAGTCACCTGTGACGTATTTTAGGGCTTCATTTCGGGCAGCACTGAAGTCATTACACCATTGAAAGTGATAAACCCTTGCCCCGTAGGCTTTTGCGACTTCTGGAGTGCGATCGCTTGAACCTGTATCTAGAACCACAATTTCATCTACAATATCCTTAACACTGCTCAAGCATTTAGGCAGTGCAGCTTCTTCATTTTTCACAATCATGCACAGACTTAGACTCATATAGCAGTTAAATAGTGATTACAATTAATTAATAAGAAAACATAAATATAATTGTAGGCTGCATCAAAGGCATTTGTCTAAATAATTCATCAGGAATCAGATAATTTAGTCCGCGCAGGCGGACTTTGTTTGTGTAGCCGCGACTTCCAGTCGCCAGGGCTAATACTTTATCAAATATACTTTATATCAATAAATATCAAAATTGTGTCACGATGAACATTAAATTAGCAAAAATTACTACCAGGGAATAGGGTGAATCTCATGTTTGGTAGGAATATAGACAGACACTACCAAATTATCAAACAGATAGGACAAGGGGGTTTTGGCACAACCTTTTTAGCCAAAGACACCAAACGACCTAGAAATCATCATTGTGTCGTCAAACAGTTAACACCAGCAAGTAAAGACCCAGCCACCCTAAGAGGATGTTTGAAAAGTTTTTGGTGATGTATTAAGCACTAGCAGATCCCCCTAAATCCCCCTTAAAAAGGGGGACTTTAAGAAGTTTTACCCCCCTTTTTAAGGGGGGCAAGGGGGGATCTAGATCAATTTTGATACTTTTCAAACAACCTCTAAGCAAACTCAAGTAATTTTTTGACCAAGAAGCAGAAAATTGTCGGTTGGGTAGAACGAGTTGAAACCCAACAAAGTCTTGGAAAAGTTAGATTTACATCCCCAAGCCAACCTACCAGCATCTTCGCTAGATTCAAAAGTTAACCAAACCGTATTGGCTGTAGTCCAATTTTTTATAAAATCCAAAAACAATGATTAAATTATTGGTAATTAATTAAGCTTAACTGCTGCTGAAGCTGCTTAAGAAGTTGCAGCGCTTTTTGATACGATTCTTTATTTCCTTGTTGCTGAAAGAGGTCTACAGCTTGCTGAGTGTCAGCTATTGCCCCCTGCTTATCTCCCAATGCAAGACTGGCAATTCCCCGGTTGAGGTAGGCATCGGCAAAGTTGGGATTAATATTGATAGCTTGGTTGTAATCAGTGATTGCCCCCTGCATATCTCCCAATTTATAACGGGCATTTCCCCGGTTGAAGTAGGCATCGGCAAAGTTGGGATTAATATTGATCGCTTGGTTGTAATCAGTGATTGCCCCCTGCATATCTCCCAATTTATAACGGGCATTTCCCCGGTTGAAGTAGGCATCGGCATAGTTGGGATTAATATTGATAGCTTGGTTGTAATCAGTGATTGCCCCCTGCATATCTCCCAATTTAGCACGGACAAATCCCCGGTTTTTGTAGGCATTAGCATAGTTGGGATTAATATTGATAGCTTGGTTGAAATCGGTGATTGCCCCCTGCATATCTCCCAATTTAGCACGGGCATTTGCCCGGTTGTTGTAGGGTAGGGGATCGTTGGGATTAGTTTTGATAGCTTGGTTGAAATCGGTGATTGCCGTCTGCATATCTCCCAATTCAGCACGGGCATTTCCCCGGTTGCCGTAGGCTTCGGTATAGTTAGGATTAATTTTAATAGCTTGGTTTAAATCGGTAATTGCCCCCTGCATATCTCCCAATTTACCACGTAAAGTTCCCCGGTTGTAGTAGGCTTTAGCAAAGTTAGGATTAATTTTAATAGCTTGGTTTAAATCGGTGATTGCCCCCTGCATATCTCCCAATTCAGCACGTAAAGTTCCCCGGTTGGTGTAGGCTTCGGCATAGTTGGGATTAATATTGATAGCTTGGTTGAAATCGGTGATTGCCCCCTGCATATCTCCCAATTTAGCACGGGCATTTCCCCGGTTGTAGTAGGCTACGGCAAAGTTAGGATTAATTTTGATAGCTTGGTCGTAATCGGTGATTGCCCCCGGCATATCTCCCAATTCAGCACGGGCATTTCCCCGGTTGTAGTAGGCATCGGCAAAGTTAGGATTAATATTGATAGCTTGGTCGTAATCGGTGATTGCCCCCGGCATATCTCCCAATTCAGCACGGGCATTTCCCCGGTTGTAGTATGCTTGGGCATCATTGGGATTAGTTTTGATAGCTTGGTCGTAATCAGTTATTTGAGCCTGCTTATTTCCTAATTTATCACGGGCATTTCCCCGATTTAATAAAGTATCGGTTAATGTATTGCCTTCTCTCTTAACTATCACTCCAGAACCTGGTTCTTTACTGTCGATTAATACGGTGATTCTCTCACCAATTACATCTACTTGATTATTACTAGATATTGCCCTTGCTGCTTGCGGCTGTATCAGGGCAATTGATATGCCTATCACTGCTGCTGGAAGTGTGTATTTATTGTTCATTAATTTATTCTCCTAATATCTCAATAAGCTTGGTGTGAAGGCTAAAAGCCAGTATTTACCTAGTGGAGTGGCAAGACTAAATTTGTGCATTATAATTTTCTTGCGTCTCGCCTGTTATGGGTGTTCTGGTCCGTCGTTAGCGTAGCGGCACGCAGTGCGACGCCCACCCCACAAGAGGTTTTTATGCATCATTTTAGTTTTGCCACACCAGTAGGTTGGGTAGAGCAAAGCGCCAACCGACAATTATCATTAACACCAAGCGTATTCGGGTAGAACAGAGGCTGGAAACAAGACACATAAAAGATGTGCCAGTTAGATTTGCTTATAATTATTATAAGTGCTTAGAGCAACTCATCATGTTAAATTTAAACCTACCAAGGTACTTACCCTCAGCCGAAGAACTACCCGACTCTGACGAAACACCTGTGGATAATGAACTACAAGAATTAATACCAGGTTTACTCAAAGCCATCTTGCTCCTACTTTGGGCAGACAAAATGGACTGGTTTTTTGCGGTAGACATGGGAATTTATTATCACCCTGATAAACCGCCAATTGTCCCCGATGGGTTCCTGAGTTTAGGGGTAGAAAGATTTTATGATGAAGAACTGCGCCCTAGTTATGTTTTATGGGATGAAAACGTTCTCCCAATTTTCGTATTAGAGGTAGTTTCCCCAAATTATCGTAAAGAATACAGCACAAAGTTAGAAGAATATGCAGCTTTAGGTATTCTTTATTATGTGATTTATTCTTCTCGTCGTCGTCGCAAACCACACCTAGAAGTGCATAAATTAGTTAATGGCAAGTACGAGTTACAGCCAGGAAACCCAGTTTGGCTACCAGAAATAGGCTTAGGAATTGGTTGTGAACGGGGAAACTATTGCGGTGTCACAAGGGAATGGATGTATTGGTATGACGAAGCCGGCAAACGTTACCCAACACCACAAGAACAAATTACCACAGCACAACAGCAAGTACAATTTGCAGAACAAAGAGCTAAGTTTGCAGAACAAAGAGCGCAACAAGAAGCTGAACGCGCCCAACAAGAAGCCGAACGCGCCCAACAATTGGCAGAAAAATTGCGGGAATTAGGGGTAGATCCTGATAATCTTGGGTAAAGGAAAGTCCATCATTGTAGAGACGTTTCCTAAAACATCTCTACATTAGACATCTCCAATTATCTCAACGACAGTTAACGAAGTCTGAACAGAATGGAACAACATCGGAAGTCAACAGTCGTGATTACGGGTGCCTCATCGGGGGTTGGCTTGCAAGCTGCGAAAGCACTTTCCCAAATGGGGCAATGGCATGTGGTGATGGCCTGTCGGGATTTATCGAAAACCGAAAATGCTGCCCAATCTGTGGGAATGCCCCAGGACAGCTACACAATAATGCACCTCGACTTAGCCTCCTTAGAGAGTGTTCGACAGTTTGTTAAGGACTTCAGGGCAAGCGGTAGATCCCTAGATGCTTTGGTGTGCAACGCCGCAATCTATATGCCTTTAATCAAGGAGCCGTTGCGAAGCGTAGACGGATATGAATTGAGCGTTGCCACAAATCACCTCGGTCATTTTCTTTTGTGTAACCTCTTCCTTGAAGACCTGAAGAACTCATCATCCTCAGAGCCGAGGTTAGTCATTTTAGGAACTGTAACCCACAACCCGAAAGAGTTGGGAGGAAAGATTCCACCCCGTCCAGACTTAGGAAATCTGGATGGTTTTGCAGCAGGGTTTAAAGGGCCCCACGTGATGATTGACGGTAAGAAGTTTGAGCCTGTCAAAGCTTACAAAGACAGCAAAGTCTGCAACGTGCTGACCATGAGAGAATTGCATCGGCGCTATCACGAGTCGCACGGAATCACCTTTAGTTCACTCTATCCTGGGTGCGTTGCCACAACAGCCCTATTCCGAAACCACTATCCCCTATTTCAGAAACTCTTCCCACTTTTTCAGAAGTACATCACTGGGGGTTTCGTCACCGAGGAAGAATCTGGTAAGCGAGTTGCAGAAGTAGTCTCAGATCCAGCATACAGCCAATCTGGTGCTTATTGGAGCTGGGGAAATAGACAGAAGAAACAAGGCAAGTCTTTTCTTCAAGAAGTCTCTGCCGAAGCAAGCGATGATGACAAAGCTGAACGCATGTGGGAACTGAGCGCAAAATTGGTTGGACTAGCATGACGGGATTGTCAGTAGTTGACTAACTTTTCCTCAAGGAAGCGATGAGCCTGCATGAACTGATACTAAGTCCATAAATGTAGCAAACCGCAAACAAGGCGATTTTTAAACCCTTGTTCGCGGTTTTTTGGCATTTGTTGTCATTTCACCTGATTTTGGGCTTAACCGAAAGCTAGCTAATTGAAACTAATTTGTGAGGATAGGCGTCTGTTAAGGTATTCTTTAGACCCGTATTTATTTTAAAAAGTAGTGGATAATATCTAAGAATATTCCCAGATGGATTTTACCAATTATTGATGTTTAGTAAATTACCAGATTACCTAGATATATAGAGCAAAAATATCTGCTATGAAAGCACCTCTTTTCGCAAAGATTACAGATTACTGGCACAAATTTCAGCAATGGTGTTTAGATACACCAGAAAGAGCGCTCCTAGAAGCTTACCAAGCGGCTCAAATTATTAAAAATATTGAAATAGAACAATTTAACAACCAAAAAATTTCTCCTGAATCAGGAATTTATGATGAGACTGTCATGTCTTATTGGCAGGTATATCTAGATAAAAATTTGGCTATTATCAATCTCAGATTAGGGGAATTTAATTTGAGTCGTAGCTTGATCAATAGCTCAGACCCCATCATTTTAAAAAAACTCCAGTTTATTGATGAAGTAATAGCTAAGTATGCCCCAGAAGATGAACAAATTAGTAACAGTCCTTTAGAGCCAATTTCTCAACAACTAAAACTTACACCTCAGGTACTCAAACAACAGTCAAATTCATCTAATGATGTTAATAAAATGCCAGCTTTATCTCAAAAAGATGGAGTGTTGCCTAGATCTATTGGTAGAACAATAAATAGAATTAAACGAGATTTTTCACCGCAGGCAGAAGAACGATTTGTGAGGAATTACCGAATTACTACAAATCGCACAAGAAGTGCAATCAGATTTTTATTAATTCTCATGATTGTACCGCTACTAACTCAGCATTTTTCTAAGCAATTCTTAGTAACCCCCATAGTAGAAAGGGTCAGAGGTGAAAACAAAACTCGAATTTTCCTTAATTCAGAAATGGAAACAGAAGCTCTTAGCGAATTAAAGATTTTTGAAAAGAAATTGAAATTTGAAAGTCTACTTCATCAAACACCAGAATTTTCACCAGTAGCGATAGAAGAAAAAGTTCACCACAAAGCTATTGAGATAGCAGAAAGTTTTCAGAGTAAAAGTAGTGGTGCTATCAGCAATGTTTTTGCTGATTTTATATCACTTATTACATTTGGCATGATCATCGCTTTGAACAAGAAAGAAATTGTGATCGTGAAATCTTTTCTCGATGAAATTGTTTATGGACTCAGCGATAGTGCCAAGGCTTTTATTATTATTTTGTTAACAGATGTATTTGTAGGATTCCACTCACCACATGGTTGGGAGATTCTTCTTGAAGGTTTAGCAGAACATTTGGGTCTACCAGCGAGTAGAAGTGCGATATTTACCTTTATCGCTACATTTCCTGTGATTTTAAACACAATATTCAAATACTGGATATTCCGCTATCTTAGCCGCTTATCTCCTTCAGCATTAGCTACATTAAAAGAGATGGACGAGTGATATAAATTAGTAGAGTTCAGATATTGAGCAAGTGCAATTATTATGAGTATCCTATTCAGCCAAAAACTCCGCAACTCCTTAGGTATTTCTACTTTAGTACTCGTTGGTTTAGCCAGTAGCTATCTATATAACCAGTCAAAAAATGAACACGTAAACCCACAAGCTCAAGCTACACAGAATCTATCCGGTACTCAGCAGGAGATTTTTACCCCACAGCAAACACAGACTGTTAGTCTTCTTACCTCAGTTTTTCCAAATCCTGTTATTCCTCAACAAACGCAAGATAAACCTTTATCTGAAAAATATTCGGCATCTACATCTGCACCTTATCAAGTAATCGATGAGTGGAAAAAATATAAATTTAGCATTAATGGCAGTCAGATTTTAACTCCAACAAAACTGCCAACCACTAAGGTTAATTTTAATCAAGCAGATTTTTTAAGCGTTCTCTCTAATACCAGAAAATATTTTCAAGACTACGCTACGGCAGATCCAGATATTTTGCGTACAGGAATTTTGGGCAGTCAAGGAGTAACTGTAAAAGATATCCTCAACACCTTAGATTTCATGATTTCTGTCTTAAGGGAGGACATTGCTAATAATCGAGCAAGTCGTTTACAAAACTCTGATTTTATTAATACTCATTTCCGAGTTATCAAATGGTCTGCTAACAACCCAAAAAGCCGGAGTCAGAAGCAACTGCGAATTACAAAATATGCTGTTTTTACTCATCCAGGTTCTCGCACTAAAACCTCTAAATATAACATACCACTTTATAGTTTAAAGGAAAATTTTGCTGCTGACAAGTTTTACAACAAATACACAAAGCAAGATGTTTTATCAGGTATCTACGAACCAGGGGGTAAGGAATTTGGTAAGGTTGAACCTCTTGCTTATCTGACTCGTGATGGTTTAGAAGAAGCACTAATGGAAGGAACCGTACTGATTAATTTCACCGATGGCTCTAAAGCATTTTTTAATGTAGATAGAAATAATGGAATGTCTTACATTCGGGGATTAAAAGCTACAGCACAAAAGCGTTATTGGTATTTTAGAAAGGTTGATGCTATCAAAGGCTATGGATATAAGATAGATGCAAAAATTTCTATCAAACCTGGGGTGACTTTTGCTGGAGATGTCTTAAATATTGGTTTAGGTAAAGTGATTGTGATTGAGCATAATCAAGGGGGACGCAAACACCTGCGAATGGGAATTGTTGCCGATACAGGTGGGGCTTTTTTACCCAATCTTTATCAACTCGATTTTTTGGCAGGTATTTTTCAGAATAAGAAAGATTTTGGGAAGCACATTAGCCAACTGCCTGAATATGCTACGGCATATATTTTAGTGAAAAAGTGAACAGGATGCTATTTTTGGGTATCGACATCATTTAGCGACAAAGTGATACTAATTTATCATCATTAATAAATTATTGTCATACCATTTCTCTATAAAGTTGCATAAGTTAGATCCCCCCAACCCCCCTTCAAAAGGGGGGCTTTTTTGCTATTTTCTCTGTGAAGTTGCATAAGTTAGATCCCCCCAACCCCCCTTCAAAAGGGGGGCTTTTTTGCTATTTTCTCTGTGAAGTTGCATAAGTTAGATCCCAATACGGTTCGGTTAACTTTTGAATCTATCGAAGATCCCCCTAAGAGGATGTTTGTAAAGTATCAAGTCGTATCGAGATCCCCCCTAGCCCCCCTTAAAAATGGGGGAATTGGAGTCAAAGTCCCCCAAGGATTGGGGAGCCAGCGCGGGGAAAGGGGGTCTCCACGCCACATGCTTCTCCCAAGGGGAGACGCTGCGCGAACAAGTCGGCGGAGCCGCCCAATGCAGTGGCTCCCCATGAGCGACTGGCGTGGATTTAGGAGGATCTCAATATTTTTGATACATCACCAAGGACTTTTAAAACATCCTCTAACCCCCCTTCAAAAGCAGGGCTTTTTTGCTATTTTCTCTATGAAGTTGCATAAATAATATCCAGATAACCCCTTAAAATGGACGGAAGCCGTAACACTGAGTACATTATCTTCTAATTATTTGCGCTTACTTACTAATCACTCAAAATAACGCCATCACAGCTGCGGGAGAACCAGAACCACCCCGTAACCGGAGAATTCCAATCACTAAAGTAGTGCCTTGAGGTGGTAGTTGTTCTAAATTGGTGAGATTCTCTAACACAATCCGCGGCTGTGATAGTACCAGGCGGTTAGTTGCAAACGTGGTGTCTTCCCCTGAGTCTACACCATGAGTATCAATTCCTATCCCGGCGATTTGCCTTTCTTTCAGCAGGAAGATGGTAGCATCACTGCCAAACCCTGGAAAATGCATAATTCCTTCGGCATCTTGGTTAAAGAATGCATTTTGATCAAGCCACTTATCTTGCCAGCCAGTATGAAGTAGCACCAAACTATTACTGCGAATCTCGCCGAATTGTTCCTCCCAAGCGAGAATATCTGCAATGGTGAGAACATAATCTGGATTGACTGCCACAGATGGGCGGATATCTATGACCGCTGCTGGTACAACTAGCGACTGAGCAGGATATTGGTCAATTCCTATACCGCTACTGTAAAAACTGTTAGGGGCATTGATATGAGTGGCGCTATGTTCCCCCAAGGAGAAACGCCGTAGGTAATAACCATCTTTTGGCAGCTCGGCGACGGTGGCAAATTCTACTGGGGGGTCTCCTGCCCATTGGGGAATATCTGCGTCAATTATATGACTCAGGTGGAGCACACGGGTGTAGTTGATACTTTTTTGAGTTTGAGGTTTAGTCATCAGCTCTATATTCCAGAGTTATAGAGACGTTGTCTGCAACGTCTCTAAATTCATCAGGCAGGAATAAACTTCAGTGCCACACCGTTCATACAATAGCGCTTACCAGTAGGTGCAGGCCCGTCGTTAAATACGTGACCTAAATGCCCGCCACAGCGACTGCAATGCACTTCAGTTCTAGTCATAAATAACGTACGATCTACTGTAGTCGCGATCGCACCCTCAATGGGGTTAAAAAAGCTGGGCCAGCCAGTACCACTGTTAAACTTCGTTTCTGAAGTAAATAATGGTAGTTCACACCCTGCACACAGATAAGTGCCTTGAGTGTATTGTTTATCGAGTGGGCTGGTATGAGCGCGTTCAGTTCCATGTTTCCGCAATACATAAAACTGTTCCGGCGTCAAAGTTTTGTTCCACTCTTCTTCCGGTTTAGTAATTTCAAACTCAGTCTTGGAAGTTGCCATAGTTTCTGAACTCCGATTGATATAGCGTAAGAAAAAGGCTGTGCCTACTAATGCTGCACTAATCTGCAAAAAATAGCGTTTGTCCATATATCTATGGTAAACTACACGCCATACCACTGAACCTAGCGGCTATAGTGACGGTTTTTAGTAGCTCTAAAGACCTAGAACGACTCCAATTTTGCCGAAGGATTGACTATTCTGCAATGAACAAAACGAGCTTAGAGATAGGCACGCTTCCACGTTTTGACAAGACCTTGAGCAATCGGTTCAATAACTTCACTGTCTGTCCAGTACCCATTATGTGAGAGAGGAGTAAAGTTAATCAGAGCGTTACCAGCATTGACTTCTATGTCAGCTTTAACAACAGCCTTGTACTTGTCATTTATATTCTTGACGGGATATCCGAGAATATCATCCCTGTCATAGAAGTTGAGCCACTCACCTTTGATCTTTGGGTAATGTTTTGAGAGTTCTACTGAAGGCACCGCGATTGGAGTGCCAAAGTCGCTATACCGCAGTCTCCAGAGAGCGATTTGGCTACCGAGAGTGTAGAACAGCGATAACGTTTCTCCCTTCTGTAATGGAGTGTTACCTATTTCTATGTTGGCTGTCTCATTTTGGAGATCCCAGATATAGTTACTTGCTATCACTGACCCAAGGCTATGACCGATAACGCACAAAGGATATTTTTCTCCACCGTCTTCAGCTAACTCTGTCAGGGTTTCAGCAAACTTTTGATGTACTGCGTCGTAGATATTTCTCTTGGTAGGAGTAATCTGGTAGCCAATGCTATCTGCTAGAGAATGAAATACGAACTCACGGAGTCCAAAAAAGTTGTTGAGACTGTCAAGTGACAATCTTTTACCTAGTTCATCCTGAATATCCTGAAGGACTGGTGCCCAGTACACTGGTTTAATTTTAAGTTTTGAATCTGCATCCTCCAGTTTTTCACCCATTAGAGCTGAAAACCGAGACTTTAGCTGCTGGGCAATACCGCTAACAAATTTGTCCGGATTTTTTTCGTTTGCAAACTCCGGATTAGCTGTCCCAAGTCCGTGGATAATGGCTATTGCAATTTTCTGAGACATATCTTGACTCCATTTTCTAATTAACCAAAGATGTCGAATAAACAATTCAAAACTGTTTCTGACGGTGATTTCAACCCCGATTGAAATACTTTTCTACGTGTAGACGTACCTGGCGTTCCCGTAGGGTAGGGGTATTAGACCCTAACTTCCTGATCAGGATTTTGGGCTACAAAAATCAGTAGCTTTCAAATGGTACAGCCTTCCATAGCTTGTCAAGTCTGCCAAATCCTACCTACATTTGCTGAAAGTAAGAATTTTGACTCTTTAGCTTTATCGGCCCAGCTTTTCGACTGTTAAGTGGCGGCAAATGTCAAGGACTTGCCTTTGCTGATCGTTTGTGAAATACTACTCTATAAACTACGGTAAATCGGTAAAGATTTAGTAGTATTAGGAAAAACACAGCATAAAATATCCTAGCCACAATTTTTTGCGGCTTAATCGCTAAGATGACAAACACAGGAATTCGCACGACTCAGGTTAAAGTCCCCAATGGAGACTTGCAAATTGATGCTTACTTGGCTGAACCCGATCATGAGGGAACCTTTCCCGCAGTGATTGTGATTCAAGAAATCTTTGGGGTGAACAAACATATTCGAGAAGTGGCCCAGAGGCTGGCAGATGAGGGATATGTAGCGATCGCACCGACTCTGTTTCAACGCACTGCTCCTGGTTTCGAGGGTGGATACAACTCTGAAGATGTTCAATTGGGGAGAAAGTATAAGGAGCAAACCACAGCCGAGGAAATATTAAGCGACGTTCAAGCCGCGATCGCCTATTTGCGAACCCTACCCAATGTCAAAGGGGAAGCGATCGGCTCTATAGGTTTCTGTTTTGGTGGTCATGTTGTTTACCTAGCCGCCACCTTACCGGATATCAAAGCCACAGCTTCTTTCTACGGCGGTGGGATTCCTAACTCTACACCAGGCGGTGGCGAACCTACCATCAACCGCACACCAGAAATCAAAGCGCCAATTTACACTTTCTTTGGCAATGAAGATAAGGGAATTCCCTTAGAAGATACCGAGCAGGTGGAAGCGGCCTTAAAAGAACATCTGATTCCCCATGCTGTCTTTCGCTATGCCGGCGCAGATCATGGCTTTTTCTGCAACCATCGTGCTAGCTACAATCTCGAAGCTGCTACCGATGCTTGGAAAAATGTCCTCGAACTATTCCAAAAAAACCTGCAATTTTCATGAATTAGTAATTGGTAATCACTTCTGCACAAATACCAATTAGCAACCAATATGTTGCTCTATTAATTCGGCAAACATTAATCAAAAATCAATAAATATCACTCCATGACTAGCTCATTACATCTACCCAAAATCAACATTTTTCAGCGTTTTTCCCGACTGGTATTACCTGGATTATTGACTTTTTCAACTACCTTAATTAGTTGCTCAGTTGAAACCCCGAAAGCAGAGACCAAAACTACTACTGGTTTTAAAACTAAAGTTATCCACATGGGATATCAGAGTTCTGGTGACATTGTTAGAATTAAAGGGGTAATTGAAAAACGTCTGCAACCTTTAGGTGTTTCTGTTGAATGGGCACAATTTGCCGCTGGTCCACAACTGATGGAAGCGATGAATGTAGGTAAAGTTGACGTTGGTTCGGTTGGGGAAACCCCCCCCATATTTGCCCAAGCGGCTGGCACTTCATTGGTATATATCGCTAGCAACAAACCCGCCAGTGGCAAAGGGAGTGGAATTATAGTTCAAGATAATTCACCGATTCGGACTTTAGCTGACCTAAAGGGCAAAAAAATAGTTTTTCAAAAGGGTTCTGCTTCCCATTACTTTTTAATAAAAGCCTTAGAAGAGGGTGGTTTGAAATATAGTGACGTTCAAGCCTTGAGTCTACCTCCCTCGGAAGCCCGTGATGCCTTTATTCAGGGAAAAATTGATGCCTGGGTAACTTGGGACCCCTATTTAGCTGTAGCACAAAAAAAAGCCAAAGCTAGGCTTTTAAGAGATGCCAGCGGCATTTCTACTCAAGGAGGATATTACATGGCTTCGCGAAATTTTGCCACAGAAAACCCGAAATTAGTGCGGCTAGTTTTGGAGGAGATAAATAATCTCGGACAATGGGCTGAGAATAACACATCTGAAGTTGTCAAACTTACTGCCCCTCAACTCAAACTAGATGAGGATATTTTAACAACAATGGTTAAAAGACGGAGGTATGGCTTAAGACCAATTACTCCAGAAATTATGGCGAATCAGCAGCGAATTGCAGATTTGTTCGCCCAAGAAAAAATAATCCCTAAACCCCTGAAGATTCAGGAAGCAATGCTGACTACTGAACAATATGCAGCTATCACACCAGAAACCATTAGTCAGAAATAGCATTATGGAAATTTTTCGGTATTTACCTGAGTAACAAGGCCGAACTCTGCGCGAGAATCTTGAACTACCCGCCCGGTAAACCAGTTCAGCACAACTGTGGACTCTCGTGAACTAGTATCCTTGGGTGCCACGGCATAATTTCCCCGAAAAAGTGATATTTTTAGCAGTTTAAACTACGGTAATTTGACCAAATTACCGTATATTTATGTTTATTTGCAGAAGATTGAAATATTTATTACCCCAAAAAGCAGAGTAATTATGTTGACTAAGTTCTCTCTATCCCGACTCTTAGGCACGGCTAGAACCTCCGGGCGAAACGCCCTCGCCATCTGCCAAAAATTCCCACAGCAAACAATCCGCAGCTTTGCCTTACTGTTTGCCGTTGGGCTAGGTTTAACTTTGGCTATCTCTGCTTGTTCTGCCAACACTAGCGACAACCAGGGGACAACGCCGGCAGGCAGCCGAAATGCCGCAGTCAGTAGTACTTTAGTTCGCATTGGCTACCAGAAAGCTTCAACCATCCTCTATGCGCTGAAAGTAAAAGGGGAGTTAGAAAAATTGACAGCCTCTGGTGTTTCCGTAACTTGGTCTGAATTTCCCGCTGGACCCCCAATGTTAGAGGCATTAAACGCTGGCAGCATTGACTTTGGCTACACTGGGGAAGCACCGCCTATATTTGCCCAAGCAGCAGGTATCCCTCTAGTCTATGTTGCCTATGATCCTTGGAGTACGAAAGCTGAAGCCATCCTTGTTCCCAAGGATTCACCGATTAAAAGTGTGGCTGAACTCAAGGGTAAAAAAGTCGCTTTTGTCAAAGGTTCTAACGTTAACTACCTATTGGTGAAAGCACTGTCCAAGGCTGGGATAGAATACAGCGAGATCCAGCCAGTAACGCTCTCACCCGCTGATGCCCGTGCTGTCTTTGAGGGCAAGAAAGTCGATGCTTGGGCAATTTGGGACCCTTATTTAGCAGCAGCAGAAGCAGCAACTGGCGCACGCATTTTAACAGATGCGACGGGATTAGCTGCCAATCGTGGCTATTATTTGGCTGCTAAGTCTTTTGTTGACAAGCATCCTGATGCTTTGAACATAGTTCTAGATCAGGTTAAGAAAGTCAGTGGCTGGGCAAAAAATAATCCGGCTGAAGTTGCTAAGTTACTCTCCCCTGCTTTGGGTATAGATGCTTCTGTGTTGGAGTTAGCGGAAAAACGGCATGAGTATGATGTACTCCCACTGACTGAGGAAGTAATTAGTAAACAGCAAGAGGTGGCCGATACTTTCTACAAAATTAACTTGATACCAAAACAAATCAAAGTCAAGGAAATTGTTTGGCAGGGCAAACAGTAAAGGTATTAATTGAAAACTTTGCCTATTTTAAGCGATCGCAATGCGGGTGCTTTGCGCCATCGCATCCAGAAATCAGGGGCTAAGAATTGCAGTATCGTGTCGCCACATCCACGGCTACGGGAAAAGGCGCTTACCACTCTCTGCTATCTCCAGTGCAGATATGTCTACCTGCCTTGTCTCTCATGGCTGATACGATCTTGATCGAGATGTTAATATCTACGCCCAACGAGCAATTAAAAAAAATTCAGGAGCGATCGCCTAGAATGGGGTTGATAAAGTATGCATTTAGCCCTCACTTTTTCAAGCATTATTGTAATATATATGACTTTATTCTACAGTAATTACATAGCGCAAATTCTGATTTAACTCGGCTACAAATCTCACAAATTGACTTTTAGGGTAGTTTTAAGGCATGACAAATTTACAAAAACCTGTATTTTGATATCCAAGATTCACGTATAATTAACCACAGATAACCTTTAGTGATAATCTGTACCTAAATCTATAGCAGATATGATTCAAATTCTCGATTCTACCTTGAGAGAGGGCGAACAAACCCCAGGAGTTTATTTTTCTCCTGAAACAAAATTGGCAATTGCTCAGTTATTAGATCAAATAGGAGTTGATATTATTGAAGCTGGTAATCCCGCCGTAGATAGTGAAATTGCTTTAGCTGTAACCCAAATTGCTAACGCCGGACTCAAGGCAAAGATAGGTGCTCATTCACTTTGCCGAATAGACGATGTCAGAAAAGCACTGGACTGTGGTGTAAACTTTTTAGGTGTCTTTTTTAGTGTTTCCCAGAAACGATTGCAACAGGACTACGACATAGGTTTAGAAAAAGCTATAGAGAAAATTGTAGAAGTTATAACTTATGCCAGAAAAGAAAAGGATAACTTATTAATTCGCTATACGCCGGAAGATACAGTTCGTTCACCGATAGAAAATGTGATTGCAGCAGCGAGCGCAGCAGTACAGGCAGGAGCTAATATTATTAGCATAGCTGATACGACTGGATACACAACACCATTTCATCAGCACCGCAGTATTTATTATTATGTGAAAACCCTGAAGGAGGAACTAGCAAAACGGAACTTATATCCACAAATAGAAGTTCATTGTCACAATGATAGAGGTTTAGCTTTAGCGAATGCACTAGAGGCTTACAGGGCAGGCTCTGACATTATTGATGTAACTGTGATGGGACTAGGAGAACGATCTGGCATTGTCGATTTAGCAGAATTACTCATAAATTTAACGGATATGGTTGAGGAAAAAACCTATTGGGAACTGGGGTGTTTAAAAGACTTATACGATTTGGTGAGCGAGCATTCCCACATACCTATTCCTCCTCATCACCCATTGGTAGGCAAAAATGCCTTTACCCACTATGCAGGTGTTCATGTTAAAGCGGTGGCTAAAGATGAAGAACTTTATCAAAGTTTAAGTCCAGAAATTCTAGGGAGAAAAAGTAGCTTTGCCTTAGGGATGCAATCGGGGTTGACTGCTGTTGAACTCGCCCTAAAGCAGATTGGTAGAAATGAACTGGCTGAAGACAAAGATTTAGTGGCTAAGATTCTCAAAGAAATTAAAGAGATTGCCAAACGAGGAACCGCAATCGATATCGAGAAGGAATTGCCAGAAATTGTCGAGCGCTGTAATATTACCCTACCAATTACTAATGGGTGTAAGGTTTCTGTTTGAGAATACACACTTTAAGCTATTCTATAGTTTGAGTGACACCAAATTAATTTGGCTGATCCAGCATATTCTCCGCGTCTATCTTCACAGGAAAATCCTATGGAAATAATGACATCAATATTAAGGAACTGTTTGTACCCACTAAAACAGCTAGTGGTGCCGGATTCTCAGATTTACTGGCTTTACCTACTTTCCTCATTACTAATAACACTGCTGCTCTATCTACTGCACCTTGCGAAGACAGAAGAGAAGAAGAGCTTTCTGGAATACTGCTTTCCCAAAGAAGTTTATCTTCATCGTTCAGCAATTCTGGATTTACAGAACTATTTGCCTATGGCGTTGATCAAAAGCTTTGTCATAGTTCCCATTGCCACAGTTATATCTGCAACAGCTATTGCTAATGTAGTCAGCAACTTTTTAAGCTACCTAACTGGCGTAACTAGCCTTTTTCCAGTCACAGAACCACAGTTTTGGCATCATGTCGCTTTTAGTATTTTTCTGATCCTGGCTATTGACTTTGGCTATTTCTACAATCATTACCTCAGACATCAAAGTCCTCTAATCTGGGAATTCCATAAAATCCATCACACTGCTGAAGTGCTAACCCCGCTGACTTTATACCGCCATCATCCTATCGATTATGTTTTCCAAACAGTGGCGGTTTCTATCTGCTCTGGTGTAGCCATAGGATTGTGGACTTATCTGTTCGGCAGCCAGATGCAGGTTCTATATCTCAATGGTATCCCCTTTCTGCTGTTCGTCTTTCACCTCACTGGTAATTTCCGCCATTCTCATATCTGGCTAGCATTTCCTTATTGGATTAGCCATATTTTCATTAGTCCAGCTCAACACTATATTCATCACGCTAACGAGTCTAAGTATTACGACAAAAATTACGGAAAGATCTTCGCAATCTGGGACTGGATGTTTGGTACATTGTACGTTCCGAAGAGCTATGAGGATCTCGATTTAGGTTTGCCTGGTGATGAAGGAAAGCCATTTGATAGTGTAGTAAACTTCTATTTGCAACCATTTAAGGCAGTATTCAAAAATACCAAAAACCAAAAACCACTCTACGTCTCAGTTTTGGATGGGGACACCACATCACCCAACCAGATACAAGATTAAAACAAAGCGTTGCTGCTAAAGGGCATAATTTTGGATGTTAAAGCTTTGCCTTCACATCCAAAATTATCCCGTTCTTAAGTAATGCTATTAGGTAGGCTAGATGAGATATTTATTGAGATATTTATAATGTCAACAACCCAGGAAGAGCAATCTAATAAACTAAAGCAAGAAACAAAATCGGTGGAAAAATGGGGGGCAACACTGGGCATTAGCATTGGTGTATTCATTTTTGCCTTGGATGTCTACATAGTCAACCTGGGACTGCCAATCATGGTTGAATCACTCCACACCAGTTTTGCGACGATTCAATGGGTAGTTTTAAGTTATCTGTTAGCGATCGCTATTTTTGTGCTGAGTGCGGCAAAATTAGGCGATATGTGGAGCAAAAAGCAATTGTACATTATTGGCATGATCGTGTTCACAATCAGCTCACTGTTGTGTGGACTTGCCCCAAATGTCGGCTTTTTGATCGCCTTTCGGGCACTCCAAGGACTAGGTGCTGCCTTTTTGTCGGGACTGGGAACGGCAATGATTGTGGAAGTGTTTCCACCAGAAGAGCGCGGACTTGGGCTAGGCATCAGGGCGGGGGTTTTCGGGCTAGGAATCACCTTAGGGCCAACTGTAGGAGGGCTGCTGATTAGTTTGGGAGGCTGGCCTTTAATCTTCTTCGTAAACGTGCCGATTGGGATTGTTGGCAGTTTAATTGTGGCCCGTCTTGTACCGCCTTCTGTTGTGACTGGCAGTAAACAAGGCTTTGATGTCATCGGTACCCTGATCCTTACCATCACCTTAACCTGCTTTACACTCGCTATCACCTTATTACAAAACGGTAGCTCTTCTCATACAGTGCTGGCTTTGTTTGTTATCTCTGCCATCAGTTTAGCCTGCTTTTTATTGGTAGAATCCCGTCTCTTAGAGCCAATGCTTGACTTGACGATTTTTCGTTCCCTAGAGTTCAGCCTTGGCTTAACGCTGCGGTTTCTGGGGAATTTCGTGATGGCAGGTGTCATCTTCATGCTACCTTTCTTCTTGGAATTGGTTAAGCACTATCCCACTAAGCAAGTAGGTTTGTTGCTGGCAGTACCGCCGGTTCTGATTGTGCTGACTGCACCCATCGCTGGTATTCTGGCTGACCGCTTCGGAGCGCTTGCCATTAGCTTAATCGGGCTAATATTAATGGCAGTTGGTTGCTTGCTCCTCAGCACCTTTGATACTGAATTAACTATCCGCAACTATATTCTGGCGATTATTCCCTATGGGCTGGGAGTGGGAATGTTCCAATCGCCCAACAATAGCGCCATTATGGGAGCCTCGCCAAAAGGGCAGTTAGGTCTGGCTTCGGGATTGTTGTCATTGTCGCGAATATTGGGGCAAACAGCAGGTGTCCCCCTGGTAGGTGCGCTGTTTTCCTTTGTGGCGATCGCAAGTGCTAAACTTGCACCAAATATCGATGTCACCAATGCACCTATTGAGGCAATAGTTCTCGGTACCCAGACTACCTTTCGCATCGTCGCCGCTCTCTTGATAGCTTCGATTATACTTACAGGTCTTTTGTGGTTGCTAGAGCACAAAAAAGCCAAAGCCTCCCAGGTGATGGAAAATCTACCAGACTATTAAGAAAGTCGAGCTAAAGGACAAGTTCAGGAAGTGGAAAAAGGCAACATTGCGGCTACTGTCAACTTTGTTGCCCAAATTAGTTTTCTTTATTGCGTAATAAGTTACAATTCATACAATCCTTTTATACCCAACCAGTTTTTGTTATAAAATCTGTCTTTTCAAGTGCTTTTATCTGTGCAAGGAGCAATCATACTCATCTTGCTTAAATTGCTTCAACCCTTAGTTTTGCTATATTCTGGGAATATGTTTCAGCGAATCATCACAGGTAACTTGCAACTGATAAAACTTACGAATCAAAAAATTTTTATCTCAGTAATAACTTTTGGATTAGGACTAGCGCTATTTTTTTTGATTCATTCCCAGATCCAAATCTCCAAAAAACCGATTAAAGTTGGCGTTCTCCATTCCCTCAGCGGCACAATGGCAATTAGTGAAAAATCTGTTGTTGATGCTACCTTACTTGCTATTGAAGAAATTAACAAAAAAGGTGGTGTTCTCGGCAGAAAAATCCAGCCAATTATCGTTGATGGCAAATCTGATTGGAAGACATTTGCCAAAGAAGCAGAACAACTTATTACTCAAGAACAAGTCGTTACAGTCTTTGGCTGCTGGACTTCTGCCAGTCGTAAAACCGTTAAGCCTATATTTGAAAAGTACAATCATCTGCTGATTTATCCTGTCCAATATGAAGGACTGGAAGAGTCACCAAATATCATCTACACAGGTGCTGCACCAAACCAACAAATAATTCCCGCCGTCAAATGGTCTTTTGATAATTTAGGTAAACGGTTATTTTTGGTGGGTTCTGATTATGTTTTCCCCCGGACAGCCAACGCTATTATAAAAGACCAAGTCACTGCCTTACGTGGAGAAATTCTCGGTGAAGAATATATTCTTTTGGGTAAAAGTGATGTAGAATTTATCATCAAAAAAATTTTAGAAACTCAGCCAGATGTCATTTTAAACACAATTAATGGTGATAGCAATATTTCCTTCTTCAAAGCCTTGAGAAAAGCCGGAATTACTGCCAATAAAATTCCTACTATTTCATTCAGTATTGCTGAAGAAGAACTGCGCTCTTTGCCGAGAGAATATGTAGTAGGTGATTACGCCGTTTGGAATTACTTCCAGAGTATTGATGATCTAACAAATCATAATTTTATCAAAAACTTTAAAAAGAAATATGGTAAAAATAGAGTTACATCTGACCCCATTGAAGCAGGATATTTTGGGGTTTATTTGTGGGCGCAGGCGGTTGAAGATGCAGGTACAGATGAAGTGAATACTATTCGGGACTATATCAAAGATCAAAGTTTTCGAGCACCCGAAGGCGTTGTATATATAGATGCTGATAACCAACATACCTGGAAAACAGTTAGAGTTGGGAAGATCAAGACAGATGGACAATTTAAAATAGTTTGGAACTCAGAGAAACCGATTCGTCCTGTACCTTTTCCTCTGTCCCGTTCTAAAGCTGACTGGGAAAAATTCTTAACCAATCTCTATCAGGGTTGGAACAAACACTGGGCAAATCCTGGTTAATAAATGGAGGCGCAGATTTGAAAAGCAAAAAAATTGTTAATAAACTGCTACTATGGTTTTTATTAATTGCCTTAGTTCCCCTAACTTCAGTTACCTTTTTGAGATACTATATTGATAGTAATTCTCTCACAAAAGAAGTCAATAATAATTTGAGTTACATTGCACAAAGCAAAGCAAAACGACTTGAAAATTATCTCAATGAAAAGCAAAAAAATACCGCAGCTATTGCCCAAATGCCAAATATAATTGAGGCGATAGAACAATATCAAAAAGCTTATAAAAATTTCGGTATTAACTCACAAATATATCAGCAAGTAGATAAAAAACATAGACCTTTTATTAGTAATTATTTAGAAATATTTGGTTACTCTGATATTTTGCTAATATCTCAGTCTGGTGATGCTATTTTTTCTGTAAAACGCAGTAGGGAAGTTGGGACAAACTATTATCAAGGAAGTTATAAAAATTCGGAAATAGCGAAAATTTTTGACCGAGCTAAAACATTGATGCAAGTTGAAACATCCAACTTTAGTTATTACACAGCTATTAATAAACCCGCTGCCTTTATTGCTTCTCCTGTATTTAACAAAAATCTGATTATTGGTGTGGTAGTGCTGCAACTAAATAATCAAGAGTTTGATAAAGTGGTTAACGATTACACTGGTTTGGGCAAAACTGGTGAGACGATTGTGGGAGCAATAGTTGGTAAACGCATAGTCTTTACCTCTCCCACCAGACATGACCCAAAGGCAGCCTTTCAAAGAACTGTGCAGATTCGCCAGCCGCAATTACAGCCAAAGGTAGCCTTGGGAAAAATTGTGAAGATTCACCAGCCACAATTACATCCTCTTGACCAAGCAACTCATGGTACCAAAGGAATCGGTATTACTATCGATTATCGAGGTCAAGACACTATCGGTGCCTGGAGATATTTACCTTCTTTAAATGGAGGGATTTTGGTAAAAATGGATGTGGCAGAAGCCTTTGCATCCTTAAGAACCCTGAAAAATATAGCCATCATTTTAGGAATAATTACACTTTTTTTGGTGACATTTGCAGCTATTATCGTTGCCAAATCAATTTCTAAGCCAGTTATTGAACTCACTCAAGTTGTTAAAGAATTTGCTCAAGGAAATCTGCATAAACAAGCCCCAGTTTTTACTCGTGACGAAATCGGTCAATTGGCAGAATCATTTAATTGCATGGCAGAAAAACTGGAAGAATCTTTTGAAACCATCCAAATGCGAGAGCATGAACTGGCTATTGCCAAAGAACAACTAGAAGTCGTTTTAGCACAGTTGCAGCAAGAGGCACAACAACTAGCTGCTCAACTTGTGCAAAGCGAAAAAATGTCCAGCTTGGGGCAATTGGTAGCAGGTGTGGCACATGAAATCAACAACCCAGTCAATTTTATCTATGGTAACCTCACCCCTGCTAATGATTACATCCAAAATTTACTCAAATTGTTACAACTTTACCAGCAGCACTATCCCCACCCAGTCCCAGAAATCCAAAATGAGGCTGAAGAAATCGATGTTGATTTTTTAGCCACAGACCTGCCTAAGTTGTTGAGTTCGATGAAGGTTGGTGCTAAAAGAATTACAGAAATTGTGCTGTCTTTGCGAAATTTTTCCCGCTTAGATGAGGCAGAAATCAAAGCGGTGAATATCCATGAGGGTATTGATAGTACGCTGATGATTTTGGCAAATCGTCTCAAATTTACATCTGATCGTTTAGCAATTGAGGTTATTAAAGAGTACGACGATATACCATTTGTAGAGTGTTATGTTGGACAACTCAATCAGGTATTGATGAATATTCTGGTAAATGCAATTGATGCTTTGGAAGAGTCAATTGTCAGTGGTGATTGGTCAGAGAGCAAACCACAGATTCGCATTTGTACCGAACTCACTGGGGACAAAAAAGTGATTATTCGTATTGCTGATAATGGTCTTGGTATTCCTGAAGATGTGAAAACGCGATTGTTTGACCCCTTTTTTACTACTAAGCCCCCAGGCAAAGGTACAGGGTTAGGTTTATCTATTAGTTATAAGATAATCACTGAAAAACATCAGGGAAAATTACAGTGTATTTCTTCTCCTGGCAAGGGTGCAGAATTTGTGATTGCAATTCCCCTAAATCAATATACTTAATTTAAAAAAAAATCAAGCACTATAAAACTGTAGTCGCCTGCTAAAAAGATTTGATGGGTGGCTATAGTTTCTAGACCTCAGCACAGGTTGAAAAAAGATTTACTGGGAGTTGAGCAACTTCTGTAAAGGAGTATCTATTTGTTAGATGAAGCCCTAAAATATTGCGCGACGTAACTCTGGGAAGACTTTGGATACCTTGCTCAAGAGATAGTCGCCATAAGTTCCGCGAAAGTCATGAACACTAGACTGATCCCAGCGTTCTTTGCTGTCATCACTTTCTACCCTACCCAGTTTAATTGGCTTCACTTCTACGTCAAAGTTGGGGTCAAAAAAGAAGGGAAACGAAAGGCGATGTCTGGCTACAAGCTGTTTTGCGTCTACGCATTTCGCCAAATTTTGCACACGATGAGGAGTAGATTTATATAATCCTCCTGTCATGCGCTCAAGCATATCTCCAATGTTGCATACAAACGAACCAGGAATAGGAGGTGCAGCAATCCAGCCTGACTTGGATTTTACCTGCAATCCGCCTGAATCGTCCTGCTTGAGAATGGTGAGAACACCGTAATCGGTATGTTCACCCACACCCCATCTGGGTGTAGCGTCTGACGGGGCGAAATCAGGGGGATAGTTGAAGATACGGAATAATGTTAAGGGGTCTGAGGTGTAACGGTCAGCAAAGTAGGATGCTTCTAGCTCTAGGCTAAGGGCGATACCAGCCATTAGTGTATGTCCCAGTTTTGTCATGGCTGTCATATACTCCAGTACTGTCTCCCGGAATAGCGGAATATTGGCGGGGAAGAGGTTAGCACCGTGCATTGGTGTGTCAGCCTTCACAAGCGGGTGATCTTTTGCCAACTCTGCACCAAAATAGATGCCTTCCTTCAAGTCAGGTTTGCCAGATGTGAGTTCACCCCCCACCGGGAAATATCCCCGCCAAGCTTTACCACCTAAAGCCATGCGAATTTCTAGTTTGGTTTCCAAATCCTGGGCAAAAAACTTTTGGCTAAGTTGCTCTAGTTGCTGCTGCAAGTCTTCATCCACACCATGTCCGATGATATAGAAAAACCCGTAATCACGGCAGGCGTGGGCAATTTGGGATGCTGTTGCAGTGCGATCGCCGATTCCAGTTGCGATCGCTCTAACATCAATTATGGGAACCTGTGAAAACCCTTCTTCTACAACTTGCGAGATGGTCATGCTTTGGTTCTCCTCCTCTGCAATTCCTTTTGGCTCTATGGTTCGCCGCAACTCTTCTACTGACTTGTCTTTTGAAAGCAGCTTTTGCATCCTATTTCATATTTTATGACTTTGTGTGTACCTGCTATATAAATCCTAGACAAGAACACGAGATTATTACTATTAGCGATCTGCGCTTTTCCCAAGGGCGAAGGCAGCCGCGCTGGGTGCAAAGTACAAGCTGTTCGCGATCGCGATCGCACTTTGGTTTAAGGCTTTTTACCTGTTCGTAAGTCATATATACTCCCCCCTTTAACCTAATGAATCTTGATTTAAAAATTAAGCTTTTTTTCTTTTACTCAGAGAAAAATAGAAAAAAACAACACTGGGTATATACTGTGTTGCAAGACGGCAAAATATTTTCTATAAAGCTGTTGAAATTCAACGACTGAGTGAGTCAGCAGCGGAAAAATATAAGTCTAACGACTTGCTCGCGTTGTAGCTCGGTTGTGGTTATTAGTACTAATAAGTTAGCTAAGGATAAGGCGGAAATCATCAAAAGTGATATCTGGCAATAACTTGCAAAAACTTGGACTTCGAGAATTGGGTAAATGTATAGCGGGCAACACAGAACTTCCAAGAAATCTGCCAATTCCTCTGACAAAGCAGTACCTAGTCGGTTTGCACCGCGCGGCTTTGTCGTTCAGCCAAAAACTGAAGAAGTAGCGCCCCAACAAGACCAAACGCCAGATTTAGAGCCTCAACGAGAAGAGACAAAGCAGTATAAAGATGGCTTTATAGATTTCTCAAAACTTACACCCCGCCCTTCCCCAGCTAGGACACCAAGAATTCAGATGAAGCTTACCCGTCTTCAGCCTGGGGATATGTATCAGCAAGAGCCAGTCCCATCAAGCCCTATTGCTGTCCAGCCTAAAGCCAACACAGATTTATCCCCAGCCCAAAATACAACGTTGGAGCCATTCGACAAAGTCGAGGAAGTAGCGAATGAAGCTGTTGAAATCCAGCGTCTGAGAGAGCCGGGAGAGTCAGGGGATGACGGCTCTCACTCACCGAATGGGGGAATTATTCAACGTGCTTGCTCAGAGTGTGAAGCTGAAAAAGAAGAGAAAAAAGATACAGGAATCATTCAGGCTAAAGAACAAATAGCCGGTTTCAATAAAAACCTATTTAAACCATCACTGTTAAATAAACCAACTCATACCCTTCAAGCTAAAACCATTGAAGAGCAAAGTTCAAAAACTGCATTAAACAACAATAAAAATGAATTTTCACTGACAAAGCAATCACCTACCCCGCTTCCAGCTAAAGAAATTTCCAGTCAAAATCCTCAAATAGTCCAAATGATGCCCAAGGTCAAACCGGGCAGCATGACATTAAAGGAGGCACAACAAGCTCTAAAAAGACTTAATGGCGAACTGGGTTTAGAGTTAGCGCAAACAGCAGCCGATTTAGCTGGTTTAGCTGACCCAACACCGATTTCTGACGGCGTAGGTGCAGCTATCAGCATTGCCAGAGGTGATTATGTTGGTGCTGGGTTATCTCTCATCTCGATGGTTCCTTATGTGGGTGATGCAGCTGGTAAACCGATTAAAGCTGCTCGTAATGGCAAAAGAATTCTGAAACTCAGGAAGGAAATTGCTGAATTAATCAACAGGATTAACCACCTCAATCCTGGAGAGATTAAAAAAGCAGAAGAGATTAAGGGTGTTGTTTCAGAGCAAATGAAGAAGGCTCTCACAACTCGTAAAAGAATCGGAAAATCCAAAGGTATTAAGCATCCTGAAATATCAGCAGTAGCACCAGATTGGGGCAGTAAAGGCGCACATATAAAAGTGGGAGATAAAGGCGTCGAAATCGCAGTACGTCCTGGACAAAATGGTTCAATTGTATTAAAGTCAGTATTTAGTAAAAGATTTAAGAAAGAATATGTTGAAGAAGCAATTAAAGAAGGTAACAAAGCCTTGGAAGATCCTCAATTCAGAAAAAAGCTCTATGAAGCAGGAAGTCGTGCTTTGCAACAACTGAGTCGTAGCAAAGCTGAAATGGATAGAGCAAGAGCAGTTGAAATTCGGTTTTTGATGATAGCATTAAAGAAAAAGGGTCTATGATTAAAACAACACTAAAAGACTTTCTTCAATCCGGAAAATTAGGATCAGTTAGTTGCGATATCTCCCGTGATCAAGTTTGTCAATATTTAGGTGAATGTGAAGATTGTACAGAAAAAGCTAAACCAGAAATATGGAAGTATGGAAGTTTACAATTAGCATTTTGGAAAGGAATACTCAAATTTATAGGCATCTATTTTGAAGCAAATAAATTGCCGTTACCTGAAGCGCTGTGTATACAAGGCTATATGCCATCAGAGGAAACAAAAATAGATGATTTTAAAGAATATTTGTTAAAAGAAGGTCTGGATTTTCATCAAGATCCTGTTTTATCATTTGATAATCAAACTTGTTTGGTTGTTGACATAGGAGTGAATATAATTTTTGTCAACGATAAACTATACAGCATCCAGTATAAACAGTGATAAACTGCGCTCATAGCATATTATTTTTAAGCATTGGTTTTATTGCACATAACGGCAATCACTGCCTTTGTAGGTTAGGTTGAGGTACAAAACCTAACATATTTTATTGGTCTTAGTAACGCACCTGAAAAGGCACGAATGGTTCATTACATTCCTAATATACCCAACTGACTTTAAACTTGGAAAAGAGGTAAAAATGAAAGTTAATATAGGGTATCTATGCGATATTTTAGCAGGTATGATCGAGGCCCAGTATTGGGATAATCTACAGATAGAAGATTACTTAGGTTTTATTGAAGATTATCAACAGGTCACTGAAAGTCAACGTGATAATGATAATCGCGAAAACTTTAGGCAAGAGTTAAAAAGAGTTTTAAAGGCTATTTTAAATACTCCGAGTCTCGACTATGACGAAATATTCTTCCAAGGAGCAATGCATGGACTAGGAAGTCAAGACAAAGCAAAACGCTTATTTGAGTTAATATGGCGTGCGTTTTTTGGTGATGAAGATTGGCATGATGTTAATTTTTCCTCGGCGGAAGTAACTATTGTAGATGAACCATATAGTGGATAATATCAAGTATTTAAGCAGGAAAACAGAGAATTTTAGCACATCAATAGATAGCTTGGAAATCTGAATTTTTACAAAAAATTACCAATTTTATATGAATCTGTTACTGGTGCTGGGAATTTACTCAATGAGAAATGGACAACCTTAACTGATAAAGCATCACTTGGATGGACAAGCTTCCAAGGTAAGTTAGGAGAAGCACAAAACTGGGTTGGAGAAAAAGTTAATAACGCTACTACTTGGGCAACAGAAAAAGCAGGAGCAGCAACTAATTGGTTATCAGAAAAAGTTAATAGTGCTGGTGCATGGATTAATGAGAAACCGGAGGAGCATCCAGTTGGCTAGGGGAAAAAGTTAATAGTGCAAGCTCTTGGATAGGTGAGAAAGCCAGTAGTGCAACTGCTCAACTTAGTGAAAAAGCTAGTAGTGCCGGAACATTTATTGACGAAAAAGCTACTGGTGCGACCTCTTGGCTTGCCGAAAAAGGAAGCACAGCTTTTAATTGGGTGACACAAAAAGCTGAAGCTGCTAAAAATTCTCTCGCAGAAAAAGCTTCAAGTGCAGCTAACGCAGTCAGTGAAAAAGCTGGTTCTTTTGTAAGTGGATTACAAGCAAAAGGACAAAGCGCAGTTTCTGCTATCCAGTCCAAAGGAAGTTCGATTTTACAATGGCTTGGTGGTGCAGTTGGCTCTCTAGTTTCTGGAGTTCAAGAAAAAGCTGGTAGTGTTGTTTCTTGGTTAGGTGATAAAGTCTCTGGTGCTACGAGTTGGGTACAGGAAAAGAGTTCTAGTGCCGAGAATTGGTTATCACAAAAAGCTTCTACTGTTGGTAGCTTCATTCAAGAAAAAGGCTCTGGTGCGCTTAATTGGTTATCACAAAAAGCTTCTACTGTTGGTAGTTTCATTCAAGAAAAAGGCTCTGGTGCGCTTAACTGGCTGCAAGAAAAAGGCTCTGCTGTTGGTAGTTTCATTCAGGAAAAAGGCTCTGGTGCGCTTAACTGGCTGCAAGAAAAAGGCTCTGCTGTTGGTAATTTCATTCAAGAAAAAGGCTCCAGTGCCTTAAATTGGATATCAGAAAAAAATCCTAGTCTTGGTAAGTGGCTCAAAGAAAAAGGTTCTCAGGCTTGGAAGGGTGTGCAACGTCTAGGAGAGATGGGTAAAAATGCTCTCCAATGGGCTGGTGATGGGGTTAAAGCTGGTTGGGAATGGACAAAGAATAAAGCTACTGATTTTGGTAATTGGGCGAAAGATAAAGCATCGCAAGGATTAGCTTGGGCTAATGAGAATATCCTGCAACCGAGTATGAATTGGTTAGGGGATAAATGGGCAGGTGTTAAAGGATGGTTAGGAAAACATTACCCAGCAATTAGTGAATGGGGACATAAGATATTAGATTATGTTGGTTTAGCTGCTCCCTTTGTTGGTGCAGTAATTGGGGGTATTGGTGGAGGAATAGCGGGTTTTGCAGCAGGTGGTATAGGAGCAATACCAGGTGCGATCGCAGGTGCATCAGCAGGCTGGGCAGTAGGAGAAACTGTCAGTACCGTTGCCGATGGCATTAATACCGGTTGGTATCTGGGTGAATCTGGATATTATGCGTCACAAGGCGATAATGCCAAAGCGCAGGAAGCATTGCAGGGTGCGGCTTGGTCAAGTATGGGGTTAATCCCAGTTGTTGGTAATGTCCTTGGTAAGGGGGGTAAGAGTCTCGCTAAAACAGGTGTGGGGCGCTGGGGAGGAAAAGCCCTGGATTGGGCAGGAGAGGGCGTTAAGCGTGGAGCAGATTGGCTGAGTAATACTCATGCTGTTCGACAGGGAACCAAGGCTCTTGATTGGGCAGGAGAGGGCGTTAAGCGTGGAGCAGATTGGTTAAGTAATACTCATGCTGCTCAAGGAGGTAAGCAAGTACTCGGTTGGGGGGGTCAGCAAGCTAATCGTGGAGCAGAGTGGTTAAGTAATACTCATGCTGGTCAACGAGGTAAGCAATTCCTCGATTGGGGTAGCCAAAAAGCAGATCAAACAGCCAAGTGGTGGGGCCAACAACAAGAACTTGCTGAACAGGCTGCTAGACAGTGGAATCTACCAGGTGCTAAACCTCCTACACCACGTCCTGATGCACCAACATCTACACCACATCCTAAAACCCCGGATGTTGATCCTACCAATCCGGCAAGAGTAGAAAGTGAAGCTCCTGCTCCTAGAAATGCTGATAGTACAGCAGATATAAGTAATGCTAGACCTGACTCTCCTTCTGCCCGTGAGTCTAGTGTGAATGATAGTGGACGGATTGAAAGTCCTGAGTTAAGCGATCGCCAAATCAAAAATGAATTAGATCACCTCAAAAATAATCCAGAACTAATTGAAGGGACTGCTCCTAATCGGCGTGCAAAAATCGGCGAACACGAATGGAAGGAAAACCCCAACGGAACTTGGTGTCGTTACTCAAACGACCCAGTTTGCCTGACAAAACCAGCAGTCAATGAGCATCTCCCAGAGAAACCAGGTACAACTAGCTCTACATCCGAAGTTCTCCCAGAGAGGACTCCTCAGCAGCAAGCTGAAGAAATGTGGCAACAGCTTCAGACCTCCGATAAATCTTACAAG
This sequence comes from Cylindrospermum stagnale PCC 7417, assembly GCF_000317535.1. Taxonomy (NCBI): domain Bacteria; kingdom Bacillati; phylum Cyanobacteriota; class Cyanophyceae; order Nostocales; family Nostocaceae; genus Cylindrospermum; species Cylindrospermum stagnale. Next base: position 338,265 of record NC_019757.1, read on the forward strand.
GGTGGCTACTCTAAAGAAGAGTTCATCAAGAAATATACTGAGGATGGTCAGGCGTTCAACCCTGAAACACGAGCATGGTACAGCTCAAGTAAAGAAGCCAGAGTTCCTGAAAGATTCGCACCAGATGCCACCAGCGAGAACGTAATGCAAACGCTAACTGGTGAAGAAACCAATTCGTCTTTCAGAGCATATTACGAAAAGTTGAAAAGTGAAGGAATTGTAGACGAGAAAACCCTGCGAGAGCGCATTGAAAAGATGGATTTTCAGGGTAAGAGCGTGGATGATGTTCGCCATGTACTCAAGGAAGCATACCGTGACGAATTTCTCAAACGTATGACTTCCCCCGATATTGAGGCAATGAAGACAAAGTATCCCAACTTGCCTTGGAATGAGGCAAACAGTAATGCCTACGAGATGGCAAGCAACCAAGAAATGTTGAGGCTTACTGAAGGTCTTAACTCGTCTGATAGAGGAAACCTGGCGGAGGTTTGGTACAACAATGTGCATGGGCAAAATTCTGTAACCCATGTGCCAATCAATCAGACCGATCTGGCAGAAAAAGGTATTACAATCTCACAGGATCGGGTTATTGATGCAATTGATGGCAATACATTACGCGAACAAAAGACTATTGCAGGTGAGCTTGGCGATCGAGATAAACAGCAGTTTAGAGACTTTATGCAACTAGTAAGCCAGGAGATATCAGGAAAAGATGGTCAGATACACACAATTAATGAGGTGAGATATACTTTTACAGATCCAAGAGGCGTTGAGGCAAATGCAAGATGGATGTATAACACACTGAAAGGTTCTGATGACCTTTCTTTTGAGATTTTCACCAGTACAGGTGAGCGAAAAATAATAACAAGCAAAAATAGGGAAGAGTTGAAAGCATTTATCAAGTAAATCTTTAGGCAAAGAAACAATACATCATTATCTAAATCATGACAGCATAAATTCATCCTCGTTTATCCTTTTAGGGAGGAAAATAATTTCCGCTTCTTCAGATACCCTTATGGTATTTTTGCCAATGCCAGCCAAAATTTTCGTAGACTCTTATTTTGGCGAAGGTATTGATATCAGGAAGACGTTTATAATTGTTGGTAGGAATTTCCTTGTGTGGATTTGCTCAGAAATACTTTATATTTATATGCCATAATTACTTTATACATTAGATATAATTAGAACAATTGCAATATAAACTATACAAAAAACCATTTATGACGAACATGAATCTGTCTGTAAGTCTGGCAGGCTCAGACAAAATGGCACTCCTACGTTCTGTTCAGGACTTACCATCATTCAAAGAAAAAAAACCGAATCAGATCATAGTAGATGATCGGGAAAAAAAAGTAACTTTAGATTGGTTCGACAAATGGGCTGTTACCTGCAAGCGAGATATCATTCTCTATTGGGGTGACAACGAAGAAGAGTTTATTATCTTTGATCAAATTGGCATGGTCAAAGCTGGAATCCACCAATTTCCACGTGATGCTCAAACTGTACTGACCTTGCTTTCATCATTACCTTGGACAGTTGCAGCATTCAGGAACATACATGATAATTGGTTCGCACCTGATAATAGGTATAGAGGTACAGGTTTTGGAAATTTGCACTTTTCTCATGGTTGGGGTTGCGCTTTCAAAGGGGAAGGACACCAAAGATTGGTTTCACGGCGCTGGCTGGAATTTGGCCCCTGGCGTTTGCTCCGTGGTGCTAATGACACCTCACTCGTACAATTCCATGATTTAGAGGCAGATAGTGCTACTGCTCTTGAGCAAGCGAAGGTGGGACATGAGCGCATGGGTATCTCTTCTCTTGGTGGTTACATTCAGACTAACTTCGTATATACCCAAAACCTTAGTGGTCTCTACGATTTTAAGCAACGTAAGCTGAAAATGATTGTGCATGGTAGGGATGTCTCCCAGCGAGAAATGCTAGAACTTTGTGCTGCTCGTTATTATCAAACATTGGGGCCTACACAACCACTAGACAGTATTGCTTACATATTTATGGAGGAAGTAAAAGCTCGGGAACATCTGCATGAGTTATGGTTACGTGAATTGGAGTGCTGGGCATTCATTAACGGTCTTGAAGTCCGGCTGGATACAGACTACAACCCCATCCCAAACAAGCCGGAGTGGGTACGGAAACTTGAAGAACAACATGCAACATAATCATTGGCTCACAGGGTATTGATCTCGAAAATTTTAGTTTTACCTTGTGAGCTTTCCTGCAACAACTTCTCAGTTTTAAAGCATCCTTTTAGAGAACCAATTTAAAGCATGATTTGAACAACGAGCCGCTAATTTTGAGGCAAGTGATGAAAAAGGAATTATTTACAGATTTACTAAATAAATGATAAAGTAATTTTAAATAATATTAATTAATCGCAATAATTATGGAAAACCAAATCGACCAAAACCAAACCCCCTCTAAAAGATTGCAACAAGAATACCAAGAAGCTTTGTTAAAGTCTGGTATTCAAGCGGCTAATTTACTTAATGAGTTAATCGAATTAAAAATTATGCCAGACCCCCGTGCTAAAGAAATGGCTGATGTGGCTCTAGAAGTGATTAAACTAATTAATTCTGCACCAGAAGAAGTTGTTAAATTTAAACAATAAAACTACCAACCAATTTTAAATGAATCAGCAAGCTATTGGTAGTTCAAGTATATTTGAGCTAATTATCAATTTTTTTAAAGAAGATAATTGGTCGTTTGAGGAGATAAAATCTGAATCTGCCTTACAAATGACTTTTCAAGGTAAAAGTGGTAGATGGAATTGCTACGCTCAATCTAAAGAAGCGCAGCACCAGTTTATCTTTTACTCTGTTTGTCCCATTATAGCCCCGGAATCTTGGCGTTTAGCTGTATCAGAATTTATTGCTAGAGCAAATTATGGATTGACTATTGGAAACTTTGAAATAGATTTTAGAGATGGGGAAATTCGCTACAAAACCAGTATTAACCTTGAAAGCGACAGACTCAGCTTTATCTGTATCAAGGATTTGGTGGATACCAACCTCCAGATGATGGATAAATATTTACCAGGAATTATGTCTGTAATTGCTGGTGATGTTTTACCTGAATTTGCTATTGAGCAAATTGAAGGATTTCAATATTTACCACAATCTGCATCTGAAGAATTTTTAGGTTTAATACACATTGATAACAAAGAAAAATTAGCAGTTAACCCATTATCTCAAACGGATGAACAGAAACAGGAAAAAAGACTTGATAAGGAATCTCACATACTAGCAATATTAACACCAGAGGAAATTGCTCAATTTCATCAAGTATCGCAGATGGTAGCACCCTATCAACGGAAACAAGCTCAAGCGATAACTGAGAAACTTAAAAATGCAGTTATTGGGAGATTAGGGGAATTAGAAACGGAAGCATTTACAAGAGCATCTACTTTTTTTACAAAGGTAAAATTAGAGGCTAAAAATTTTAAATTAATCCAACGTTATTCAGGACTAGCGGGACGGACAAGATTACTTTTGCAACGTCTCAACAATTGGAGTGAGCAGCATGGGGAACTACCAGCGAATTCACAAGTAAAGATAGCCCTAATAGAGTTGGACAATCTATTTTGGTGTATTGATGAGCGTCTGCAAGAACTACCAGCAGATAAATTCGAGGGGAGAAAAGAGGTTGAACTGTTAATTGAAATCGAAGAATTTAGAGAGAAGTTAGCCTTTTATGAGAAATATATTGCACCTAGTGCATCGGGGAAAAAATAACTAACCAGTGGGGTTCAACTCGAAAGCTTGTGGAATCTACTTTTTTAATTAATAACATGTTAATTTTTAATTCCGAGAAAGCGGCACTAGCCCTAACGACTGGAAGTTGCGGCTATAAAAACAAAGTCTGCCTGCCTTTCCTCCTTCATTTAATGAATCAAATAGGGTTGCTATATATGAGGATTGTAGAGCGAGTAGAGACATAGCATGCAATGTCTCTACAACTTGCTATTAACCCTAGCTAGACACGCGAGGAACAGAAGAGTAACGCAGGTGAACCCTTAGCAAGCGTAGCCAACGCATCCATGCTTTAGCGGGTTGCTCAAAGAAGGTGAAAATATCACCAAAACCAAAGTTAGTTTTTTGGTGGTGTAGCCAGTGTTGTTCAGGAGTAGTGATGAATAGAATCTGGCAAAAAATAGCTACGGCTTTTGGAGTTTGCCAACCTAAGGCTACTACATGTCTCCACCACACATGAAACTGACCGAGCAGTAGTCCAGAGATAACGCCAATGGGAGAGAAAGTCCACAGTACTACTGCCATAAGCAAGTAAGGCAGGGCACCTAAGATACCATCTAAAAGTACCTGAGGATTTAAGGTCAAAATAGCGTAGTGGCGAAAGTCCTTCTTCCAGGAGTGGTGCGTTGTCAGGTGGAGGTTACCAAAAACGTGCTCAGGTACGTGGTAACAGAAAGTCGAGAGAAAATCGCCAAAAAACAGTAATAGCCAAGCAGTAGCGATAGCCTCAAGCATTTATACTCCTTAAGTTTACTAAGAAAACTCCACAGAGAAAAGTAGCCAAACTTGATGCTGAATCAAGGCATAGCGTGGTTGAGCATCTCGCAATCAAGGACGGCATAGACTGGTATTGTCCTTAAAGAAGGTTTACACCAAAGCCTCTACAAACAGAAACGAGAAGCTGCTTTGCCTGTTATGTGTCTATGCTTTACTTGGGTCTGCTCAATATTTATACAGGTGGGGAACTAGCAGTTTCATCAATTTACGATCCTTAATTGCAGTACACAGTAACTGTTGAGAGTCTGCCATCTGGTTTTTGGTTCTGGGTTGATGGAAATAATACGTCTACACCCCGATGGGAATACCGTATTTTACCATAGTTACTCCACAATTTTCTGACTAAGGCATACGTGATTAGCAAAGGTTGAGTTAAAACTGGTACAAATTTAGGTTAAGTTTTCTCTACTAACCAAATGCATGGCTTTATCAAAGTGTTGCACCTAAACTTGGTGATGAGCGATGGTGCATCGCAGCGGAAGCAAAATAACTCACCTATGCAGACTTCTAAAGATCAGGGGTTTAAATACGTGCAGGTGGCTGTTGTTTGTGTATCTACATCACGATTCGTTTGAGACTGGCGCCATAGGTGATTTTACCCTGAATTATGCACTCGCTTTTTATAGCTATCTATGCAGTATTCATACTCAGTTAAAAGACTACTGTGACTAGATTTAGTTGGCGTAGGTTTTTGGGCGCATTTGTGTCTGAACCAGGCTATGGTATTTGGGCACGTGTTGGTAGCAACTTTGGGCCGCTTAAGGCCTCTGAAGAGTCGCTTGATGCTAGGCTTTTTGAGGATGTCCGTCACGTTTAGCTGATTCAGTTTTCGTTTCAAGTTTCATTTCAACCTGTGCTCGGAAAAATAAACAAGGGAATACTAAAAGTAGGTATTTCATTTTCCTTACACTCTATGACAACGAACAGTTATGAAATGTCAAACCTCTTAGACTTGCAAGAGTGTCACAACCAGCTACAGCTAGCAGTTCAGTACCAAAAAATCTTGGCGAGAATTCAGGCTAAGATTCGCGCATCTGTAAACTTAGAATCCCTGTGTTCGACTTCTTGTCAAGATATTGGTCGGCAATTGAAGATTGAGCGGGTGGCAATTTACCGCTTCAACCCTGACTGGAGCGGTAGTTTCATCAATCGTTTTGGCTTTGCAGAACCTCCTTGGGATACACTGACTGCCTTTGGTCAGGACTTGGTGTGGGAAGATTCACATTTGCAAGAAACCGAGGGAGGCCGATATCGCAAAAATGAACCGTTTGCCGTGGCTGACATTTTCGATGCAGGGCATTCTCGTTGTCATATTGAGGTGTTAGAACAGTTTCAGATTCGGGCGTATGCGATCGCGCCGATTTTCATTGGTGCCAAACTTTGGGGAATGCTTGCAGCCTATCAACACACTGCTCCTCGGCAATGGTATTCTCAGGAAGTCGAATTCTTAGCGCAAGCTGCCAGCCATATCGGCGTAGCAATGCAGCAGGCAGAAATTTTAGAACAAACCAAACAACGCACAGCAGAACTGCAAGATGCGATCGCGCGGCAACGTGCCTTGACGGAAGTGGTGGGGAATATTCGCTCGTCTCTGAACACCGAAATTATTCTCAACACTGCCTGTCAAGAACTCTGCAAACTTCTGAAACTAGAGCGGGCAGCGGTTTATCGCTTCAATGAAGACTGGAGCGGCGAATTTATTAGCCAATTCGGCATAGTCGAGGCACAATGGGATAGAATCAATCCCTTTGGCACAAATTTGGTTTGGGAAGATACCTATCTCCAAGAGACAAAAGGCGGGCGCTACCGCAATAACGAAAGTTTTGCTGTCAATGACATTTACCAAGCCGGTCACTCACGCTGTCACACCGACATTCTGGAGCAATTCAAAATTCGTGCCTATGCCTTAGCGCCCATCTTCATCGGGACAAAACTGTGGGGAATGGTTGCAGCGTATCAACACTCTGGAGCACGCCAATGGGCAAATTACGAAGTTGAGTTCCTCGGACAGGTGGGGGCACAATTGGGAGTCGCGATTCAGCAAGCCGAGAATTTAGCTCAGTCGAAACAACAGGCGAATGCTCTCCAAGATGCGATCGCCCGGCAACGAGCACTGACTGAAGTAGTGGGGAAAATTCGCTCCTCCCTAGATATTGATTTGATCCTGAAAACCACTTGTCAAGAAGTGTGTAAAATGCTGCGAGTTGAGCGGGTCGGCGTTTATCGCTTTAATCCAGACTGGAGTGGCGAATTCGTCAGCCATTTCGGCATGGTTGAGGCACACTGGGACAGCATCAATCCCTTTGGCAAAAATCTCGTTTGGGAAGATACCCACCTGCAAGAAACCAAAGGCGGACGCTACCGCAACAACGAAAATTTTGCTGTAGAAGATATCTACCAAGCCGGACACTCTCGCTGTCATCTAGAGATTTTAGAGCAGTTCAAGATTCGCGCCTATGTGTTGACCCCAATTTTTGTAGGACGGAATCTGTGGGGATTGCTGGCTGCCTACCAACATTCTGCACCGCGCCAGTGGGATAGTGTTGAAGTAGAATTTTTGGGACAAGTTGCCAGTCAACTCGGAGTGGCACTGCAAAGTTCTAAAATGGTGACCCAAATCCAAACTCGCGCTGACGAACTGCAACAATCGGCTGAACAGCGGCGGATTTTATTTGATCTGGTCGTCAAAATTCGTGAATCGTTGGATTTAGAAACGATCTTGAAGACTACAGTCCAAGAAGTGCGCCGATCTTTGCGCGCGGATCGAGTCGGCATCTTCCGCTTTGACTCTGATGTCGGTTTTTGCAGCGGTGAATTTATCGCTGAAGACGTGCTACCCAAATTCGATTCTGCCCTCGCCGTGAAGGTGCAAGACTATTGCTTCGGCGACCAGTACGCGCCGCAATATTGCCAAGGGCAAGTGCAAGTAATATCTGATGTCAACAGCGTTGGCTCCAAGGTACCTCATCTTGATGTGATTGAGCGATTCCAAGTCAAAGCGCAGATTATTGTCCCGTTGATGGAAGGTGACGAACTGTGGGGGTTGTTGTGCATTCACCAATGCACCCATGCGCGTCATTGGGAAGAGACTGAATTGGAATTTGTGACCCAAGTGGCAGCTCAACTCAGTGTAGCGCTGCGTCAAGCCAACTTGTTCCAACAGTCCAGTTTGCTGGGTCAAACTCGTGAAGAAGCCAATCAACTTGCCCAGACACTGAATGAGCTACGTACTGCCCAAATGCAAATTATCCACGCTGAAAAAATGGCCAGCTTGGGGCAACTAGTGGCAGGGGTTGCCCACGAAATTAATAACCCGATTAATTTTATCCACGGTAACTTGGAACACGCCCACCAATACACGCAAGAATTGCTTCGCTGTGTGGAGCTTTATCGGCATCATCATCCCAATGTCGCCCCAGAATTACAAGATTTTATCAAGAAAGCAGAAATAGAGTTTTTGTTCGACGACTTACCTAAATTATTCCAGTCGATGAAGGTCGGTACTGATCGCATTCGTGAAATTGTCAATTCTTTGCGGAACTTCTCGCGTTTAGATGAAGCCGACTTCAAGGCAGCAAATATTCACGAAGGCATCGACAGCACGTTGATGATTTTGCAAAACCGCTTGAAGCCATCAGCCGATAGCCCCACCATTCACGTGAGCAAAGATTATGATACGTTACCTCTAATAGAATGCTATCCCGGTCAGTTGAATCAGGTATTTATGAATTTGCTGTCCAATGCCATTGATGCCTTAGAAGAGCGAAACACGCAGCGATCGCTGCGGGAGATCGCCGCAAACCCCAGCGAAATCCGAATTTCTACCTCCCTGCTCAATAAGGACTGGTTTGCCATTCGGATTACTGACAACGGACTCGGCATGAATGAAGAAGTACTCTCTCGACTGTTTGATCCATTTTTTACCACCAAGGTTGTTGGTAAAGGCACAGGGCTAGGGCTTTCTATCAGCTATCAAATTGTGACAGATAAACACAACGGCAAGATCTATTGTCAATCTGAACTCGGCAAAGGCACAGAGTTTGTGGTTGAGCTGCCGATTCGTCAGGCGACAACTAAAAAACCAGTAGCAAAAGTCAAGGTGTCAGAACAGGAATAAGCAAGCAGGCAAAGTGTTAACCTTCCCCGGTCTAAAAACACGGGGATTTCAAATGTTAGCAATTGTTAGCATTTTTGGATCGGAAGCGACAGTATCGCCAGAGGGAAAGAAAGGAGAAACGGTTTTAACCGCCATGAATCTTAATTAATTGATCTATTGCTTCTCTCAACAATCCCTGCCATTTTGGAATTGTTTTTCGCTTTTCTGCCTTCCCTTGGGAAAAACCTGGACTTTCATTGGTAAGCCAACGCTTGTTGGCGGCTTTCATCATCTCGTTTTCAACCGAAATATTGGGTTATGCCCCGCGCAGCGCCGAGTCTACCCATTTAACGACGAGATTTTGGATAAGGCTGACCAATGAAAGGATAACTTTAATGAAACCCTTTTTTCGACTTGATTCATAGAGGTATTTTTTCTAAGTACATTTTTGGGCATATTGGCAGCAAAAAATGCTATACACAAAACCTCTACATCTCTGGAGCGTGTCAGGTTAAACTCTCGAATTGTGTTGATTAATTAATCTTCAGGAGCAAAACTAGGCACAAATTGCAAAACCATGCAAATATAAAGAAAATATTAAAAAATCAAAAGCTCATGATAACTGCCAAAATAATCCAACAAGTCTGGGCTGTGATCGAGTCTACTCAAGTTAGCACTCTTCTCCACTTTGACGATACAGCCTTAGTACAATTGCTCCTTCAGCAGTTAAAAGTCAAGCAGGGGATTGAGTGCCCGGCAGATAGCAGCCTTAAAACTTACATTAAATCTAAACTGCCACTAATTCGCGACACAGCTGAAGGGCGATTATCCTTCGGGCAAGACAATCATTAACACGAGTAACCGAATGATTGCTGAGAGCCAAATATTTTCGAGAAAATTCGACCAGTACGACATGATAAATCACTGGCTAATAATTGCCCTGGTAGCTTATCTAATAGGAGCGGCGATGGAAGGGGCGAGTACAGCCAGTCAGCTATTTAATTCAGCACCAGACCTAATTAAAGGCAGACAAAACAACCTTTCAGAGCCTGCCACTCCACCCACTACAAGTTGGCAAGTTGTCGCCGCCATTGCCTCGGTAAGTATATGCGGGGCTTTCTGCTGGCCCTGTCGCCTGTTCCACCGTTCAATTAAAGGGGATGGGAAAGATGGGCAGGCAAAATAAATACCTTGTCTACTACCCCCTTCTTTTTAGAGCGAGTTAAGCACTATCTCACAGCAAAAATTGGCTTGCTATTAGCAGTATAGCCTGTGCTCAGTGCATTGATTGCCCCGATAGCTGGTGCACTGCCAGACCGTTTGGGAACTCGGTTAGTTGTACCGCCAGGAAGGATTTTCTACCCAATGCCTTTTAAGCTGCGATCGCTACGCGTGAGGTATATGCAGAAGAGTCTCCTTTAACAACCTCACTATGTTTGCCGTCAATGCTGACTGGGATATCGCCGGAAATTGTCACTCGCTGAACATGTCGAGGCTGGTTGCCGTAATCAGCGATCGCATAATGTTGAGTAGCGCGGTTGTCCCAAAACGCCACGTCTCCCACTTGCCAACGCCAGCGAACTGTGTTTTCAGGACGCGTCACATAGGACTGCAACAGTCTGATCAAGTCGTTTGATTCAGTTTCAGATAAGCCACGGATTCGATGAACGAAACCACCGATGAAAAGTCCACGCTCGCCGGACTCAGGATGGATGCGTACGACCGGATGAATAGTCTCATATACCGTCGATGTGAAGACAGACCGATAAGCTCTAACCTCTTCAGTCAGGTCAACTGCGGCTGCCGCATAGTCATAGGCGTTGCTGTGGACAGCCCAGAGTTGGTCAGCGATATTACGCAGATGGGGTGGCAAATCCTGGTATGCAGTCACCGAGTTTGCCCAGATAGTGTCGCCTCCAGATCTGGGGATGATCAGCGCCCGTAAGATAGAGCCGAGAGGGGGGCGGTCTACGAATGTAACATCCGTGTGCCAGTTGTTGGCGCGGGCGACAGTTCGTCCATAATCCAGGTCGAGGACTTCTGGGTGTCCTGGGAGCGACGGTACTGTGGGATGGGCCGTGGTGACCTCACCGAACCGGCGAGCAAAGGCGACCTGCCCGTTGGCGTCGATCTGCTGGCCACGGAAGAAGATCACCTTGTAATAAACTAGGGCTTTGCGAATCTCGCTAATGATGCTGTCGCTGAGGTCAGCACTTAAGTCAACACCTAGGATCTCAGCACCGATGCGTCCTGCAACTGGTTGGATGTCAAAGTAGTTATAACTCATTGTTTTTCTGTCTCCAGTTCGTTAGTAGTGATGATTTACGGAATTAGATGTTTTAGAGTTTTGACAGCTGCCTTCAGATCGGTGGCGATCGCTCGCTCATAATGAAAAAATCAAACTTTAATACCTGACAATCCTGAACGCACACTTGTTTTTTTCTATTAATTTGTACTTTTTATTGTAAGTAAAATTACGGTCACCATGTTGCCCACTGATGGAAAGCCTGTATTCTGGATGCTCAGGATGGCTTGAGCCAGAAGTGTTGACCTTCTCTCAGGTAACCGATTCAATCCTTGAGGTGCAACCACTTCACTCACTGCCAAACCCCCTGGGATATTGGGGTCAACAATCACAGTACGTATTTTGCTCATCAGGTTGCCGGCTATCTAATTGGCGATCGCGCCACCGCTGCTGCTTTAGTGCAGATCGCATTTTTGTCTGCAATAGGTCAAGTGAATATGTGACCTAGTCTTTCCTGGCTTTGAACCCCTTTGACGAAGTCAACTGTAGTCAACAAACTACGGTAACTCGATAGATATTTAGTAATATCTGGTTAAAAAAAAACTAACACAAGACAACCCTAAGAAGCAAGCCTCTAAAAAAAATTGTGCAGCAGCGTTAAGCTAGTCAATAGTAGAAACGGAAATAATCACATCTTGTCAGTAGCTACTCTTAGACTAAAGACAAGGTAAACGAGAAAGAGCTTCTTCCTCCTTAGTCCTTTATTCGTCAGCTATTCAGGCATTTTCTTAAACTTGGTAAGTCCGAAAATATTTTGGGGTTAAATCCCCTTGAATCCCATACCAGCTTCTATCTGATGTTCAACTTGAGCAGAACTCACCAAGCTTTGAGCATCTCTGCGAGAACTCTGACGCCTAATACCAACTTGGCTCAGGAATATGCCAACTAAAATCAAGCTGCCGCCGACATATTGAGCTAGGGTAGGGGCTTCGCCTAAAATCAAATAAGCAGCTATGATGCCTACGATTGGGGTAAAAGAGCCAACTAAAGAAGCAGCAGACACAGTGCAATATCTCAAGCCTTTGAGCCAAAATGACTGGCCGATCACCACAATCACAACACCATAGACAAGCATCCACTGCCAGAGAAACGGTGAGAATACTTCCATAAAATGGTGTTTGCCATAGAAAACTAAGGCAATGAAGAAAAATATTCCACTTCCTAAGGCAGTACGAAAGATATTGAAGATTCCTAGCGGGATATCAGAGAGGTATCTTTTGACAAGAATCGTTGAAGCTACGGAAATCAAGGCGGCTACTGCTGCTAGAAGTTCGCCTATACCTACTTTCAAACCTGCCATATTCATCATGTCTGCCCCTGGGGACTGAAGAATAATAGTCAGGGTAACACCAACAAAAGCAGCGATCGCACCGACAACTTCCCAAAAACCTACCCGTTCTCTCAGCAACCACACCGATAAAGCCATAATCAGCGGCGGTTCCAAACGTCCGACTAAAATAATGTTATTGACTTCTGTTAGTTCCAGTGCCCGGAAAACTAATCCAGGTGCTGCTGCTCCAGAGAGAATTGCTACCACTGTTAAAGCTAACCATTCCTGTCGGGAAATTTGCTTCAAATTAGCTTTGTTCCACTGTCGCCCATAGATCATAATCAGCACTATCAAGGCGCACAAGTTGCCTACAAACAAAACATTACACAGAGAAATCGGATTGCGACCACCAATGAAGTGTTGGGCACCGATTTCTGTCAACTTGCGGGTAACTGCGCTAGATGCTCCAAAAATTAGGATTGCTAGCCAGAGATAGGTTTGACCTGGAATTTTGCGGATAAGACGATGCCATCTTCTCGGTCTGGTCACAATAACACCACTGCAAAAATACTATCAACTATACTCGGCTTCCCTGATTAATTTAGGGTGAGGTGAATCTGAGAAAACACTGAAGAAAGGTAAAAGACATGACAGCATCACAATTTCCTGAGAATCTGCTGAGTTGAAACTAAATTTTCTCACGGGATAAATTCAGACAATTCATGGCTTGGGTTCATATCAGCTTCAGTAGCTGATGGGATGCTGCGGACAGTCAAGAAAGTCAACTCCTCAGGAAAAACAAATGAAATTCGCCTCTTCTCTGCTCACAAGTATCGCTTTAGCTGGTATGTTGACAGTCTGGGATGTTCCACTCAAAGCTGTGAATCCTTCATTAGTTCAAGCATCAGCCGCAGAAACTAAAGATGCTACAGGTTTGACAGTTCAACAGAAAATTGATTTGCTCATCAAGCATAAAGGTCAGTTTGGCAGTGGTGACGAGCTACGTCGTTTCTTTTTTGGTGACCTTGAGCCAATCGCCGTCCAACCTGGTGGTGCAGGTATGGTAGTCAACCTTTATAACAAAGCCAATAATGTCACGATCGCTTACTGCTCAACCTACGATGTGGTAATTGCCGTGAAAAAAGGCAAGGTGGCTAAGTTTGAAGCCAGTGAAGTGAAGTAACGGTAGGTTCGCTCATTTTTTTGCGGGTTGTTTGGAAAAACTCATTTAATATGAAGACGCCCAAAACTGTTGCTTAAATTTTGGGGACTCATATCTTCAAACCCTATTCCGTCGCCATTTCCTGCAACCCGGCGCAGTTTCGCCTGAAAAATAATAGTGTGGTTAGTAACTCCATACAATTGAGCATGGCAGATATTCAAAATCTGCCCTTGGCTTCAATAGTGATTAGCCATATCTGCGTTGAGGGCGATAGTCTCTTCCTACTTAAATTATGGGCAAATATTTTATCTAGAGGTGTGGTGTGGAACTTAGAGATGCGATTTTGTTGTTACATCCGGCGATCGCTATTATCGTAGTTTTTCCCCTAATTGGCATCGTTATCCACCGAGCTTTTCAAGTCCGTCAACGCCGATTGCAGACTGTAGGCACAGGTAAGAGCAAAATACCACCGGTTGTCGGACAGGAACACGTCCAGTTGGGCCGTTGGCTAACTGGAGCCGTTGTCGGCATTGTGCTACTAGCCCTAGCTAACGATATTTTTGGCAATATTTTAGACAACCAAGTTTGGATTAAAGCACCATTCCAGGTTATTTTTATCGGGCTAGTATTTGTCGGTGCGATCGCATCCCTATTTTTACTCTATCAGGCAAAGGATCAACACTGGCGTGGTATATTTGCGACTCTGAGCGGCATGGGGTTAGTAGTGTTGGGTTGTCAGGATGGCATTTATCGCCAAACCGACCAATGGTATATCTCCCACTACTATTACGGACTAATTGCCGCTCTATTGATGATTTTTTCCCTGGCTATCTTACCCGATATCTACAAAGATAAAACCAATTTCTGGCGCCAAGTTCACATCATTCTCAATTGCATCGCTCTCCTATTATTTATCGGACAGGGAATTACAGGAACACTGTCATTATTAGAAGTTCCCCTCAGTTGGCAAGAACCATACATCCAGATGCTTTACAAACAAAATTGTCACACTCAAACCTGCACAATCCAAGCACCGCCCATACCTGAAAAACTTCAATAAATTAACAGATTTATTTTAACTTGAATTGGAATCCAGCTAGAATAATCTTATAGATTCAATCTCAACTAAAATGGCGAAAGAAATAGAGCGTAAATTTTTAGTTAAAAGCGATAGTTGGAGAAGACTAGCTGAGGGTAAAGTATATCGTCAGGGATACATCTCAACCCAAAAAGAAGCTACTGTACGTGTCCGCATAGCAGGGAACCAAGGATACTTAACGATGAAGGGGCCTAGCGTTAAATATAGTAGGTCAGAGTTTGAGTATCCCATTCCGATTGAAGATGCTCAAGAAATGCTTGATACATTATGCGAACCTCCTTTAATAGAAAAAATTAGATATAGGGTAGAGTACGGTGGTTTGATTTGGGAAATAGACGAGTTTGATGGTGTTAATAAAGGACTGATCATAGCAGAAGTCGAACTCAGCGATGAACAACAACAACTTGAACTACCAATCTGGATTGGTGAGGAAGTTTCGGACGATCCCAAATATTTCAACAGCAATTTAGTGAAACATCCCTTTTCACAATGGTAATTACTGCAAATAACGGTTATAAAATTTGATATCAAACCCTCACTTAGATGTTTTCTTGCGGAGGCTTTTTTTATCATGCCTGCGTGCTAACACATCACGCAATACGGTTCATATCAAATCCGTTTTTATCGGTATCATTCCTACAACCTCTGCGACGGCAGTCGCTACAACGGGGGGAACCCCCGCAACGCGCTGCCTCCTCTCTGTGTCTAGAGCAGTTTTTTAATACCAGACTATTGACACAACTACACTTGTACCAGACCAGTCCTAGTTTTTGCAACAGAACTAAAATTATTTAATTTCAACTAATCCATGATTCCAGAATACAGGAAATAATGATGGCGAAACGCCTAATGATAGTAAATTGTGATACCAACCAATAGCAATAAATTCCTTTGAATTATTTGGTGAAGGAAAAAAGTTTGTTCCATACATACCTGTTTTTTCACTACCCATCACTACGGGTTTTTTACTTACAGCTTTAAACGGTCCAGTAATTTCGTCAGCAACATACCAATATAGTGAAGATGGGCTAATTCTCTCCTGACTAACCTGCTGTATCCATTTTGGATTCAACCGATGGGGCCAGCAAGAGAAAAACAAATGATATTTACCATTTTGATAAATAACCTGCGGTCGCTCCATTTCTATATAAATTGATTCACTTGTCCTGTCCAAAATCGGCATACAAGCGGGAGATAGGAGTGTGTAAGGTCCAGCTATGCTGTCAGCAACTGCTAGAGCAACACAACCGCAAAATGGGCTAGCTGCTAATTCCTTTGCTGCGGCACAAATGAACATATAGTACTTGCCAGTTTGCTCTTCTTTTACAATGTAAGGATCGCGCCAATGGCGATGGGTGATTGTCTCTCCATTTGTAAAAGTAAAGTCATATTTCCCATACCAGCGATCGCGTTCATCCAAGTTTACAAAAATAGGGTGACTCGACTGGCGCTGCCAATGAATACCATCAGTAGATGTTGCCAACCCAATCTCCTCGTTCCACATATCTTCCTTACCTGCTGCTGAGTAAAAGAGGTAATAAATACCATTTTCTTGGTAGGTGGAACCAGCAAGCATCCTTTGAGATTCTAGTGGATTCTTTGGGTCAGGTTCGAGTATGACTCCCAAATCTTGCCAATGTTTCATATCACTAGAAATAGCACCATAAATTGTGGCTTCTGCCCACCAAGGAGTGCGGGGGTCTACAGCTTTGGGACCCCCCAAATAAAACAGACGATAAATATCACCATCTCTGAGAATCCAAGGGTCCCAAGTTAATCCTCCCTTACGCAGCGAGCGAGCAATCTTGATAGTAAAGTTCCTTCCCCGAGGTAAGGAATCAATAAAAGTTGTAATTTTTTGATCAAATCCGCTATTAAGCTTCATTTCGTCAATCTCCAATGATGATTTATTTTTGAAAGATTTAAGTAAGTAGGCGAACAGAAATCAAACTACAGCACTTTGCGAGTAAATGAAGTACAAATATCCCTCTTCCATTAAACTGGGAATCGCAAAAATAATTTCCTAATTTTGAAATCTAGATGTGATAAAGGTTTGAACATTTTATTACCAACAAAATGTGGCGAACATTTTGAAACCTTAATAAATCGCCAAAACCCTTGTTAAATAAAGGTCTCAAATTTGGCGTTGCCTAGAGTGATTGAAGAGGGATAACAAGCCATGATTCATTTTTTTTTCATCAGCTTATAAAAGAATTTTCCTAAGTCACCTTGAGACAAAATTTCAAAACCTCTATTTACTTTTGAAGTCGCTATAGAATAGCGACTTTTATCAGCTATAAACCTTTGTTCGCTCCAGTTTTTTGCATGGCTGCTTTCCTCGAGTTTTACGAACACCGCTGTTTTTGATGATAAGTCAGCTTTTAGTTCCCATTCTGGCTCTGAGAGCAGAAAGTTCTTCAGCACTGATCCTGTCCAAATTTGCGTGTCATCAATTATCATCATCCCACCAATTTTTAACTTATTGCAAGTGTAATACCAGTCGATAAATGGTGAAGGGAATGCATGGCGCCCATCAATAAGAACAAGATCTAAATCATCCACTGTTAAAGATGGTAGTACTCGTTCAGATATGTCTACATGAAAGTCTATTTTGTGAGGTAATATCTGATTATTTTGGCAATATTCCCGAATGCGATTAACAAGTTTTATATCTGGAACAATACATGTATGACAAGCACCCTTTATTGCAAACAAGAGAGTACTAACACCAGCTCCTGTTTCTAGAGTTTTCGAGTTTTTATTGATATGTTTATCTAAAAAATTCAAGGTTGTATCAGATATCTGCCATGAAGTGAGTGTTCCGGGTGTGACTTCATGTAATAAAGGGGCATTTTGTAGTAATACTTGTAAATTCATGAGCGCTTACTCCCTAAATAATATAGACATTGAGAAAGGTTTAACTAGAACAAATTTTCTTCAGTATTTAAGAATCTTTTGTCACTTTCGACTCAAGGGTATAAAGTTTAAACCCAAAATGACAAAAGAGGATTAATAACTACAATGCAGTTTCTATCAAGCTGATACTTTCGACTTAAGGATAAATAGTTTCAGCGGATATAAAAACCAGAGTAGATAAGCCGCAACGCCAGTTAACAAAGTCCGACCCGGCTCTTCAAGTAGAATGCGCCAGTGATTAGCAAGAACTTGATTGAATAGCTTCACAGCAGTTATTCCTTCACCCAAGCTCACCAAGCGTCGGACTGTGTAACGCAGATGGTAAGCTTTTGCAGGTTTCTCGCAATGAGCAATGATATCTGGAGCATAGGAACGAGTCTTTTCTATCACCTTTTCCAGAGCTTCCAATTGCTTCAAAGCGTTAGCAGAAAGTCCTCCTGAGTTCACCCGATATAAAGTTAATGCCTCTGGCAGTCCTTCATGTCGCCAGTGAGTCTGAATTGATATCCTTAGCCAACATTCGATATCCGTTGCATCAGCTTTGCTCTGGCGCAATCGCTCATCAAAATAGTAGTCCTCTACATTACCATGCAGCTTGTCTTGAAACTTTATCTCTTCAAAAACTTCTCGTCTAATCACTGCTGCTGAACCATTACCAACAGGGTTACGACAAAGAATATATGATGGCGTGATGTCGTAAAGCTTACGAGGCTTCTGATAAAATCCTGTGAACTTGCTCCCCTCATCAATAAACGCAGAATAGCTAAAGCTAATTCCCACAGTCGGTGAATTGTTTAGATGATTGACGTGTTGAGCTAATTTAGTAGGTAACCAAATATCATCAGCATCTAAAAAAGCTAAATAATCCCCCTGGGCATAGCGAATACCCGTATTTCTCGCTCCTGGTACCCCCCTATTTGCTTGGTGGATAATCTGAATTCTGGGATCAGCAAACTGCTGGCAAATCTTTATACTGTAGTCATCAGAACCATCATCAATAATTAAAATTTCAAGGTTTTGATAGGTTTGTGACAGTACAGATTGAACCGTAGCTGCAACGTATTTTTCAGCATTGTAGACGGGAATAATTACGGAAACTTTTTTCATTTTTTGGTACTAAATAAAATGTAAACGAATACACAAAAAATATCTAGTTATTGCTGTTTCCGGATTTATGTCGGCCATGTCTGCTTTTTGTCATTTTTCAAGTATTGAGTATGGTTAGCACGTAATATACTGATACTCTGAAGCAGATATTCAGCAACTTGAGGAGTCATTATTTGTTTCAAAACCAGCTTTACAAGTAACTTTTGAGTTTTAGGGTGAAGTAAGATTTTTGGATATATTTGGACGGCTTTCAAAATTTTTGCTTCCGCTTTTTTTACTCCTTTTACGCCTGGTATTCTTGTCAAACATAGTTGAAAAGAGTATTGATAAATATAGGCAATACTCTGATTTTTAAGAAATTGTAATTCTCTTGGTATTGATTGAAAAGCTCGTTCAATTACCCTCAATTGGCACTCTTCCATGAACTCGATTTGAGATGACATTGAATTAGACGACAAACGATAAAAAATTTGCGCTTTGGGAACTACAACAAACTGCCAACGTGCAGCTAATCGCAGCCAGTAATCCCAATCAGCCGCTCCCGAAACCAATGGGTCAAACTCCCCAACAGATTCAATAGCTTGCTTACGAATTAGAGGATTTGAACCACTGGCAATAAAATTGTTAGTTAACAAATTAGCAAAAACGTTACCTTCAAAAAATAAAGGACGGTCGGTATGAAAATATTTACCCTTCTCTTGCATGAAATAAGTCCAGCTATAAGCAACGCCTGCTTCCGGATTTTTTTGCAAGGCTTCTAATTGTAATTCAAGCTTATCAGGCGTCCATAAGTCGTCAGCATCTAGAAAGGCAATAAACTCCCCCATAGCATGATTAATACCACGGTTGCGAGCTACTGCTAAACCACCATTTTGGTAAGAAAACACTTTGAGACGAGAATCCTTTATTTCGTTAAGTAGCTGGAGAGATTCATCGGTTGAGCCATCATTAATCACAATTAGCTCCCAGTTCAAAAAAGTTTGAGCTTGAACTGAAGTGATTGTTTTTATAATGGTGTGTTCAACATTATAAGCCGGAATTATTACGGAAATAGTTGGTGTTTTCATTGGTTTAAAATTTTCCAAAATGACGAACTATCAAGACTAAGTACTTCTACTAATTTGCAATAATTAAACCTGGGATAAGATAATTTACATAAAGTGCCATTATTGTCAAAATAGTTCTCCGAGGTTCTCTAAGGATAATTTTCCAGTCAGACTTTAGAGCACGATTGATTAAATCTACTCCAATTTCTGAAGATTGCCCTAATCGAAGACTTCTTCTGGCTAAATAACATAAGGAAGCTGCTTTTGCTGTGTGGTAATGTTGATTTACAAGTTCTGGCTCATATTGTTGAACTCTATTGCTAAATTGCTGCCAATTTTCCTCCATAAGATAAAGGTTTGATGATAAACCTGCTTGGTTATTGCGGTAACGTACTAAAACTTGATTAATTCCTTCAACTTTCCATCCTTTGGATGCCGCACGCAAAAATAAATCCATATCTTCCCACACTTTTAAGCTTCTATCAAAAAGTCCAATTTGTCCTAAGACAGAACGGCGAATTACAGCATTAGATGGTGTAATTACCGGGTTTTCATAATAAAAGTGTTTTGGTGTAAGCTTGAATAAGCGTGAGTTAGAAAATTTCCTAGTAGGCTTACCATCAAAGCTCATAAACTCTATTCTTCCAAAGCTAAGGCCTAGATCAGGGCATCTAGCAAAATGCTCCATATGGGCAGCAAGCTTATGTGGCAACCAATGATCGTCTGAATCAAGAAAAGCGATGTATTCTCCTTGAGCTATCTGAATCCCCGCATTGCGAGCACCAGAAAGTCCTTGATTATTTTGAGTAAATAGCTTTACTCGACTATCTTGCTGACTGTAATAAGTGGCAATTTCCGCAGTATTGTCCGTAGAACCATCATTAATTATCAGCACTTCATAGTCAAAAAATGTCTGAGATAGAACATGTTCAATAGTTTCAGCTAAATATCGAGAAGAATTATAAGCTGGTATAACTATGCTGACAGTGATGTTCATGATAGATTTTCAACTAATTACAAGGTCTGTTTGCTTGAAAGCTAGTAAAAATTTCCAAAGTATTTGCAACATATAAATTTAGTACGGAGGCTGAACATGTTTACTTTATGAGAATCATACTCAGCTATATGTTAAATACTTTGTCAAAATTACTGTTGAAATATGCTCTAAGTATTGAAAATGATATTTTACTTTTTGTAGAAAACATATCTACTAACACAGACGCTAAAGATAGGCATTATCACTATATGAGAAACAAGTACAGATACAGCTACCCAAAGAATTCCCCAATGGACGGCAAATAGTAATCCCATCACAAAAATTACGGTAAACAGCAGATTAAAGTAGAGATCGACACTAGGTTTATCAAATGCTTTCAATAAATGACCAGCAGCTTCAGCAAAGGGTCGCGGGATAGCAGATAGACAAATTACTACCAAAATTGGTATTGCATCTACCCACTTTTGTCCAAAAATAATTGGTACATAAATAGGAGCAAGAGCCGATTGTAGTAAAACTAAAGGAACGATGATAGAAGCAATTACTTTCAAGCTACTAAAATAGCGCTTTTTAAGCTCGTTAATTTGTTCTCTAGCCTCACAGAAATAAGGTAGTAAAGACCAAGTAAGCGTATTAATAACATTCAAACTAATCCCTATTCCTGCATTAAAGGCAAAATAGTAAATACCTAAATTATCAATTCCTAAGAAACGTCCAATTATTAGATAATCTAAATTTGCTCTTAGCTTATTAAGAATTTCAACGCCCAGTACGTTGAGAGCAAAACTAGATATTTCCTGCCAACGATACAAGGTAAAAGACTTGGTGGGTCGCCAGCGATGATTCATAAGATTAATAATAACCCAAAGAGGATGAGTCAAGACAATAGGTAAAATTATTGCCCATATACCCATACCTAGTAACGCCAAAATTACAGTAATAATACTTCCAAATAGAGACTGACTGATGTTACACAATGCAATTGTTTTGAATTTATTTTCTCGAAATATTAATGCTATTTGAACTGCATAAAAAGGTAGAAATAAGTAAGTTATTGAAATAACACAAATAGGTAAAATAACTCGATTATCGCCATAAAACCAAGCAATAGGAAAAGCAACAAAACACTGAATGATAAACAGCCCAATACACAAAATCCAGTTCATCCAGTAGACAGTGTCACATAAAATAGCTACATTTTCCTTGCTTGCTTGAATAAGCTTTGCGCCAATTCCTGCTTTCAAAGTAAAGATATTTATAATTTCATTGGTAGCTAAAACAACTGCTACTAGTCCATAATCATAGGGATTTAGCACACGAGCTACAATAACTGTTGTTCCCAAACGAAAGATTCGATTCGCAAATTCAGCTCCTCCCATCCAACTAATATTGCCTATATATTGATTAGATAATCTATGCTTAAGTTTATTGATTAACATAATTTCATGATTTAAGTTACTAATATTTATTTAGTTGAATTAAAACCAGCTATTTTTTTATGCAAGTGTTTTTAATAAATTCTATTTAAAAATAACGGCGTTCTTTTCTTCTTTAAACGAAATTCCCATTATAATTAATCCCGGCCAGTAGAGGTAAGCTAATACTTCTTGATTATCTGTGAATGTAAATGATATTAACGCTAATAAAAAGGTTAGTCCTACCTTGGAAGTAGTGTTTTTTTGAGCCTTTAGTAGCAAATAAATAAAGCTGTATACCATTGGTATTAAAAAAGCAAAGAAACCAATTAATCCTTTGACATATAGAAGACCTATCCAGGTATGGTGAGAACCAATTGGCATATTAGCAGTGGCTTCAAAGCCTGGTTGTGAACGACCGTGTCCCCAGACAGGAGCATCTTTGAAGCGGTCTAATGCCATTCTTGCTAAGATATCACGCACACGTGAAGAGCCTTGTCTAGAAGTCGTAAAAGTTTCCTGTAATTGTCTAGTTAGTTCCACAAGAAAACTGGAAAATATTCCTGAACTAAAACAGATAATGCTAGACAAAATATGTACATATGGGCGGGAGAAGTTGCTTAAAAACCAAATTGATACAATAATTATAGGTAAAGAGATAATAGCCGTTCTTGATGCTGTTAAATAAGTTATTAAAATGCTGCTTACTAAGCCAATCCAACGCCATATTTTATTTTCTTCTTGAAGTGCAAAGAAGAAATAAATAAGACCTAGCAAAGCTAATGCAGGAGACCAAGGTGCAAATAAAGTAAGACGGAAGCTTTCTCCAGCATCAAATTCTTTAAAGTAAAGAACTACATTATAATAAATGGTACCATTCTGAGTTATCCTCTCTAAAGGAGAAGAGTAGACAAGAGAAGGCAGGTGTAATAAGTAGGCTGCGTAAGAAATGGGGATAAAAAACAAACTCTGCAAGCAAAGCAAACAAGTTGCTCGGTAAATCAAATGTGGACGAATGTTAAGACAACAGCCTGCTAGTGGAAATAATGCTAATAATGCCCAATCTCTAGTCCAATTTAGTAATCCTCTAATGATATCCTTAATATCGTAGTCAAAGTTTACTAAACCTATATATGTACCTATGGCCATTATCAGCATACAAATAATCCAAAGCCAGACAATCCAGGGAATACTAATTTTCTCTTCAAACGAAATTCCTTGTGTTTGAATCCAAAGCTTTTTGCATAAGTAAATAAATAATACCCAGGCTATTGTAGAGTTAGCAATATATAGCAAGCCCGCTATATAAAGAATGTATGTGCTAATGAGAGAATACCAAACAATATGTTCTTCAAAATTTTGAGGTTTCATATTTTTTGTTATCTGTGCTCGTTAATATTCGGTCTAAATTTAATAGAATTAGAGCGCCAGTATATTATCAGTAGCCAACTGATTGAAAACAGCGAAGCTAATCCTGTACCTAATAAGACAAGTTTTGTATTTGGTGAACCAGGTTCTTTAGGCAAAGTTGGATCAGTCAAAAGTTGAATTTCTGGATAAGAACCGTAGAAGTTTGATTTATTAACATCCAAGCTTGCAAGGGTTGAAGAATAAACAGCTTCAGAAATTTGCATTTCTCTTTTCAGAGCTTCTAACATAGATTTATGCTTTGCCATTATCTGAAGTCTTGCTTCGAGTTGAGTAGTTTGTCGGTCTAATTCCTGAACAGTAGTTTGAAATTCTTGTTTGTTTACACCAGCGGTAACTACACTCTCCAAAAAAGTCTGTTTAGTGCCATCACCGCTTAACTTATTGAGAGTCTGTTGGTCGATTGAATAGCCTAAAATAGATTCACTTCGAGCAATTAGAGCAGATTTTGCTAACTGTTGTTTACTTCTTGTGTCAACTATGGAAGGATGGGTAGGAAGAAATTTGGATTCTAAAAGAACTAAATTAGCTGAAGCTTCACTATAATTTTTTAGGTGGTCTCGAAATAGAGGATCTGATTGGAGAATCAAAGAATTGGTCGCTTCTGAGGTAGATACTTTAAAATTGGCTGATAGTTCTCTCATACGAGTACTGTTTTGCTGTTGTTTAATTACAGCTTCATTTTTTTGTATGCGTAATTTTTCAAGATTAGTCGCGAGTTCTTCAATTTGTGTATCTGATACTAAACCAGAACGATTTCTGTAATTAAAAAAACGTTTCTGAGCCAGGTCTAGTTTTTTCTGAGACTCCCGGAGTGACCATCGAAGTTTTGTTTCTCTCCGTTCTGCTTCTTGGCGTCTGAGTACATCAAGCCTTTCTTGAAAGGCTTTGTAAAATGCCCAGGATTTTGCCTCTGCCTCTTTAGGACTATTCCCAATAAGTTCAAAATTCATGACTGTAGTCTTGTCTACGATCTTGAATCTGGGTTTGCCGAATTCTTCTGGTAACATATGCAGTTTTGCGGCTGCGGCTTTTTGAACTACTGGGTTTTCAATAACAAATTTATAATTTTCTCTTGGATCTTGAGTTGTATTTTCGTAAGGAGATACGGGCTGAGAGTATGCGGTTCCACGGTCAGGCAAACTGACATCTGTATGTGTAATAGTTCCAGGCAAAGAAAGAGAAAATTTACTAGTGTAGGTTGATGAAGTATTTTTGAGATATAAGAAAGCTAAACCCCACATTGCAGAATTACTAATAATTAATAAAAGTAAGTAAGAAAGCCAACTATTCCTGATTTTGGTGGATATCGAATAGCCTTTAAATACAGAAATTAACTCAGTCATACAAGCTTTAAGAATACTGTGTAAATTGAACTAAAAGGTGGGTAGTGAGGTAACAATGCTGATATGAGACTATTGGAATACTCTTCCTATCTTCTTAAATTTTGCTAACCAATCAAATAAGTATGTAAGTCAAAATGCGGCACATTTTTTGGTAGCTATTTGCCATAATCTTTAGGTTATTTAAATATTTGTTGTAACATGAACTTCTTTGTAAAAACCATACTTTTAGCTAGCCAGACATAAATTAAGCACATATTAGAAAATAGTTTGCTTTTCTAATAAAAATTAACCAACTGATAATATTTTCAGTGCTTCAATAAGTTTTTTATTGGCATAATTTTGTAGCGATCCCACAAATTTTACTTTGATTTATATTCCCTTAAATGTGAATGATTGTCTACATAAATGCAACCGACATTCCGCAGCTTTGGTCTTGTTATCAAACATTTATGGTAGGTTATAGCCTCAAACCTTTGTTGGGTAAGCAATATCGGCATTTACTACCAATTTATCTTTTCGTACCTTGTTGACTCTGTTCTTAACTATTCAGACAATTGCTCAACCTATATAGGCTGAAACTCAGATAATTAGTTAAAGTGAGCGCCAACCTGCGGAATGTAAGATGCAATACTCAAACAGAGCGTTGAAGCTTTGTTAAAAGATGCCTGAATCGTTGTGGCTAAGTGTTTATAATCACATAATATGTTTGAATATGAGACAAATTAATGTGACATAAATAGACACTTGTGATATTTAAGAAGGTACCTTTTAATCCTTGCTTATTTGCCGAGACTAAACTAGCTATACTTCTTTTTTAGGCTACCTAAACTAACGGTGAAAGCACATTTTTTAGAGTGATTTACACGCTCCTATTCAATAATAAGTGGGCTAACTTACGTGTCCTAAGAGTCTTACTCATTGAATTTTGTTCATTTGATAAGGTAGTTTTATTGAAGCAGGGAAGTCAGGCTTCTTGTAGAAACCAAGCTTCTGCTTAAGAATAAGCCATATAAAGGGTAAATCATTAACTAGATATCGCTTCCATAGCCTTCGAGGCTCGCAAGCTAGTCTGTAAAGCCACTCTAAGCCACAGTTGCTAACCCATTTTGGAGCACGTTTAATTACACCAGCTTCAAAGTTAATCGTTGCTCCGATAGCCATAAATATTTTTACCAATGGCAGGTTATTCTTGTGTTTGTAAATCCACTTTTCCTGCTTTGGCGCCCCAACTCCAATTGCTAACACAGTTGCTTTAGATTTATTTATTCTGTTAATTATTTTCAAACATTCCTGTTCATTGTTCTCAAAAAAGAACGGTGGACAATAAGCTTCGACAATTATATTTCTACCAAATTTACTATTAATTCTGTCGGCAGCTTTTTCTGATGCTCCTTCAATGCCTCCTAAAAGGAATATCTGAATATCCTGATTGTCTTTGTGAAATTCACAAAATGCTGGAAATAAATCAGACCCAGAAATTTTTTGTTTAAAGGGGGTTTTTAAAAAGTGGGAAGCAAAGAGTAAAATTTGACTGTCGCATACCTTGTAGTCAGCTAAACTATAAATTCTTAAAAATTCCATATCTGTCTGCAATTTCATAAGATGATCAACATTTGGAGTGAGAATGAAACCTTCTTTTAAAGAGGACAGCAATTCAGGCATAGAAAAATTATCAATCTGCACATTCAGTATTTGAACATTTTTTTTGTATTTAACTGGGAGATTTTTCTGCAAGAGTTTACTTCTAAGTATTTTTTCAACAGAAGGAAATCTCAGCCTGTTTATAAAATGCAAAGGATGCATAGATACGAAATGGCTTTTGATTCGCTGAAGGCTTTTCCAAAAGCTAAGGTTGAGCACAAAAGTAAATAAAAGAAAAGCAATATTGTAGTAGAAAAGGAGTAATTTGCTCATAAGTAAGTTTTGCAATTTAACTCAAGATTTTGGGGTTACTTAATCGAGGGACGAATTGAGGCTATATACTAGGATTTTGACTCTGAGCATTGTGAAATTATAATTTTTCAGACAGAATCTGTACCTCAAGCGTAAGGAGGCATATCTGAGTTGATGAAAGAGTTTCAATGTCCAGTCAACTGATTGGCGTGTCAGGTTAAAAAGCCGAGATAGCTGGAAATAAACAGCCATCAATAAACAAAATAAATTGATAACTCTGGAAATCAAAGTCAGAGATAAATCTCTGTCACAGGAGTATTATAAAAATCGTGCAAAAGTCGCAAACGAATAACTCCGTAAACTGAACTTATCTCAGCTACAGCATCATTAGAAAATGGTTAGAGCTAATTGGGCTGTATGAACTCGATAGAGAAAAGGGATATCGAACTGATGGGATGTTTACCGTCGATTTGACTGTAGAACTGATAGCAGATGAAGCTTTAGTGGTTTTGGCAGTTGCACTTCAGCACTTTGAAGAACAAGTACTGTAAAAACAAAACCATTATGAGGTGATTTACACAGATAATGTAACTCATACAATGATTTTGAAAAATATCAGTTTTTTGTGCAGCACTGTTATCGATGCTGACAAGAACGGCAATAAACTTAGCTGTGGCAAAAACATCAAATAGCTAGCGAGCCATTGAAGTAAGCACAACGTACAGAACGTACTTAATTGACTCGGCATTCCACTGTATTTAAGTGATTTTCATCCGAGTGCCAATAAGTTTGATATGATAGCAGATTCTACTGGGACTGACCCCACAGAACAGATTAGAAATAGCCATTTCAAAGTGTTGTGTTATTGGCTAATCTACTGTTCAGTTGAAAAAAATACCAGGGTCGAGAAGTAAAATGCTACTATAACAGGTGTTTTAGAGCTTTATTCAAAAGACTCTAGTTTCTGTAATGGTTAAGGGACTTTTAGAGAATAGATTGTCCCCCCAGATTCTAGATAAATTATTTGAATGTAGCGCAAAAACAGGCGTAAATTCGCTCGCGAGTTACTGTTCTCTACAGTGGTTAGTATAGGTCACTTGAGCGCGGTTAAAAGTATCCGTATGTACTCAGGTTTAGTTGTCACGGCGGCATATATATCAAAGTTATTGTCTGCCAAGTACTTGATAAAATGCTCGCCGATAAAATCACTAGCTCCGAAAACAATAACTTTTGGCAATTTGCTCATCTCATTAGTTCCAGAAATCGGCGAATTTAAAATTCAGGGATGTAATTTATCTATAGCGGATATCAACCTGAAAAATACTATAAAGGTAATTACAGAAGTGAGTCATTAGAAATTACTGCAAATTTAATTACTTAAATAAGGAACCTAGATGGCATATACAAGAGAGTGGCGTTTCCGAAAAATACATGAGCAACAGACTGGGTAAAAATAGTTACCATATCTGCTACTCCTTTAATTGACTTATAGCTATTTTCAGTTGAATCAATTACACCCTAGGATACATAACCCTCTTCATTTATAGGGAAGAAGGCTAAGGAATTAGAGAAGAGGTATGCTTGTATATCCAAACAAGAATTGCTATATGAGAAAGTGGAAAATCAAGTTGCTAGATACAAGTCTGTTGTAAAGAGGCAATCAATAATTATTAAATTCTTGCCCAATTTACCTATTTACGTGTATATCGATGTTTTACGCCAACGGGGAAATATTCTGCATCGCCGGTGGGGGCTAATACCACTTGGGGTACTTGATATTCTGGGGGAACGTAATTAGCAAACTCGCCGTTAAGGCGTAACAGTTGCGAGAGAATGGAAGATGCTATGGTTTCTCGCTTATCTTCGGTAGCTTCTACCTCTGGTGCTAACTCGACAACTACAGACAAAAATCGGTTCTTGTCAGCATCTTCCTTTACTTGCAAAACGAACTTACCCGTTACCCATTCTTGAATGACTGGTTGTTCTAATCCTACCGTGACGTTTTCCGGGTAAATGTTCGCGCCGAAGTAGGAAACTGTAAAGTTAGAACGTCCGAAAACATAAACGAAAGGTAATGAGTGAATTCCTCTAGCTTGCTGTAAGTCGGCGGCAGGATTAAAACCCCATTCTGCTAAAAACTTGAGCATGGCATTATAACTAATTAACCCGCCATGATCTAAAATGTTATAGCGGATTAAGGGAATGCCATTATCTCCAGAAAAGAGTAATGTCCTATCCTCAACTTCAAAAAATCGTTGAATGGGGTCGTACTGTAAGAGTGTGGGTAACCGAGATTCCCCAAATAAAGCTTTGGCTGCGTCGGGATTTTTTGCTAAAAACCGACGAATGCAGATACTTAACGGTGTTTCGTTGGCTAAAACTCCGGCGTCTGCTGTGCCATAAAGTGATGCAGAATAGTGGTAGGGATTTTGAGAACCTACCCGTTCACCAACCAAACTCCGCCATTCTTCGCTGAATACTTCTCCCGCCATTACCAATTTAATCTGATATTGCTTCCACTCCACACCACGAGCAATGCCAGTATCAATCACGTCTTTGAGAAATGGCGGATATCCCAACAGCACAACTTGTTCAAAATTTCCCCCCAGTTCTTGCACTACACGCAAAATTTCGGCTTTGTTATTGCCTGGTGTAATCACTGTGAGAGGATAACCTTTACTGGCAAGATAACGACAGCAATTGGTGGTGAACATTCCCCCTACCCAAGTTCCTAAGGTGAAACAAATCACGGCTAGGGTGCGTTTGGTATCGGCATAGAAACTATCGTGAAAAATCTGCTCAAAGCGGGTGGCTATTTGCAGTTCGTCGGTGAAGAAACGCGGCCAAAAGGTGGGTTTACCTGTGGAACCGGAGGAAGCGGCTATCATATCGCAGGTTTCTAATTTTCCGTAGCGGCATAAGTCAGCTAGGGGATAACGCGATATATAGTTTTCTTTAGCGATCGCAGGTAAGCTCTGAAAATCCTCTAAGGTTTGAATAGTGTGGGGATTAATTTCTCGTTCTGCTAAAAAAGCTTTGTAAGCGGGGACGTTTGCAGCCACATCCTGAAATAAAGCTACGACTACTGATTCACTTGGGGTGTTGAGATGTCGTTCTAGTTGCTTTTCTAGAGGAGTAGACAAAAAATCTGTAAATACCGTAATTGCTCTGTGCTTTTGTGACTCGTGCTTCATATTGCTTGTTATTGTCAAAAATTTCGATTACTCTCATAAAGTGGAAACCACACCAAGGTTACTGTTTGCCGGTATTTTAGCTGTTGTTCGATACTCTGAAAACCCAAGACAGTCCACTGCTTGCTAGAATTGGCATTTGGAAAAATTTTCGTAAATGGGCTGCCCTCCCTTGTAGCAATTGATAAAACCTAATTCATTTTTCAGCACCATGCAGGTCTATTGCAACAAAAAACATCAAAATAGTGGCAGTAACCGCTTTTGTACCCACTGTGGTGAGCCGTTACCTCTGCCTATAGGGCAGGTTGTGGAGAACCGCTATCAAATTGTCCGCATACTCGGACAAGGTGGCTTTGGACGTAGTTATTTGGCTCTTGATAATCAGAAATCGCTTCAACAGTGCGTGTTGAAGGAATTTGCGCCCCAAGTACAAAAACCACAGGATTTACAAAAAGCGAAGGAACTGTTTGAACGGGAAGCGAGTGTCCTAAAAAAACTCCAGCATCCACAGATTCCGCGTTTTCACGCTTCTCTGCAAGCAAAGTTAGGCAAAAAGGATTTTTTCTTTTTGGTGCAAGACTATGTAGAAGGTGATAATTATGACTATTTGTTAGAACAGCGGAAACTTCAAGGACAGGCTTTTAGTGAAGAAGAAGTAGTCAATCTACTGCACAAGATTTTGCCTGTTTTATCTTATATCCACTCGCTAGATGTGGTTCACCGCGATATCTCTCCTGATAATTTGATTGAGCGGAGTAGTGATAAACTGCCGATGTTGATTGATTTCGGTGGTGTCAAGCAATTGCCTGCTCATCAAGGTTTTTGGTTTACCCAGTTGGCGCCAAATCGCACTTTGTTGGGTAAGGAAGGCTACGCACCAGAGGAGCAATTAAGGCAGGGACAAGTATTTAAAAGTAGTGATTTGTATTCTTTAGCTGTGACGGTGCTGGTGTTGCTGACGGGTAAGGAACCGCAAAAACTTTATGACAGCTATAACGGTGTTTGGTTTTGGGGTAAGGAAATTAGGGTTAGTCCCAGACTAGAAGCGGTTCTCAAAAAGATGTTGGCATATAAACCAAGCGATCGCTACCAAACAGCTGATCAAGTTTTGCGAGTTTTACCGTCCTCAACTTCCACCCAAGCCGCAAATCCCCATATTACCAAGCTGAAAACGATGGTAGCTGCCCCTGGACGACAACGTGTCCAAGCTATTGCCAGTAGATTCCACAGCAGAACTCAATCGGCTATGCAAAGTATACCAATGCCTGATTGGTTTCGCCCGTTTGCTGTGACTCTGGTGGGTACAACTGCCATAGTTTTAGTTGGTGCGGGTACTGTGGCGATCGCTAATTTTGTGATTCGTGGCGTAACTTCCATCACTGTACCGTCAATTTCACTGCCACAAATCCCTTCCATCGGCAACCCTAGCAGTAAACCAGGAAGTGACAAGAATAAAACTCGCGATCTCCAAAAAATCTTAAATCGCCTCCAACAGCAGAAAATTCCCGCAGGATTTTTTACAAAGGTAGTTGACGAATCATTTTATACTAAAAGACCAGAGTTGAACAAACGTACCCTCTCCCCAAATCCAGAAGACGCGGCTTTACGGAATGAATGGTATGATGTGGCGGAAGACTTGTTGAATAAAATAGAACGGGCAAATCTCAGTACAGCAGCGCGTCAGAAACTGGGAAGCTATAGTCAACAAGATGAGGCAATTTGGAGACGACTTGCACAAGCCGGACAGTTGGGCAAATATAAAACTTTTACTCAAGTCAAAGACGATACCTATAAAACATTTAATCCGTTGTTTCCTGGGCAGGAGCGTGGGAAACTAAACCAGCAAACTTTCTTACAAATTTGGTATGCGATCGCAGCTGATAAAGTTAGCAAAGCTCAATCTGGCAATTAAGCCAGCAACTTTCACCCCTCAAGGGAAACTAATATCTAATGAATAATGACTATTAACTAATGATTATTAACTAAATTTTATGACTCCTCTCTATTGTTCCAAAGGACACCAAAATACAGCAGGTAGCCGTTTTTGTCTCCAGTGTGGTGAGAAACTATTGGATCAGCCCGTCAGTTTTGGTATCCAACCAGGATTAACTTTAGGCGATCGCTATGTTGTTGTGCGTTTACTTGGCCAGGGGGGTTTTGGACGCACGTATTTAGCTGAAGATATCAACCGCTTCCGGGAAGCTTGCGTTTTAAAGGAATTCTCTCCCCAAGTTCAAACCGCTTACGTTTTACAAAAAGCCGAAGAACTTTTTCAGAGAGAAGCAAGTGTTCTTTATCAGTTGCAACATCCCCAAATTCCCCGCTTCCGGGAACTATTACGCATCAACTTAGATGGTAAAGAATACCTGTTTTTGGTGCAAGATTTTGTCGAAGGGCAAACTTATAATTCTTTGTTAAATAGCCGCCTACAGCAGGGTGTACGGTTTACCGAGTCAGAAATTCGCCAGTTATTGCAGCAGATTTTGCCGGTGCTGGAATATATCCATTCTCTCGGAGTGATTCATCGGGATATTTCTCCAGATAACTTAATGCTTCGCACTGCTGATCAACTGCCAGTATTAATTGACTTTGGTGGTGTCAAACAAGTAGTCGCAACCGTTGCTTCTCAATATTACCAACCCGGTGCGATATCTTCTCCCCCAGCACCAACGCTACTGGGTAAAATCGGATTTGCACCCCCAGAACAGATGCAGACTGGGTTAGTGTCGCCCCACAGTGACTTGTATGCTTTGGCGGTAACTGTGTTAGTTTTACTCACAGGTAAACAGCCGCCAGAATTAATTGATACTCATGATCTTTCCTGGCAGTGGCGACGGTATGTTAACGTAAGTGCTGGATTGGGGCAGATATTAGATAAGATGCTTTCCCCTGCATCACGCGATCGCTTTCAATCAGCCCGTCAAGTTCTCCAAGCTATTAATCCCCAGCCGATTAGCTATTCCCCGACTCCACCTCCCTACCACCCACCTACCCCCCCTCCCACATCAGCAACTTTAGCTGTATCTCCTCCCATCAGCGCATCACCCCAGCCTGTTAGCTATTCCCCGACTCCAACCCCTACAAGCTGGTGGACACCAACAAGAACTTTTTTAGTCACACTGGCATTAGTTAGTGCCACGGGGCTAATTTCCTGGGGAGTGAATAACAGCAAGCAGAATCTCCGAGGAAGCAAGCCTACAGTCACATCCAGCCCTACTGCAACCATTGACGAACCCACGGAACCCTCAGATAAATATTCACCAGCAGAAAGGCAGCGCAAAGAAAAATTAAGCGATCGCCGTCAACAGTTGGATATTGATTTGAACTTCTACGTTAACTTGGTGAATCAAGCCTTTTGGGACAAAAACCCCAGCTTAAAGGGACGCAGTCTCAGCGATGAACCGAAAGATGAGAATTTGCGGGCAGAATGGGATAAAATCGCCGCCCAATTGCTAGACAAGCTTTCCTCCTTAAGTGCTAAAGCACGCCGCCAACTCGGTACTTTCACAACAGCAGAACGCGATCGCTGGAAAGTAGAAGTTAACCAAATTAACGTTGGTAGTCGTTCTTTATATGATTTAGGAGATGCTGCCTTCTACCGTGAATTTCCTGAACAACGCGGTAAAAAGTTTCTCGAACAGCCCATTGGACAAGTTTGGTATGGGTTCACCAACGACAAACTCAATGCCATTCTCGCCGGTACCGCTTTCCAGAAAATTGTTTTTGATTCAGGTGCCACAGGGAAAACAGTCAGTGGTACACTCCAACCAGGCGGGGGTAAAGTTTTCATTGCCGGACTTGCCAAAGAGCAAAATATGGAAGTTAAACTCACAGCAAATTCCCAAGTCTTGCTATCAATTTATTCCCCCTCTGGCAAAATCCAATTTTTAGAAGATTCAAAACAACGCACATACTCAACTAAATTACCTGAAAACGGATTTTATGAGTTTGCCATTGTCTCCACAGCCTCAGAACCTGTAGATTATCAACTCAAAGTCTCCGCAGAAAGCCCCGCACCACCACCAACACCGACAGAAACGCCTACAGAAACACCGACAGAAACGCCTACAGAAACGCCTACAGAAACGCCTACAGAAACGCCTACAGAAACACCTACAGAAACGCCTACAGAAACACCCACACCTACACCGACGGAGATAACGCCTGGGAGTAATTGAAAATTCAAAGTTATAACTTTGTATATCTGGTTAAAATTTCAAGCACCATAAATCCCCTGAAGAAAATGAAAAAACTAAAAATGTTTCCATTGGCAATGGTTCTGACCATGATGCAAATTTCTACCTTGCCTGCGATCGCACAACCAATCAACTTAAGGCGGAATGGATCTGTCAATATTCAATATCGTCAGTTTCCTAGACAAGGTGGACAAACTCCCAGACAAGGCCATCGGTTCCCTACACAAAGTCATCAGTACCCGATACAAAGTCATCCATTTTCAGGACAATATCGTCAGTACCCGATACAAAGTCATCCGTTTTCAGGACAATATCGTCAGTACCCGATACAAAGTCATCCGTTTTCAGGACAATATCGTCAGTACCCGATACAAAGTCATCCGTTTTCAGGACAATATCGTCAGTACCCGATACAAAGTCATCCGTTTTCAGGACAATATCGTCAATATCCGATACAAAGTCATCCGTTCTCCATACAATATCGTCAATATCCCAGTCCATATGGTCAGTTTCCAAGACAATATCGTCGGTAAATCAAATCGTTTTTCTTAACTTGTCATGATTCGCGATGGGAAAGGAGGCCCCATTCTAACCATTTGGGTTACACATTTTTTCCCCTATTTAATGCAGAGACGTTACATGTAACATCTCTGCATCACTCAAAGAATCCGCTTATGCATCATCTAAAGCGGCAATTCCAGGCAATACTTTGTCTTCGAGTAACTCCAAACTAGCGCCGCCGCCGATGGAAATGTGGCTCAGTAGAACGCTTCAACCGAAGAGTTATTGCAGTTAATTAATATTAATACCGATTCATACAGTTATTCAGCAACGCCAAAATTCTTATACTCCCTAATATACTTAAATGGAAAAGGAATTACAGTACTTTGCCCCGTGCGGACAAAATCAACATCCATAGTTGGTAAAAGTTCTCTAAATATTAGTTTTGAGCCATTCACTGCTACGATTTGACGGAGATGACAAGCATCTTTGAAAGAAAATTGTACCTTGTCTCTTCGGTCACCAACAAAGTAATAAGCATCTTTCTCAGGATGTAATTTATAATCATAAAATAGAAAGTTTCTCTTCTTTGTTGAAAATTCTGCATGAGATTTGCAGGTATGCTGTAATTTATAATTTTTGAATATCTCATCAGCTTTTTTTCGGAACTCTTCAATCTGTTGTTTTGGGGATAGGGACTTCCAATTAAAAAAATATCCAATCGGTAGGGACACAGCATTGCTGTGTCCCTACAAGTCTATGATTACTGGATAATTTAATTTTTGGTATTCCCATAACCAATCTTTACCAGAAGATTTTTGCTTCCACCATTTGGATTATTGAATGACTAGAAGTCGTTACTACACAAGATTAGTCCACGGAGATAGAGCAATGCAACATCAAATCTTTCAAACCCACGCAGGTGGGTTTTGCTTGTATAGCCGCGACTTCTAGTCGCTAGGGCTAACTGGAAAATTTATTTTTGCAAGGAGATGACAATAAAGCCAGGGTATTATTCCTTATCCTCAAAATTAACATCTTGATAAATGTCAACTAAACTAATCTCAAAATCAAGATGTTGTAATTTTACAATATCATCTTCAGATTTATATTCCCTAAAAATCCATTCTCCCTCATTAGTTTTGCTATAGTGCATAACCTGATATTGATTCTGTTCCACTAAAACATATTCTTTAAATTGCGGAATAGAACGATAAAAAGTAAATTTATCACCTTGATCGTAATTTTTTGTAGACTTAGATAAAACCTCAACAATTAATAAAGGATTAGTAACAGTAGTATTATTTTTACCTGTATAAATAGGTTTTTCTGCAATTACCATAATATCAGGATAGGTATATTCTCGAAATTGGGGAATCCATAAACGCACATCTCCAATAAAAACACGATATTGTTTTCTTCTGATAGCATATAGTAAGGACGCTGCAAAATTCAGCGCAATTTGATTATGATTTGTAGTTCCCCCAGTCATAGGTATGATTTCCCCATCCCGATATTCGCTTTTATAAAGTGCTTTTTCCTCTAATTCTAAATATTCTTCAGGGGTATACGTAGGTTTACGAGTTTGTACTTCCATATTCTCCTCCTTGAGTTTGTTTATTAATTGTAAATAGTTAATAACAAAAGCATTTTTATTAATCAAGACTTATTAAGTATATCATTTTAGGATATTGAGAAGTATGCAGCAGCAAATTATTATCAATTAGATAGAAATTTAACCTACTGTAACCGCTGATTAGAGAATGAAGGATAAAGCCAAAAACTTCATCCTTCACCCTTTTAATTAAGCATCATCTAAAGCTGCAATTCCAGGTAATACCTTACCTTCGAGTAACTCCAAGCTAGCGCCGCCGCCGGTGGAAATGTGGCTCATTTGATCAGCCAAACCCACCTTTTCAACAGCCGCTACAGAGTCACCACCGCCGATGATGGTGGTTGTGCCAGTTTTACCGATTTCGGCTAGAGTATGTGCGATCGCTTCCGTACCCGCAGCAAACTTATCAAACTCAAACACACCCATCGGGCCATTCCAAATCACCGTTTTGCAATCAGCAAGGGCGGCTTGGAACACCTTAATCGAGTCAGGGCCAATATCCAAACCCATGCCATCAGCAGGAATGTTTTCAATACTGACAGTTGTCGCATTAGCATCAGGGGCAAACTTATCTGCTGACACAATATCTGTAGGTAGCAGCAAAGCAACACCACGTTCCTTAGCCTTAGCTTCCAAAGTCTTCGCTAGTTCTAGCTTGTCTTCTTCCACCAAAGACTTACCAACACTCAAACCACGGGCTTTGTAAAAGGTGAAAATCATCCCACCGCCAATGATTAGCTTGTCGCACTTCTCAAGCAAAGTTTCAATCACGCCAATTTTGCTAGAAACCTTGGAACCACCGATAATTGCCGCCAAAGGACGTTGGGGATTTTCAATCGCGTTTTGCAGATATTCCAATTCCTTCTCAACCAAATATCCAGCCACAGAAGGACTCAGAAACTTAGTCACACCTTCAGTAGAAGCATGGGCGCGGTGTGCCGTACCGAAAGCATCATTTACATAAAAATCAGCATTAGCTGCCAATTTTTTCGCAAACTCAGGATCGTTTTTCTCTTCTTCTGGGTAAAAGCGGACATTTTCTAGCAACAGCACTTGGCCATTTTGCAAAGTCCCAACTTTAGCTGCAACTTCATCACCGATAGAGTCATCAGCTTTCACAACGTCTTGCCCCAACAACTCAGAGAGACGCTTGGCAACAGGCGTTAGACGCAATTTATCACTTACACCCTTGGGACGACCAAAATGGCTCACTAGAATCACCTTAGCTCCCTTCTGGGTCAAATCTTTGATGGTTGGTAGCGCCGCGCGAATCCGAGTATCGTCTGTGATGTTACCTTGATCATCCACAGGCACGTTAAAATCAACCCGCACTAAGGCGCGTTTACCGGAGATATCCGCCGCAGATAAACTTGCTAAACTTTTTTTGGACATAACTAAACCCTCCTGATTGCCTTTTTGTTATCGTTTGGAAAGTAGAACCATCCAGATTTTACCGGAGTCAGGCGTGCGGAGGTGCGAGATGTTCAAAACAGTTCTGTTTCCAATCGATCAAAGTAGGGAAGCGCGGGAAGCTGCCGATGTGGTTGCCAACGTTGTGCAAAAGTATGGTAGCCGCTTGGTGCTGCTGTCCGTCGTGGAAGAACCCCCTCCAGACACGCCTAGTGCCGATCCGATGGTGTCTCCAGAAGTAGTTGCTAAACTGCTAGAAAATGCCCAAGCTTTATTCTCTGGGCAAGGAATTACAGCCGAAGTCTTAGAACGCCAAGGTAAACCAGCCTTTACCATCTGCGATGTTGCCGACGAAATCGCCGCAGATTTAATTATTATGGGCTGTCGCGGATTAGGCTTAACGGAAGAAGGTGCAACTGACAGTGTTACCGCGCGGGTGATTAACCTTTCTCCTTGTCCAGTATTGATTGTGCCTTAAGCGTACTGATTAATTGGGACAGGCGAGACGCCTGTCCTACGAATATTCGGATGATTTTTCAGATTCCCAGAGAAAAGGATAAGCTTCGGGATTAACAGATAAACCAGCTTGTACGGAATTTTGGCGAATATATTGCCAAGTATTCTGAAATTCTCGGTAATTCCTAATAATATGATCGTGAGATTCATCTTCCCAAACTGTACCAATGTGCTTCATCACCTTGGGAATTTGTTTCGCTGTATAGCTTTTAATGCTGTGCATAATGCTGCTAAGTGACCAATATTCCGTAGAACAGGCGTCCCGCCTGTGATTGATTAAATTTACCTCACCCTCATCATCCGTAGAACAGGCGTCCCGCCTGTGATTGATTAAATTTACCTCACCCTTATCATCCGTAGAACAGGCGTCCCGCCTGTTAACCCCCCGCCCATGATTATCAGATTTAACCCAAGGCTGAATCAATAAATGTACATGGTCTGGCATGATCACCATTGCGAAAATTTCGTATCTTTTGAGATGGAAAAATAAACAAGCATTGAGAACAATTTCTCTAGCAGATTCATTGAGTTCTAATCTTTCCCAAGTCACAAAGGTAATGTGATAGACTGAGCCATTTAATTCCCAGTGAGGTAGTTTTCTGCTGGTAATTTTGAGTTGGGGATTTTGGGGTATAGGCAAATTGTTCGACATTCGTAATTTATAGAAAGCTAAAAGTTAAATTCGTATAACAGGCGAGACGCCTGTTATTATATTAAACGCGCAGGCGGGACGCCCGCGCTACGGGTATTTTCACGCCTTATTCCCCCAATTCGGCAAATAACCCAGACAAAACGACATTAGAAAACAAAAACCCTTGGGGATCACTCAAACGCAACCTTTCCCCCACAACTTCTACCCAACCTTGTTCAAAATGCGATCGCAAACATTGATAAATTTCCTCTACCTTCCCTTCACCAAACTCCCTCGTCAACGCCGCCAAACTCACACCCTCAGCCAACCGCAACCCCAACATTAAAGTTTCTAACAAAATTTCAAGTGGTGGCGTCACTTCACAATCAATCACAGCACCAGCTTCCACCCACTGGTAATACTCCTTTGTTTTCCGGGGACGGGTGAAGCGCTTACCCTGAACGTAGCTGGCTGCACCCATACCAAAACCATAATATGGGCGATTTTCCCAATAAACCCGATTATGCCGACATTGATGTCCCGGTTGGGCATAATTGGAAATTTCATAATGTTCATAACCCGCACTCTTCAAAGCCTGCTGCGCCGTTTGGTACATTTTGACAGTGGCTTCATCCGTCGGTAAAGGATTATCTCCCGGTTGGTAGTAACGACCGAAGGCTGTTCCCGGCTCTATGGTAAGGTCATAGATAGAGATGTGCGTCGGTGCTATTGCCAAAGCCTTTGTTAACGAGTCCTGCCATTGATCTAAAGACTGATGCGGCAAACCAGAAATTAAGTCTAAACTGAATTCGGGAACCTCGACTTGGCGGATTAGTTCCACAGCTGCAAGAATGTCTACAACCGAGTGCGATCGCCCCGCAATTTTTAATAATTCTTCTTGAAAAGCCTGTACTCCCAAACTGACCCGATTCACACCCGAACTGCGATAGCCTGTTATATGTGCTAAATCAAATGTGCCAGGGTCCATTTCCATAGAAATTTCCGCACTCCTTGCAATACCAAACCGTTCCTCTAGCGCTGCCAGTATCCGTTGCAACTGTTCTGTTGATAGTAGTGAAGGAGTACCGCCACCAAAAAAAATCGTCTCTAGTGATTGACCAAAAGCTGGTGTAATAGCAATTTCTTGGCATAACACCTCAACATATTGGCAGATAGTACCAGATGTTTCGCCCCGCAAGCGATCGCCCACAACAGACACAGGAAAATCACAATAAAAACATCGCCTTCGGCAAAAGGGAATATGTACGTAAGCAGACCGGGGAATCCCAGAAAAACTAACTTTTTGACTCATTATGAGAAACAATTAAATTAACTTAATCGAGAATTATAAATAATTAAAATGAGAAGTTTGTTTACAACTTTTTATCTTATTACAACAAAACTAAGAATAATAAGAAGCGGAAACTCTTTGGTTATAATGTTTGCATATATAGCCGGCCTTTGCCTCTAGTGTAAGTCCATATTTATTAATCAATCCTACCGATGAAATAAAAAATACTTTACTCTATTGGGTAACACAGTTGTAGGGAAAAAACAACCATGCTTGATGTCATTATCATTCTCTCATTTATTCTGGCAGCGGCGGGAATAGGTTACTACAGCACCGATCTCCTCCCCACATCAACCCTAGCCGGGGTGACAAACCTCGACGCCTTACGCTTAGTTGTTGGCGTCTTTGCCGCTATCATCGGCGGTGCCATCGGGCTGAGTTTCCAGACGACATATCGTCGCCTAGAGTCGCAAATTCGAGAAATGCCACTCGAATCTATCTTAACTCGTGCCATTGGCTTAGTAATTGGGCTATTGCTAGCCAACTTAATGCTAGCCCCGCTATTTTTACTCCCCATTCCCGCAGATTTTGGATTTATTAAACCCCTAGTGGCAGTTGTCGGCAGTATTATACTTGCTGTTACTGGCATGAACTTGGCAGATACCCACGGGCGAGGTTTATTGCGGTTAATTAATCCCAACACCGTAGAAACTATGGTAGTGGAAGGAACACTCAAACCTGCCAATACCAAAGTTTTAGACACCAGTTGCATTATCGATGGACGCATTGAAGCACTCCTAGAAACCGGGTTTTTGGAAGGGGCAATAATTGTACCCCAGTTTGTCTTGCAAGAACTGCAACAAGTAGCTGATGCCAGCAAAGACCAAAAGCGGGTACGGGGACGGCGAGGACTAGAAATTCTCAACCGCATAAGAGAAGCATACCCCGATCGGATTTTGATCAACCCTGCTGACTATGAAGAGATTGCCACAGTTGACGCCAAGCTAGTCCGCTTCGCCCAAGAAATCAACGGCACTCTACTCACCAATGACTACAACTTATCTAAAGTTGCCAGTGTGCAGAAAGTGCCTGTTTTAAATGTAAATGATTTGGTGAATGCTGTTCGTCCTAGTTATTTACCTGGTGATAATCTCGATCTGAAAATTCTCAAAGAAGGTAAAGAACCTTCTCAGGGAATCGGCTACCTCGACGATGGCACAATGGTTGTTGTTGAAGAAGGTAGTAGTTATGTGGGTGGTGAATTGCGAGTTGTAGTCACCAGTGCTTTGCAGACTTCCGCCGGCAGGATGATTTTTGCTAAACCCCAAGCTTCTACATTGGCCTGAGGTAAATGTCACGTGCAATTAGAGTTAAATTATGCAATCGGTGCAGTCAAGCTGTACCGATTTTGTATCGGGTGAAGCATGAACAGGAAGGTAAATGGATTTTTGTTTGTCCTGAATGTTGGACTTTTGTCAGTGACAACAATCCATTTTATGTTTACGGCGGAACGTGGAAATCACAAAAAAAATGAATCAGGGAAACTTGATTATATTATGGGCATTTAACTTACTCACGAACATCGAAAACCTTAGATACCCGACTTCTTAAAGAAGTCGGGTATCTTGTTTTTCAAGAATGATTGAGGACTGCTATCTGTCCAATGCTGATAATTAGACAGCATCAGCTACCGTAAATTTAATTCACTCAAGATTTTGAACTAGATACACTTCTCAAATATCGTCTTGTAACCACTATTTAATGTTTTATGGAGCAAAATAACGAATACTAACTAAATAATTAGTATTCATAAATTTCTAATGGCAAATTATCAGGGTCTTTAAAGAAAGTAAATTGCTTGCCTGTGATTTCATCTATTCTGATACTTTCTACCTCGATATTGTGCGAGTTTAAATAAACAACACTTTGCTCGATATCCTCCACTGCGAAAGCCAAATGTCTTAAACCACAAGCCTCTGTATTATTGACTCTTTGAGGAGGATTGGGGAAAGAGAATAACTCAATTTGGGTATTTTCTCCCACTGTTAAATCTAATTTATATGAGTTTCTCTCGGCGCGGAATGTCTCTTGAATAATATCAAAACCTAAAACTTCTATATAAAACTTTTTTGAGCGTTCGTAGTCAGAACAAATAATAGCTATATGATGAATACCAGAGATTTTCATAATTAATTTTAATTTTGAATTTTTAAGGGCAGGCTGTTCGGCCTACCCTAAAGCTATTGGTGTAACACTGTTTTTGATGCAATCCGAGTTTTTTTACGATCGCCTTCCGATAACTCTTCACCAGCTTGCAAGCGAGTAGCTGAGGTTTGTAACACCGTCGCTGCACCCGTATCACCAATTTGCAAAGCGGTTTTGGCAGCAGTTTGCAACATTGTAGCTGCACCTGCGCGATCGCCTGCTTGCAATTTTGCCTCGGCTAACTGAGTTTGGCGATACTTAGCTAATACCAAAATAGACTGTTGCACCTGGGGATTAACCGCAGGTTGGTAAACCTTGGTGACATTGGCATACACCGGAATCATCGGCGAAAGTAAGCCTTGTTGATTCACCCCCGGATCATCGTAGCGGATTTGCAAATGCCCAATTACCTGTTTACCAAATGGCAGATTTCCCAAATAAATATTCGCTAAAACTACCCGTTCTACATCTTTCATCAAATCTCCCAAGCGGATAGCAAAGCCACCATTAGCTTCGGCTTCCACGGGTAACTCAATTGTGTCTGGGGCAACTTGGGCAATGGGTTTAAGTTCCGCTAGTCGGACATTAGGCACCAGAGACAACAGCAAGTAGGCATTGGTTAGCCCTACAGACTGAATGCGCCGAAATAGACGGCTAAATTGCTCTACAGCTTGTTCTGGGCGTTCAATGTGGGCGAGAGTACCCCCACCAGCATCAGCAATTTTTTCTAGCAGATCCTGATTCCAGTCATTACCAAATCCCAAAGTGTTGATAGTGAGGTTAACCTTAGTAGCCTTTTGGGCAAGTTCCAGACAGCGTTTGTTGTCATCTGTCCCAATTTCCCACTTCCAAATCCGCAAACCGCTATCACCATGACCATCAGTGAGGAGAAACGCTTGAGAAACAGCGCCTTTTGTGCCTTTGAGTAATTCTGTAATTCCCAAAGATAAACCTTCGGCAATTACAGTACCACCAGCAGCTTTGAGTTTATTTTGCAGTTGGGATTTGATGCTTTCGGGGTCTTGGATGATTTGGTTGGGGATAATGACCTCAGCCTTACTAGCAAAAGCGACAACTGAAAGGCGATCGCCAGCTTTCAACTGAGTCAATAATTGCTCAACTGCCCGAATTACGGTTTTGATTGCTGGCCCGTGCATGGAACCACTTTGATCGAGAATTAAACATAAATTCAGCGGCAAATTTTGGTCAAATTCACCAGCAATCGCCGAAATTGAAATTGCTAGTTGACGTTGGCTACTCGATTGCCCCACGTCAACATTAGTATCATTTAGTGCCGATAACAATTGAACTTTCATCTCAACCTTCCAGAAGACCCCCACCATACCCTGCGGATTGGTGGTGGGTAGTTTACTTAGGCGGAGTATCTTGCAACACTGTTTTGGAGACAATCCTGGTTTTCTTGCGGTCTGCTTCCGAAAGTTCTCCACCAGATTGCAACTGAGTGGCGTTCGTTTGCAACACCGTTGCTGCACCCGTATCTCCCATTTGCAAAGCTGTTTTAGCCGCAGTTTGCAGCATGGTTGCTGCACCTGCGCGA
Organism: Cylindrospermum stagnale PCC 7417; assembly: GCF_000317535.1. Classification (NCBI taxonomy): domain Bacteria; kingdom Bacillati; phylum Cyanobacteriota; class Cyanophyceae; order Nostocales; family Nostocaceae; genus Cylindrospermum; species Cylindrospermum stagnale. The sequence goes on from NC_019757.1 coordinate 382,003, forward strand.
TCGCCTTGTTGCAGTTTTGCCTCAGCTAACTGAGTTTGGCGATACTTAGCTAAGGCTAAAATAGACTGTTGCACCTGGCGATCAACCGCGGGTTGGTAAACCGCCGCCACATTCGCATAAATTGGGATGTTGGGGGTAAATAACCCAAATTGGTTGAGGGTGGGGTCATCGTAGCGGACTTGCAGATTGGCGATCGCTTGTTTACCTTGTGGCAACTGTCCCAGATAAATATTAGCTAAAATCACCCGTTCCGCATCTTTCATCAAATCTCCCAAACGTACCGCCAAGCGGCCATCAGCTTCTAGCTGCACTGGCAACTCAATTGTGTCTGGGGCTACTTGGGCAATGGGTTTAAGTTCCGCTAGCCGCACATTCGGCACCAGGGAGAATAGCAGATAAGCATTAGTTAACGCCACCGTTTGCATCCGTTTAAACAGGCGGCTAAATTCCTCTACTGCCTGATCTGGTTGTTGAATATAAGACAATGTCCCCAGACCAGCGTCAGCTATTTTTTCTAAAATATCTTGGTTCCAATTGTCACCAAATCCTAAAGAATTTAAAGTCAAGTTATAGCTAGCCGCCAATTGGGCAAATTTCAAACAGCGATCGTTATCACCATGTTCATTTTCCCCATCGGTTAACAAAAAAGCTTGAGAAATTCTTTCTTTTTTACCTTTTGCCAATTCCTCAATGCCCAAGCGCAAACCTTCATCAATCGCCGTTCCCCCATCAGCAGCCAAACGATTAATTTGCTGTTTGATGCGTTCTGGGTTTTCAATCAATTGATTGGAAACTAAGACTTTAGCACGGTGATCAAAAACTACAATACTGAGTCGATCTTCAGGATTGAGTCGGTCAACCAAGAGAGTTGCCGCTTTTTTAACAGTTTCTAGCGGTCTTCCCCCCATAGAGCCACTATGATCAAGAATTAAACATAAATTTAGGGGGACATGGCGATCCTGATTTTCGGCAGTTGCCGAAATCGAAATAGCTAACTGACGTTGACTGCTCTGTTGCTGCGCGTCCAAATTAGCATCATTCAGGGCAGGCTGCAAATTGACCTTCATAACCCAAAGTTCCTATCTAGGACATACATATTTATTCATAACTTCAAAACGTAACCTCAGCGCTACGGAAAACCCAGCCGACACAGATTCGCTAACATATTCAGGATATCTCAATAGCCAAGTTCTCTTGACCCAGATTGGGGACTAGGTAATTGGAAACAGACAAGGGAGAAATTTCTCCAATAATTCCCGCTTGTCCCGCTTCCAATCTTGACCATTAGAGAGAAATCCACACCTTGAACAGCGCTAGCATCGCGCTAGGATGTATTACAGTTAACGGCTATATTTTCAGGCGATCAGTTGCTATGGACATTTCCCCCATCAAGGCTGTTCAAGCCCCCTATTACGGCGATAACTTCTACCGGACACCGCCGCCAGATTTACCTTCCCTACTGTTGAAGGAGCGAATCGTCTATCTTGGGATGCCACTGGTACCTGCTGTCACGGAATTGATCGTCGCCGAATTGCTATATTTACAGTCCGACGACCCCGAAAAGCCAATCAAAATCTACATCAACTCCACCGGTACCTCCGGTTACAGTGGCGAACCCATTGGCTTTGAAACAGAAGCTTTCGCCATCTTTGACACCATGAAGTATATCAAGCCCCCCATCCACACTATCTGTGTCGGTTCAGCGATGGGTATGGCAGCGATGCTTCTCAGTGCTGGCACAAAAGGTTGCCGCGCCAGTTTACCCAACTCCTCCATTATCCTGCACCAGCCAAAGAGCTACGCCCAAGGACAAGCAACGGATATTCAAATTCGGGCGAGGGAAGTTTTGGTAAACAAGGGGTCAATAGTTGATATTTTGTCTCGCACCACCGGACAGGCAACCGAAAAAATTATCAAAGACATGGATCGTCTGTTATACATGACTCCTTACCAAGCTAAGGAGTATGGTCTGATTGACCGAGTCTTTGAAAAAGAAGAACTCGCCAATCCCCCACTCCCTGCTAGCGTACTCTAAATCGTCACGAGTCATTTGTCTTTGATAGTTCACCAATGGCTAATGACTAATGACTAATAACTAATTACAAACGGAGTAACGAAGATGCCTATAGGCGTGCCTAAAGTCCCTTACCGGATGCCCGGTGGTCAGTATACAGATTGGATTAGCATCTACGATCGCCTTTACCGGGAGAGAATTATCTTCCTGGGGCGGGATATTGATGACGAAATTGCCAACCAAATTATCGCTGTCTTGCTGTATCTGGACTCTGATGATCCAGGTAAAGACATCTTTTTATACATCAATTCCCCAGGTGGCATGGTCACCTCTGGCTTGGCAATTTATGACACGATGCAACACATCAAATCTGATGTGGTAACAATTTGCGTCGGTTTGGCGGCTTCAATGGGATCTTTCCTACTAGCAGCTGGTACCAAGGGCAAACGGATGGCTTTGCCCCACTCGCGGATTATGATCCACCAACCTTCTGGTGGCACCCGTGGGCAAGCAAGCGATATCGAAATTGAAGCTAGAGAGATTCTCCGGATTCGTCACCAACTGAATCAAATTTATGCTGACAACACCGGTCAAATCATCACCAAGATTGAAAAGGACATGGATCGCGACTTTTTCATGTCTGCCCAAGAGGCTAAAGAATACGGTCTGATTGACCGTGTGATTGAAGAGCGTCCGTAACGTTTTAGCCGTCAACTGGGAGGGAGATGAGGATAACTCCCTTTCTCCCCCTCATCCATCGCCCTCAAGACAAAGTGTCAAGTGAGAACTTGCAATTATAAAATTATTCTTTATCATTAAGAGTTCAAGCGTTTAGCTGATATCTAACTAACTTAATATTCGTGCTTGTAATAGCTGAAGATGGATCTCGGAGATTGCTACCGTTTATTGGGTTTAAGATCGGGGGCCTCTTTTGTCGAAATCAAAGCGTCTTACCGACGACTGGTGCAACAATATCATCCCGATCTCAACCCAGATGATACAAAAGCTAAAGAAAAATTTATTGCTTTGACAGAGGCTTACAAACTCTTGCAGACGGTAGTATTGCCAGACAAGAAAGCCCAAAATTCAGGTAAAGCGTCAATATCTGATGACATTAAAGTAACGCCCCCGCAGCCAGCACCATCGACAACAGCAGTACCACAGCCGGCGAATCTATCAGCAATAGAACAGCGGCTGAAGTGGAAGACTTATGAACAGTTGCAGCGGTTTTTGCAAGAAAAACAGTTTCCCCAAGCGATCGCATTAGTCGAAGCTTTAGCGGCCCGGTTACCAACAGATGCAGAAGTTCGTCAGTGGCAAGCGATCGCCTATCAAATTTGGGGAAGGGCGCTAATTGGCGACAACCAGCTGCTCAAAGCCAGAATTTATCTCAAAAAAGCCCTGAAGACAGACCCCAAGAACAAAACTCTGTGGCAAGAGGTGCAACGCGATTTCCAGCGCTTAGAGCAGATTTTTTAAGATTTTTTTTTACCTAATTTTCACAAATAAAGCATTTTTATGAAATTTGCTTCCCTGTTCTCTCTTTGCGTATTAGCACTGTGGACTTAGTGTATATTAATAGCTAGCCTAGATTAAGGTGCCAATGCAAAATAAGACTGACAAATAAGGCAGTTTACTAATGTTTTACCGTCTGGCGCTAACCACTAGCTTAATGCTGGCCAGTGCCTTCGCTCTAGATCGTGCTGCCCTAGCTCAAAGCGTAGACATTCCCTTTAATGGGGTCGTTCCCATTCAAGCTACCTTCAGTACTCCTGTTATCGGTACTGCTGAACCAAGTATTTCTGGCAGTTCTGATGAAACACCGACACAGTTGGAATCACAAACTCCTGCCACCATCGGCGTAGCAAGCAGCACCCCTACCACTATTACTGTTTCACCTCCCCGCTTTGTCTCTGGGCCTACTAGCGATCCCCCAGGAACAACCTACATAGGATTTTTAACCTTTGGTTCAACCAGCGTTCGTAGTGATGTTGGTGGCGGAAGTGCAGCGTTGCCTACGGGTAGCACCAATTTGCAAGTAAATATGTTGGTAGAGCGGCCAGACTCGTTTACACCGGGAACTTATACCTACGCAGTTACCTTAACTATTACTCCATAAGTGTTTTTCTTGTTAATGACTTGGTGCAATCCTAATTCCTGAAAAAGCATTTACAAATGATTCGTCATTCTTTATTCACTGCTGCTTTGATACTTGCGGCTAGCGCTGCTGCTGCTCCCAAGACAATGGCACAAACTGTAGATATTCCTTTCGCTGGAACAGTCGGCGGTGGTTGTACCTTTGACACTCCCATTGCTGGGATTTTGGCAGTACAGGGCCCAGTCGGGACTCCAACAAGTCTCAGAGGTGACTCTTTTATTAATGGTGGATCTCGTGGCAAGGTCAATGTTGTCTGTAGTCAACCTGCAAGCCTGACTGTATCCCTACCAGTGCAGACAGGAGGGCCTACTTTCACACCAATTTTCTCAGATGCGTCTGTTGAGTCACCAGCTGGTGTTACTAGTTCCTTTCCTGGTTCTAGTCCTATCCCGCTTCCTTCTAATGCTACTGGCACTCCCTTGGAGGTGAAGATGTTTGTAGATAAGGGCAGCACTTTACAAGCAGGAAATTACCAGTACAACGTGACTCTGACGATTGTTCCGTAGTAGGTTCTCAAGTTCACATGACTGAGTTTGATTATTCCTATTGATGACTCTGTACAACCCTAATTTTTGAAGAAGGATTTAAAAATGATTCGTCGTTCTTTATTGACTGCTGCTTTCGTCCTTGTGGGTAGTGCTGCTGTAGCCGAGAGTGCCTTTGCTCAAATAGCTGGTCCAAGTATTGATGTTAACTTTACAGGAACTGTGCAAGGTATTTGTGGCTTCGGTGCTGTCACAAATGGCAACTTGGCTGCTGAAGGTTCCGGCCCAATAGGCGCTTATCAACTCAGTTCAGTAATCCCTGGCGGTTCAGCCGGTCAGGTGACAGTTAACTGCAACCAATCTGCTAACCTGCAAATCTCTAATCCCATTCAAACAGGAGGTCCTGGAGGAAATCAATCTGGGGCATCGGTCAGTTCACCTAACGGTTCTAGAAGTGTAGGCGTTCCTATTCCTTCTTTGCCTGGTGGTGGTACTGGTCCTCTGTTTCTCAATCCTGGTTCTACACCACTCACTGTAAATTTAGGAGTAGTACCATCTGCTGGTAATCCTTATTTACAGCCAGGAAACTACGCATATAAAGTGACCTTAACCGTCACACCATAGAATTTCTCAAGCTTGCTGCAAATAGGTTTTAAATATCTTGTCGTTGCCGGCAAGATATTTTCCTACAGTTATAAATTTATAGGACTTACGCACCGTATAAATTTACCAAACCGGTAGGGTGCGTTCCCTAACGCACGAATTAGTCAGAGGATGCAACAAACCAGTAGGGTGCGTTCCCTAACGCACTTTCTTAGAACCTTTAATGACACAAACCATACCCCATATCTGCTATTTCTTGTCCGTTAAGTCCTAATTTATCTGTAGGACAAGAATTTTCTCTCGTATTTGGGAACTATAAATTCACTGCTAGATTTATTTGCCGTCATCATCAATATGTTTCGTCATAATTGGTTTTCTCTAGCTCTTGGCGCTAGTTTATCTACCTTAGTTCTGTTTCCTAGTGCTGCTAAAGCACAAATGAGTGTTTCTCCCCTGGTGATTGAGGCCAAAGCCGAACGGGGACAAGCCCAAGGAATAATCACGGTGACAAATACCAGCAATACTCCCTCTCGTGTTCGTGTTTACGCACAACCTTTCACATATAGCCGCGATACAGGGTTTCAAACTTTACCCGATAGTCCCAGTGACTTGACGAATTATCTGCAATTTTCGCCCCGTGAGTTGACAATCAAACCGGGAGAAAGTCGCCGAGTGCGTCTCATTAGTCGCTTGGCTCCTAATTTACCTGATGGGGAATATCGAGCGGTAGTGTTTAATGAAACCCTCACCGAAGCTAAGGATGATGCTGGGAATAATGTGGCTTTGGTGGCGCGAATTGGCGTGACATTTTATGTCAGAAAAGGCAATCTTTCTCCCGACTTAGCGGTTGATAATGCCAGTTTGAATCCAGAGCAAAAACAAATTCAACTTTTAATTCGCAATAGCGGACAAGCAACTGTTCGCCCTAGTGTAATTTGGACGTTACGCCGTGGGGAAACTGTTGTTAAGACTGGGCAGGTAGAGGCTAGTGCTGTGGTGGCAAATAGCGATCGCCATTTTTTATTAAATTATCCCAGCAAAGACCAGCCAGCCCTAACGAATGGCGAATATCAGCTTAGTGGAGAATTGACATGGGGAGAAGATAACAAAAAAACTAAGTTGCCATTCAATGTAAATGTTGCCATTCCCGCCCAATCTCCTACATCCAATAAGAAATAAGATTATTCTGCTTGCCGTAATTCCTATTATCTGCCAAATTATTATCACCCCAGCTAGGGCAGATAATTCGATTATTACCAATCCCCAAAATATCCAATTACCCGATAAAACAGGGGAATTTATCGTATTTCCCGTCGGTTTAAATCTGGGTAAACGCAATGTTAATCCTAGTGTTTTGGTGCGGGGAAAAGAAGATGGTTCTCAGTCAATTAATTTTGAGAATTGGCTGTTACCTTATGACACTATAATTCAAGCTTTGAAATTAAATGTCACAACTTTACCAGATGGTCAATTAGAACTGCGATCACCTGGTGTTGTGACTCGCATCGACCCAAAAAAACTTCGTACTGATCCAGAACTGGGATTAGTCTTGGCAATACAAGATTTACAAACTCTATTTGGAGTTACAGCAAAATTCGATATCAACGAATACGCCATTATTTTAGATGTTCCTTGGTTGAATCAATCTAGTAGTCAACAAATAGAAAAAGAACCGCTGATTCAACTAGCCGGATTACCCAAGATTACCCCAGCAAATTTTAGTGTAGCAGCAATTGAACAAAAGGTAACTGCTACTGGTGGTGACATTACCCCAACAACTTATAGAGGTGATTTAATTGCTGTCGGTAGCGCTTTTGGTGGTTCCTGGTTCCTTCGCACCAATCAACCAAATTTAGAAGATCAGCAAACTTGGAATATTGGCGAGGCGCAGTTTTTGCGACAAACTAATTACACTGATTATTTTGTTGGTTCTCAGCCAACTTTTTGGCGAAGTCAAGGAACAGGAAATTATTGGGGTTTCACATATATTCAAAGACAAGGATTTACACCGCCTCAACCCTTCAGCGGTGGTTTTGTCGATCCTCGTCAACGGCTACAAGCAGCAGCGATTGGACGCACTATTTCTGGTAAAGCTGAACCAGGTACTTTGGTGAGACTAGTACAAGGTTTTGGCGAACGCGCAATTGCCGAAATTTTAGTTGATTCCTCAGGGATTTATCGCTTTGACAATATTAAAACTGATAATCAATTTTTCAGCAGCAATTATCGCGTTTTATTATATCCCCAAGGGCGACTCACAGCCCAACCAGAGATTCGCGAGGCGGCTTACTCGACAGTTCCAGGACAATTACCCGCAGGTGCTTCAGCGTTGATAGTTTCTAGTGGGTTGCAGCGGGACTTTTTGGGAAATCAAAGTCTGTTAGGCAACTTTGCTAATTTTCGGGGGGGAATTGCTGGGCGTTGGGGTTTATCGGAGAATTTAACGGTAGGCTTAGGTGCAATATACGACGAATCGTCTAAAGCCTTAGCAGAATTATTTTATCGTCCGACAAACTTGCCCTTCCAGGTAGCAGTGTCAGCACTGATGGGTAGTGAGTGGGATATAAACGCAGATATTCGCTACGATCCATCTACTAATTTAAGTGCTGCATTCACAAGCGATCGCTTCTCTAACCGTTTTAATCTCAATTGGCGAGTTTTTCCTAGCCTCAGCTTATTTACCCTGACAGACTCCCGTGATGCGACATCTGGGGGTGTGCAAATAAACTTAAGTGGCAAAGATATCTTTACTTTTGCCCGTGTTAGCTTCGATAGTAAAAATCGGTTGCGGTGGAATTTGCAGCAACGGCTGGGTAAATTAGAACTAACACAGCGGGGAAATGAAATTGGCACTTTGTCGGAACTCACCTACAAGTTATCGACAAATAGCTTGTTGGATTCAGGAAACACCCTGCTGTTAAGTTACGAAACCAGCAATCAACTCCGCAGCGACAATTTACTAAACTTGGGTTGGCGCTATCGTTCAGAAAATAGAGCAATTGATGGTAATTTTCTTTGGGAAGTGCAGCTAGGTTATGGCATTGGTTCCCAAGGTAACGGCTTAATTGCGGCATTAGGAACAACAGTGTTACCGGGTTTGCTGTTGCGTGGACGTTATCAAGGAGTATCGCTAACGAACGAACAAGCAACCTTTAGTCTAGACTTAGTTTCTGGTTTGAGCTTACAACAAGGCATCACCCCAAGCGATCGCCGTTCGGAATACTTTCGCACCCAAGGCGGTTTGTTGATTCAACCCTTCTTTGACGGCAATAATAACGGCAAACGCGATGCTGGGGAAGAAGTCTATGTCAAAAACCCAGAAACTCTACTAACCATCAATAATCGTTCCATCAAATCTTTTCAACCAGATATCCAAGGCGATGATCGCATTTTATTACGGATGCCACCAGGAACTTACCGCCTCGATTTAGATCCCGCAGGTTTCCCCCCCGATTGGCAAGCTACAGTTGAGGCATTAGCGATAGATGTCGTCGCTGGCAGTTATACCCCTGTAGTCATCCCACTGATTCGAGCTTACACACGTTCGGGCGTTGTCACCGATGCCCAAGGTAAGGCAGTTGCCGGCGCACGGGTAGAAGCAATACAACAGGAACAGGGAACGCGGCGTTTTTCTGTCACCAACGGGGCTGGAGTATATTATTTAGAAGGTTTACCACAGGGTAACTATAGCTTGCAAATCAACGGTAAATCAGTTGCTAGCTTGAAACTAGAGCAATCCTCAGAACCATTTCAAGAACTAAATCTGCAACAACCCTCTAATTAGAATTACAGCGATTTTCGGGTAAATAAACCACGCAGTAGGGAACATTGCTCATATTTAGATTAAGCCGAGATGATCTGGAACCAAATTTATCACTTACCGTCACCTAGCAATAATGATGCCTGTGACTATCTCCTAGGGCGCAACTTGGTAAGTTTGGTAGTAGCCATAGCTTGTGCAGTCGTCGCCAGCTTTATCGCCTCTAGACAGCAGCTAAGTTTCATCGTCACGTTGGCTAATTTTGCCGTCAAGCCTTTTAGTGTGTAAAGTTGAGACAGCAGTAACCAGTTCTGGATATCTAGCTACAGCTATTCTGCAAAAAAATTTCCAGTGTTAGCAACTGCAATTAAGGTTATGCAAGTACATCAGAGTTCTCTAGTCAAGATTATGGAGCAAAATCAGGATCATCAGCGCCGCGCCGCTGCTCAAGAGTTTCAGAAAGCTCTTGAGCAGTTGGAGGGTATCTTACAAGAAAATCCAACTGAGGATGAAGTAACACCAGGCTTGCATACTGGTAATGCCAGTGATGAAGAATTGTGTGAAAACTTGGGGCTTATTGATCTAGCTGCTTTTGAGGATGCAGTTGCTGATATCGAAAAATATCTAGAAGAAAGAACAAAAAGAAAGTAAGCCTTAAAAGATAAATTTTAATTGCTCACTGATAAATTCTTTGCCGCTGCGCTTCATATAACATTAAAGCCGCGGCGATCGCCACATTCAAGGATTCTACACCGGGGCTGAGGGGAATTTTGACTTGCTGATCGGCGATCGCTACTAAATCGGCTGACAAACCAGCACCCTCATTCCCTAACAAAATCAAACTTGGTTTTCGCCAGTCTATCTGCCAATAAGTGGAAGTTGCACTCGCCATTGTTGCCACCACCTGCATTCCCGCCTGCTGACTTTGTTGGACTGTGGCTTTTAAGTCTTCGCTCACTGCCATCTCTAGGCGGAACCATTGCCCCGCAGAGGCACGTAACACCTTTGGATTCTCTAACTCCACACTATCCCCACTCAGCCACAACCCTGATGCGCCAGCCGCCGCCGCCGTGCGAATGATTGTCCCCAAGTTGCCCGGATCTTGCACAGTTTCCAAAGCTAGGACTAACCCAGTTAACGGCACTTGTGTTTGGCGATCGCTTCTTTTTGCCGCCGCCACCACACCATCCGGTTGCACAGTCGTCGCCATCGCCGCTAAAACTTCCTCACTGACAATTTCTGTGCGATCGCACCGACTACAAGCCTCCTGCCACAACAGCGGATGATTTGCTTGCCATTGGGGAGTACAACACACTACAGCTAACGGGTAATTCACCGCACAAGCTTCCTCTAGCAGGTGCGTCCCTTCCAACAAAAATAACTCTTGCCTGTGGCGCTCCTTGGTGGAGTGCAGTTTGCGAATTTGCTTAACTAGGGTATTTTGTAAACTTGTCAACACAATCTTAGTATTTTAGATTTTGGATTTTAGATTAATCCAAAATCCAAAATTGATATGCGGAACCCGGGACTTGAACCCGGAAGCCTTGCGGCACTAGAACCTGAATCTAGCGCGTCTGCCAATTCCGCCAGTTCCGCTGGCATTTGTTTCTTATCGACAATTTCTAATTATTGCGTAATAATTTCAGTCTGTCAAGCTTATGGCTATAGCTGTTTCACGAGTGAGCAATTTAGGCCCGTTGCCTGATGTTGGGGGTTAGGGATAAAGATGCATTTCTCAATCCCCAAACCTCAGTATTTAGGGAACATAGCTGTACTGTCACTGAGTATTGAGTTTTGCCCAATGGGTATATTGGGGTATTCTTCTTGATGAGAAATTACCAATGCCCAAAAAGCTTACTACTAATTACTTTCAGCCATTAGTTTCCACAGGACAAAACATTTATTGCTCTAATCCATAGCAGCAAAATGTAGACAAACGGATTCTTTACTGTAGAATCAAAACCAACTTCAAACCTTTAATATTACGTACTTTTTTTGGAGGTAGGCTTATTAATTCTTCTAGCAGCTTACCAGATGCCAAGTCATCACCTGAAGCAGACTCCTCAGTCTTGCAAATATGGGGTGGGCATCCTTTGCGAGGTCATGTAAGAATTAGCGGGGCAAAAAATTCAGCATTGGTGATCATGGCTGGAGCCTTGCTTTGTTCGGGAGATTGTCGTATCCGCAATGTTCCCTTATTAGCGGATGTAGAGCGCATGAGCCAGGTTTTATTGGCTTTAGGTGTGCGCCTAACAAGACAAGGCGACATTTTAGAGATCAATGCCAGCGAAATTACCACATCCAAAGCTCCATACGAACTAGTTACCCAATTACGGGCTAGTTTCTTTGCCATTGGCCCAATTTTAGCCAGACTAGGGGTGGCACAAATGCCCTTACCAGGCGGTTGTGCCATCGGCGCCAGACCGGTTGATTTGCATGTCCGGGGACTGCAAGCAATGGGGGCAGAAGTGCAAATTGAACATGGCATTTGTAATGCCTATGTTCCTGGTGCCACTGGCCGATTAAAGGGAGCCAAGATTTACTTGGACAGCCCTAGTGTGGGTGCGACAGAAACCTTGATGATGGCAGCTACCCTAGCGGATGGCGAAACCATTATCGAAAATGCCGCACGGGAACCAGAAGTAGCCGATTTGGCTAATTTCTGTAAAGCGATGGGAGCCAAGATTTACGGTGCGGGGACGGGTACGATTACCATCGTCGGTGTTCCCCAATTGCATTCTCTCGACTACACAATCATTCCCGATCGCATTGAGACAGGAACTTTTTTAGTCGCTGGAGCAATCACTCGTTCTGAACTAACCTTGTCGCCTGTAGTTCCAGACCATTTAATCCCAGTAATTGCCAAGTTACGAGACATCGGCGTGCCAATCATTGAAGAAGCGCCCGATTGCTTACGCATTCTGCCAGCGGAAACCTTGAGAGCAACGGATATTGAAACCTTGCCTCATCCAGGGTTTCCCACGGATATGCAAGCACCGTTCATGGCTTTGCTGACACTGGCGGAAGGCGACAGCTTGATTAACGAATCAGTCTTTGAAAATCGCTTACGTCATGCTTCTGAGTTAAATCGCTTGGGGGCAGATATTCGCATCAAAGGCAATGCGGCCTTCGTCCGAGGAGTGCCAACTTTGTCGGGGGCACCAGTATTAGGCACAGACTTGCGGGCATCAGCAGCATTAGTCATAGCCGGACTAGCAGCATCTGGACAAACCACAATTCAAGGCTTGCATCACTTAGATCGCGGCTACGATCGCCTCGATATGAAGTTACAGCAATTAGGCGCTAAAATCCTGCGTGTGGGTGATACGTCACCAGATGCAGAATTACTTGCCAGCACTCCCCCGGCGTCGGTCTCATTGTAGGGTTAGCGGATGAAAGCCGACCTCCTTCTATGGTGGTATTTGGTTACTTAATGGCGATCGCATCCACCTGCTGATCAAAAAGCTGCTTGGAAACTTTCGCCATTAACTTACTTTGCAAATTCTTACCGTTCAACAACCGCTCTCATCAGAGTGCCGATGATGGCGGATTGTCTTAGCCACTGCATCTACATTTGCTTGTATAAATGGGTTATCAAGGTACTTGGTCAAGGTTTCGATGAGTTTTGCGGCAATCAAACAAGACTCATCTAATGTTAGGTCTGGATGCCGTTGTTTGATTTGCTCTGCAAGAGTCGTCAATTTTTCATTGACAATTGATGCTGCGTTTTCTGTAACGAAGGTTATCATTGTAGTTATTGTGTTGATTTAATTGAATTTCAGAAAAACACCAGCGCAGTTTTCCACCAACTACGCTGGTGTGTTACTTTCTGACGAATTTCGGCAGAAGCCTTATCGATGTTGATGGGAAAAAATCACTAGCATTGCCACAAGCTAGCGATAATCAAAGCAGTTATTGATACACTAAAAGAGTTTTAGGTTTTGATTTTCGTCTAAATATCTCCTAACTAAGGACAGGAAGCAGGACAGACACCTGTACCTTTTCCTGAAAATGAATGAAAGACTTTTAGAAAACCAGCTAAAATAACTGTTTCTTCCCGATTCGGTTAAATTGGCTGGATTCTGGTCGTTTGTTACTAGGCAAATTAACTAGCTAAATAACTAGGCGCATTGCCTAGTTAAAATGTATGGTAAAAAAGAGAAAACGTCAACCCCATAATTCAGCGGAGGTAATTGTGCCGTTAAAGGCGATACGTGAACAGCTTGGTATGACTCAAGCTGAGTTTGCTGTTGCAATTGGTATAGACCCTTCTACCGTTAGCCGCTGCGAACGAGGCATTAGTGAACCTAGCCTGACAATTTTGCAAACAAAGCGATTATGCAAGCTGGTAGAAAAGGGTTTAGATGAACTACCCGACTATTTAGGGAAGCATCCAGAAGAAAGTATGAGCTAGTTGTGAAATTAGCGATCGCGCATGATCAAAACAAGTCTTCAATTAAGCGTAATTGCTCTTCAGGGATGAGAGTTTGAGCCTGCTGTAATACCTCTTGATAATTAGATATAAACCTTCTCTATTTACATTTAGCTTTTACAATTGCTCTATATCAACACCCAAATCCCGCAACCTTTGGGCTAATTGTGCAGTTCGTTGTCGTTCCTGCTCTAACAGTGATTCTGCTTGTTCAGCGTGTTCCTTACCAGTGGGGATAATATTTCCCTCTTGATCACACCAACGCAACCAAATATCCTCCACACCTTCAAATTCTCCGCGCCACAAAGTTAAACCTAATTCAACTTGTTCTAACCAAGGTTCGCTCAATTCCACATAATGAGCTTCTCTTAACCCATACACCCGCAAAGGAATATTACCTAATTGTTGCAAAGGGTCAAATACCACATAATAAGCTACAGCTATTTGAGCATAATCTTTCAACTTGCTGCCAAGTTCATTTTCTTCCTTATTAGAAACAATTTCAATTACAACTTCTGGAGGTTTGCCAAACTCCCAGAAAAAATAAGAGCGATGTTCCTTTTGATTCCAGTCCGGGGGAATTTGCACATTCAGGCTGACAAAAACATCAGGTACTAATGGCGGTTGACGTAAAGCGTAGAACAAACCCACATTAGCTGCTACTAAAAACCTCTGGGAATTATTCAGTGTCACCCAAGAACTGTAAAGACTTTCCGTTAACAGGCGCTGTTGCTTTTCCGAAAGCAGGTTATCAACAGGCGTATCATCTTCAGTGACAATGTGGCTGATGTCAACAGAAGTTACAGTCTCGTCTATGAGAACTTCAGACATACTTAAATACCACTTTTAGAAAGTTTTAAACTTCAGAGGTGCATTCCCTATTTATATATTTATCCGATTTTTAGGAAAAATCCCCAAACCCACCACCCATTACCCACCCGACATAATCGCTATACTAGCTGTGGGAATTGCATTTTTCAGAGATTGCCATATCATGTCTTTACTCAAAAGCCCGCTAATTGGTTTAAAAGCTGACTCATTTCGCCATCCCCTAGACTTGGAAGCCACCAAAACTCTCAAGCAAATCCCAGGCTTAGACATGATGGTGCGAAATTGGCTAGGGCCAATGGCAGAACAAGTTTTTTATGTAGAAAATATTGCCTCCAGCATTTTGGTGGGTGAAAAACAACTGCCCGATTTACACAAGTTGTTGTTAGACGCTTGCAAAGTTCTGGATATTGAACCACCCCAGTTGTATATCCGGCAACATCCTGCTCCCAACGCTTACACCTTTGCCATGCGTGGTAAGCAGCCGTTTGTTGTTCTCCACACTTCCCTGGTTGATATCCTCACACCAGAGGAAATACAGGCAGTGATTGCCCATGAGTTGGGGCATCTTAAGTGTGACCATAGCGTTTACTTGACGCCTGTAAATTTATTAGTATTAGCTGCGGGAATTTTGCCCAACGTTGGCGCTATAGTTGCCCAAGCGATACAGGCACAACTTTTAGAATGGGTACGCTGTGCTGAGTTTACTTGCGATCGCGCCGCATTGCTAGCAACCCAAGACCCGAAAGCTGTGATGTCAGTGTTGATGAAGTTAGCGGGAGGTTCCCCCACCTTAGCACCACAACTCAACCTCGATGCCTTTATTGATCAAGCACGCGCTTACGACGATATTAGCAAAACCGAACTGGGGGAAATGGTCAAATCCGCCCGCACAGCCCAATTAACCCATCCAGTACCAGTACTAAGGGCGCGAGAAATTGACCGCTGGGCTAGCTCTCAAGAATATCAAACCTTGTTGCAAAGTCACGGACAGAAATATACTAGCGAAGTTGCACCCAAAGGCGGGTGGCGAAATTGGTAAACCAAAATCACCGCATTCAACCGATTAACTTATTTGAGTACGAACAGCTAGCAAAAGAGCATCTGTCTCAAATGTCCTTTGATTACTACAGCAGTGGTGCTGGGGATGAAGTGACGTTACAGGACAATCGTGCTGCCTTTGCACGAGTTAAGTTGCGACCGCGGATGTTAGTGGATGTGAGCGATCGCAATTTGACTACCAACATTTTAGGACAACCCCTACAACTACCCCTATTAATCGCACCAATGGCTTTTCAATGTCTTGCCCATCCAGACGGAGAAATAGCCACCGCTCAAGCTACGGCATCGACAGGAGTGGGCATGGTGTTGAGTACAATGTCTACCAAAACCATTGAAGAAGTAGCAGCAGTTCGGGAAAAATTGCCAAATGCCCTGCAATGGTTTCAACTTTACATCCACAAAGACCGGGGATTAACTCGTGCTTTGGTAGAAAGGGCTTACACCGCAGGCTACAAAGCACTTTGTTTAACTGTAGATGCCCCCGTCCTCGGACAACGGGAGCGAGATCGACGCAATGAGTTTACCCTGCCACCAGGGCTGCATCTGGCTAATTTGACAAATATCTCAGGGCTAGATATTCCCCATGAAAAAGGGGAGTCTGGGTTATTTACCTATTTCGCCCAACAGCTAAACTCGGCGGTAACGTGGCGCGACTTGGAATGGTTACAGTCTTTATCGCCATTACCTTTGGTAGTTAAAGGGATATTGCGGGGAGACGATGCTGTGCGTGCAGTAGAGTACGGTGCTAAGGCAATTGTGGTTTCTAATCATGGTGGCAGACAACTCGACGGTGCGATCGCTTCTTTCGATGCCCTGGCTGAAATAGTAGCAGCAGTGGATGAAAGAGCAGAAGTCTTATTAGATGGGGGTATCCGTAGAGGTACAGACATTCTCAAAGCGATCGCATTAGGAGCAAAAGCCGTACTCATCGGGCGACCTATTTTGTGGGGGCTAGCAGTAGCCGGACAACCAGGTGTATCTCATGTCATCTCGTTGCTACAAGATGAGTTAAATGTGGCAATGGCACTCAGCGGCTGCGCCAAGATCCAAGATATTGACTCTAGTTTGGTCAACTGAGAAAGCCTGAAAGCCAGATTCCATCATCTCTTTGGATTGTGAAACAATATTTTTAATTTATCTTGTTGCAAAATCAAAAAATAGCGTACAATAGGAAAGTTGCACCCAAGGGCGGGTGGCGAAACTGGTAGACGCACCACACTCAAAATGTGGCGACCTTGCGGTCATAGGAGTTCGATTCTCCTCCTGCCCATTATTCAAAGGCTTGAAAAATCAGCCATTTAAGTGATTTCTAAATAAAGAAATCCCTAACTATCTCTTGTGGGGTGGGCATCTTGCCATTGGTGTCAAGTTAAGGCATCAGCCCAGATGTCAAGTGACCGAGCAGCCGTTCGTCGGTGACGTTGACGGACGGCTTTGACCAACCCCATCGAACGATGATGTTCTACGAGCCAAGGAATAAGTTGTAACCCAGGGTTACGTAAAAGTGCGCGGTGGAAAAAATAGAAACTGCGAAAAACCATTTCTACAGAAATGCGCTCAATTGGCTGTTGTAAAGCTACTGCGACATCGGCACACAAGTCATTAAGAACAGCGTAGAAAATCCAAGTAGCATATATTTGCATCTGCACACCATTAGTGCCACCAACCCACAGATAGGACAATCCCAATAAACGCTTAGTCAATAAAAATGCATCCTCAATGCGCCAGCGTCGACGGTATAATTCGCAAACTTCCTGTGCCGAAAGTTGTTGTGGGTCAAGAACATTAGTCAAGTAATGATACCAAGTCTTGCCCCACAATACGGAAACTTGGCGCATGGGATGGCGACATGGGTTGGTGTGATGCCATCCCATTTGAATAATTTCGTCTTTGTAGTGAGAGCCGTCAGAAAGTACACGTGCTACCTTATATCTCACCTTTTCCTTTTGGCGTGTCAGCACATACTTATTAGCTGTAGTCAGAGAATCAAACCATTCAAAACCATAAAATCCCATGTCTACTACGAGTAAACCGCCTGAAGGTAAACGTTCTAACAGTGCTTGCCACCAACGAGTCTCATTTCGTTTGACATCGGCATCATACCAAACTGCCACGGGAGTGTGAGTGAAAGCTTCAACCACCATCAGCATTTTTCCTGCCAACACCGCACCTGTTTTTTCTTGCAGTTGTCCGAAGTGTTTTTTCATGGCTTCGAGTGTCGAGGCGTCTCCAATCCAAATGGCGGGAAATTTCTCGGACACTGATGCCCAGGCTGGGGCTAATTCCCTTACACTCCTTTTAGCTGCTAGGCACTCTATGACCTGCTCTAACAGTTTGGCAAATAGATGAGCCGGTAGGCTGTTGAGTCTTTGAGACAAAGCTTGCTTACTCACTTTCGTTGCCTCTACCCACATCAATCCTTCTACTTCTAGGATTCGCAATACATCTGTTAAGTGCTGTACTTGTCTATACACTATACTCAACACTATTGCTGCCATTACTGGTAGGGTCAGTACTCGTGAGCGCAAGCTCCGTTCTTTATCTTTTACTTCTTTGAGGTTGGTAAATGTGCCTGGACTTACCAACTCAAACAACCTTGATTCTATCTCTTCACTTGCCGGAGCCGGTACGTTGACTCGATGGCGAAAATCTGGATTCCCTTGCTTTTTCCGTGGTTTACTCATGGCTCTTTTCAACACCCCTGTGTTGACTTCTACCATTAGGTTTCCCTCTCTTGACACAAATCCATTTTTCTTAACTTGACACCAATGGCATCTTGCCCGCCCATCAATCAGGGCAGCTAGTATCTCCACCCCACAAGATTGGCTAATTTATTCATTGGAAGTCCCTAATATTGTAGTTTGACGATATTACAACCTTGAGCTAAAATGAATAAAATAGTCATAGCAAAGCGGAAATTGGCTTTTAATGTGGCAATAATCGATATTCGGTTATCCTCGCTTTGCTAAAACTTTTTCAATCAAGAAAGGCCAGATATTATGCAACTCAAAAGATGGGAATCTCCCCGCCGAGAAGGCAGAAATGATAAAGGTAGAGGTGGTTCTGCCAGAAAGCGACAACTCAAAAAGCAAAGGCAGATGCTGCGACAAAAACTTAAGAATACCCAAAACCCAGATCACAATAAAAACAACAATAGACAGGGGGAAGAAATTTTAATCTTCCCCCTATTTTTTGCTTTTCCCTGAGGATGCAAATCAAACTGGCGCGTCTTAACAGTATTCAGTTACCGAATTTAAGTAGTATTTATAGCATTAATTTCCATGTAAGCACACAAAATTATGGAAAATCCCTATCTGGCTGTAGTGCAGGGCAAATATTTTCTAAAAGTACTTGACATAACCCCTAGTCTAGCTGCTATATTATCTAGAGTTGGTTCATTGGGGCGTAGCCAAGTGGTAAGGCAGCGGGTTTTGGTCCCGCCATCCCTAGGTTCGAATCCTAGCGCCCCAGTTAATAAAAGGGCAGGCTGTTGAGTCTGCCCTTTTATGTTTTTATCTTCGACATTTTCAGACATCCTCAGGACTTACGCACAAGTAACGCAAAAACGTAGACCGTGCGTTAGGGAACGCATCATACCTGTAGGGTGCATTCCCTAACGCATCAAAAAAGCCTAAACAAAGAGTAAATTTCTGCGGTGCGTAAGTCCTAGAGAATTGTTTGATAGCATCCATTGGGTTGGATAAGCCACCTGTCCAGAGTTTATCCCAGAGCCAGGGAATAAATTCCCTGTCTAATAGCTGAAGTCGGTTTAAACCGACTATTTTTTTATGATAATTTTAGTCCGTTTTAACGGACTTTTGCTTTGAGACAGGAAATTGATTTCCTGGCGTTCTGGTGTTCTGGCGTTCTGGTGTTCTGGCGTTCTGGTGTTCTGGCGTTCTGGTGTTCTGGCGTTCTGGTGTTCTGGCGTTCTGGTGTTCTGGCGTTCTGGTGTTCTGGCGTTCTGGCGTTCTGGCGTTCTGTAGTTTATTATCAATGGGTAAGTTATTTTTTTGGGGTTTGAGGAGGTTTATCTAAATCTGTTTCTTGTTCTAATAATGCAATTGTCGTTCCCTGCAAATGATGTATTTTTTGATTATGCACATAATCAATGGCTTCTTGTAATTGCTTACCGCCTATAGAAAATACACCATATCCCTCCTGCCAAGCAAATTGTTGCTTTAGATTACCTAAAGAATGATTATAATGATAGGAACTACTACCTTTTAAAGTTTTCACAAATTCAGCAATAGATAATTTAGGAGGAATAGACACCACGAAATGAATATGGTCTTGAATTCCACCAATAGCATGAATGATACACCCTAAATGATCGGCCTTCCCAATTAAATAACCATAAAATTTTTCCTCTATATCATTAGTGATCAAAGGCTCGCGTTTTTTCGTAGCCCAAACAATATGATAATACAACCGCCACAAAGCCATAATTGATTTTAAAAAAAATTTATCATAATAAAATATATCATTTTTCTAACAAAAGTGTTTCCTGATCATATTAGTCGGTTTTAACCAACTTTAGCTATTAGACAGGGAATTTATTCCCTGGCTAAATGTCTAAATGTCGCTGGCTTTTGAGCCTAATTCGAGTTCGGTTAGCACAATTTTAATTAGAATCTTGTTTTGTAAATTTGGTTTCGCAATATGTCTTTAATTCAGTTATGATTTTTGTTGAAGTCTTATAAGATTCACCAAAATATTCATCATCAAATCCTAGAAAGTTTGTCTCATTCAATGAGAAATTTAATTCATTACCTGTATCCCCTTTCATAAGTTCTAGGATTTTAAGATTGTATTCTTGATTACAAAACCATCCACAATGTACGCCAGCATTGCGTCGTAAACACATTTCACAATAAGTTAATTTTCCCAATCTAATTAAATTTTTATCTCCTAAATATGTAACAAGTTCGGTAAGATAATCAAAAGGTTTTTGTCCCATCAAATTCCTCACATGAGAAACTATTTGCTCATCCATTAATTTGATAATAGTTTCGTCTTTTCCGGTTCCCAAGAGATGATTTACATCATTAAATTTGACTTGAAATATTTTTTTGTTTCCAAGCTTTTCTGGATATGCTTGCAAAATTAATAATAACATCTGCGAAAAATAATCATCTAAAGTGGATATTATGCTAATAAATAACTGATGATATATGAAAGCAAACATCTTTTTATTTTCAGGAAAATCAATCTTGTAATATTCAAAGTTATCAAATTTTCCAAAATTTTCTGGTATTAAGGAAGCTACTTCATCTGCATTATCTTGAATGAGAAGTTTGCTAGAGTTATCTATTCTTGACTGATAAGTTGAGTTACCTAAATCCAATTTATTTAAGTCAGATTCTGTTCTCTTAATTGAATCGTTTACAAAAAATGTACACTTCAGTATTGCTTTTAAAGTCTTAATTTTTTGCTGAGATAAAATTTGAATATTCTCAACTAATTTTTCTTGACGTTGATTCAATATTTCTTGTAATTGATTCATCTTAATCACCGATTAAATATAAATTAAGCAGCCAACTGTTCTGCAAACCCTAACAAATCATCAACCTCATCATCAGAAAAAACCTATCAACAGCATTCCTGTTCCTCATAATCAGGAATCGCATCCAACTCTAAAATAAACCGCAGAAACGCCGGCAAACTGCCCACCTTCAACCTGTAAGCCTTGCGAATATTCGACTCAGAAAACCGCTATACCACCCCCCAAACCTTGCTGGGGATTACGGCTGTGTTTTCTGGTATTGGCTTCACTCAAAGACATTGCAGCATTCTGAAAGCGTGACCGAGGGACAAGGGCAGAAATTCACCCTTGTTTCTGAGTATTCCCATAAACAGCGGCGGAAATCAGATTGCCTTTCCCCGCATACCGCGTATTTCTATGAAGATGAGCAAATTTCTGCCCTAAAGGCGAACAAAATGCATAATTAGTAGGAGGTGGCAACCTCCTGGGTTGGAGAGCCGTCTCACTTGAGTTGTAGACGCTATAATCCAGAGCGTCAAATCAGATAGTAACGAGATTAGACGATCAGCATGAAATTCCAACTGTTCTTAGGCGCTTTACTTTCCCAGATTAAAGGACGTCATTGGTGGATAGGTATCTTTTTCTGGATGGCTTTGGTTGCTCCTGCTCAAGCATCCGTAATTCTGCGTGTGGCAATTGAGAGGGGTGTAAATCAGGTAAAAATCGGCGCTTCCACGACTGCAATGGTCAAAGATAGTGCTGGTCGTACTCTCGGACAATTACCGGCGATGAGTGCGTTTTCTGCCCAAGCGATTCCTGGTGGAGTAGCTTTGGATCGGTGGCGGTCTGGTTTATTTTGGATTGAGCCGACAGGTAAGGGATTCGTTTATATTGGCGATCGCTGGTATCGGGGTAGAACTCTTGTTGTACCCACAGAAAAAGGCTTAACCGCTGTTAATTGGGTTGATTTAGAAGAATATCTCTACAGCGTTATCGGTGGCGAAATGAATACTAGCTGGCCCCAAGAAGCCCTGAAAGCCCAAGCGATCGCCGCCCGTACCTACGCCCTCTACGAACGGGAGAGACAGCGCAATAATCCCGTTTATGATGTAGGCGATAGCCCGGATCGCTGGCAAATTTACAAAGGTGTAATTAGTGAATCTCGTAACACTTATAACCCCGTGGACGCCACAGCAGGAAAGGTACTAACTTATAACAACAAAATTATTCTCTCGGTCTTTCATGCTTGTTCTGGCGGACACACCGAAAACGTTGAAGATGTTTGGACAAGCAAGGAGCCTTACCTGCGTGCTGTGCAAGACTACGATCAAAATATCAGCGAGTGCAATTGGGTAAAAACCTTCACCCCTAGGGAAATTAGCGCCAGAATTTCTGGTGTAGGCAATGTAAAAAGTATGACTCCAGAGTCCTTCTCGCCTTTCCGCAGCGTGAAAATGTTAAAAATTATCGGTGACAGGGGCACAAAAGTGTTACAAGGCGAAGAAGTGCGGACTGCCCTCAGACTTAAAAGTACACGTTTTAGCGTCAGCAAAGGGGCAAATGGTAGCTTTGTCTTGCAAGGTTCAGGCTATGGTCATGCTGTAGGTATGAGTCAGTGGGGGGCTTACAGTTTGGCTAAACGAGGAGCGAACTATTTGCAAATTTTAGGGCATTATTACCAAGGCGTAGCTTTAACACCTATTCAGGCTAAGTAGCCAGCCTAACACCCCCGTGTCTTTAAACCGGGGAGTGTCAATTGCCTATAACATTTTGGCAACTGTCCGCACAGTACTTGCGTGTATGCATGGCGTGGAAACCATCTGCATTCCTGCTGGTGCGGCGAGAGTTAAACCACGGCGCACAGGATGCACCACAGGACGCTTGTTTACCAGCGATAATTGAAACCGCGACAGAATAGTGAAGAAAGCAATTTTCATTTCATACTGTGCAAAAGCCATACCAATACAGCGACGACTACCGCCACCAAAAGGTAAATATTCATAAGGAGAAAATTGCCTTTCTAAAAAGCGTTCTGGTTTAAATTGCTGAGATTGGGGGTAGACTTCTTCGCGATGGTGGGCTAAATAAATACTAGGGATGATTACCGTATTCTCTGGCAGTTTGTAACCCATGATTTCAATTGGGGTTTTGACAATCCGCACAAAAGTAGCGATCGCAATTGGGTATATTCGCAGGGTCTCTTGGCAAAATGCTGTTAAATAGGGCAATTTAGCAATGTCACTCGGCTCTGGATTGACTCCTAAAGTTTCTAGTTCCCAGAGCAATTTTTCACCATTAAAGAGCGATCGCCCAGTAAAAATCTTAAGCCCCTATTTCCCCTACCAGCCTCAAAATGGCTGGAATCAGCAGTAAAAATCTGCTCTAGGGCTTCCGGTTGGCTGAAGTACACAAGATGGGTATCCCCTCGACCCCAGATAGTGAAGCTATCACCATATATTTTGGCGAAATCCTCCACATATTTTACTGGCTGACCAATAAACTTGACCATCCGCAAAAAGCGCGGCATTTTTGGCCCATCCGGTAAACTTTTCCTCGCTGTCATAGACATTTATGGAAATTGATGGCTGGTGAATCTTTATTGTGGCGATTTTTCTGCACTTGGGGGCCACGCAAAGCTGTATATTTATAAATATGGCAGCATCGTTCGTAAGACGACTACCGCAGTCAATCTGGCTGTAAACTTTACGAGGGAAAAAAATAATTCTGATTGATGCAGATATTCCAGATTTTGCCAGTTGGTGGTTTTGGCGCAATCAGCAAGTAATAGAATTTGATCTAGCCCAAGAAACCGATCCGCAACTTTTAGCTGTCTTCTTGGAGACAGTCAGGGAAGCCGTTATCCCTGTAGGCATTCCCCATCGGGTACTGCTAACTAAAACAGTGTGATCGGAGGAAATAATGATTAAAAAACGTCTCGCCGACTTACTACAAAAAGAAATGCAAAAATTTACACCCCTCGAAGGTGAATCTGCGATTGAAATTACTGCTGAGGTAGTGGCAGAAAATGCTTCCCCAGATGCCTCAGAACCAACAGCAGATACAACTGCTACAAAGCGCACAAGCCCAACTAAGATGGATTTAGAAGCAACGGTCGAAGAGTTGCGTGATAATTTGGCACAAGCTCAGAAAAAAGAAGCTTCTTTCCAGCAGCAAATTAGTAATTTAAAATCAGCTTTGTCAGAACAAGAATCATCAGGAGAACGGTTAGCAAAAGAGCTTGACGAAACTAAAAAAACAGCTTTACAACTAGCGGAAGCTAATTCCCAGTTGATTGAAGAAATTAATAATTTAAAACAAGCAAAAGAACCAGTTAATGCACTGGTAAAGGAACCGATTAAGGAAGCTTACAATTCTCTTAGCTACAGAAAATCCCACAGATCAACTGAAAGGCTACAAGAGAGACCCACAGGAAGTAATGAAAATTTCGCTGACAATACTTGGTTGTATGATTAGAATTTAACTCCGAAATTCTAAAATATGTTGGGCGGTGATTTGTGGTTGTTCTAGGTGAGGAACGTGACCAGATTCTTGAATCCAAATAAGTTTACTCTGGGGAATTGCCTTTTGAAACTTCTGGGCATCCCCAGTACCCAAAATCTTATCGGCATCGCCCCACAAAATTAACGTTGGTTGCTTAATTCGTGCGAGTTGGTCAAGTCTAAAAGCACCGTAACCACCACTTTTGGTAAAAGCAATCAATGCTTGACCCCAATTGGGCATTTGTAGGTGTAATGCTCCGCAATATAAAGCATCGAGAGAAACCAGGCTAGGATTTTTGTAAGCGGTGCGGGAAATACGATCGCGAATTTTGGGATTACGCAAAATTCCAGTTGCGAAAGAATCCAACGGCGGAAACATTAATTTGCTTAACGGTGAACCACCCTTCAAACCCGCACTGTCAATTAACACAAGCTTTTGCACCACGGACGGGTAAGTGAGAGTGAAATCAATCGCTGTTGCACCCCCCATTGAAGCACCCACCAAAATAACTGGTTGGTTAATTAGGGTTTTCCAAAAATAATAAAGATGGGTTTTAATAGCATTTGAGCTATAGGCAATTCCTGGAAGTCTTTCTGTAAAGCCAAAACCCAATAAATCCACTGCCCAAGTTTCATTATCTTCCCCCAGCAGTGGTATCAGCCTGCGAAATTCTAAAACAGAACTGTCGAAACCGTGAATTAATAATATAGGTGTTACGCCACTTCCCTGGTGTATATAGGTTGTGGTGATCGATTCAGTAGTTAGGGAAGTAGCGATCGCTTGACTTTCAATACTCTGAGCTAAACTAACCGAGGCTGGTTCTGTTAATTGCCCAACAGCGGCAGGTAAAAACCTTGGAAACATAAGTCTTAGTTTACAAATAAGAAATTGAAGTTTTTATGGCAGCAAATCGGTTCTTGAGTTTTCCCTTAAATGCCTTGATTATGCTCTTGGCAGCCATGTTTGTGTTTATCCAAGGATACAACATTGGTGGATTAGTCGGTCTGGGCATATTTATAATTAGTTTTTCGCCAATTTATGCCGTTTTGACTGGTAGCATATTCAGTTGGCTATTGTCAGATAACAGAGGTGTAGGGGTGTAATTTATGCACCTCACTAAGTGACAAACTACTGTAATTTTAATTTTTTCACGCAGAGGAGAGGCGATATCGCCTCCGAGGAGCGGTTACGCCATCGGATGTGAGCAGGAATCCAGCGTTACAGAAAATTTTCCCACGCTTCAACAATGGAACCAAAGCCTCGTACAATTAATATCACTTATCTCTGTATCGGGAGAATAAAGCCATGCCCATAGCGGTTGGCGTAATTGAAACTTTAGGTTTTCCTGCTGTGTTAGCCGCAGCAGATGCAATGGTCAAGTCTGCCAGCGTTACCATTGTGTACTACGGCATAGCCGAAGGTGCTCGCCTAATAGTCGCCGTAAGGGGACAGGTTGCTGAAGTCCAAACAGCAGTTACAGCTGGCATCGCTGCTGGAGAAGAAGTTCATGGTGGTCAGGTAATCACCCACTACATTGTTCCCAATCCCCCGGAAAATGTGGAAACAATTCTACCAATCCACTTCACCTCAAAATCAGAACCTTTCCGAATCTTCTAGGCAAATTCGCCATCAAAATTTGTAACGAAGCTTCGTCGTAAAAATAACTTGTAGCATTTAGTACTTAGGTTTATTCATACAGGAGATTGTTAATGTCACTACAGGCTGTTGGATCATTAGAAACTAAAGGTTTTCCTGCTGTGCTAGCAGCAGCAGATGCTATGGTTAAAGCCGGTCGAGTTACCCTAGTTGGTTATATCAGAGTAGGTAGCGCCCGCTTTACAATTAATATCCGTGGGGATGTATCTGAAGTTAAGGCTGCTATGGCTGCTGGTGTCGACGCTGTAGAAAAGGTTTATGGTGGCACTTTGGAATCATGGGTAATTATTCCTCGTCCCCATGAAAACGTCGAAGCCGTTTTGCCAATTTCCTACACAGAAGAAGTTCAACAATACCGAGATTCTGTAGAAAACCCCATCGTCAGATCTGGAAATGGAAGATAGGGTGATCAAGAGTCGCCACGACTACAAGACTAGACCAAGACTTTGAGCAAAAAAGATTCAAAGTCATAAATGACCGCATCAAGGGTTTACCAAAAAAGACTCGCTGCACTCGGTTTAATGCTGAAGGCATTTTCCCTCCCGATAAGCTTTGCTCTTGCGAGGTGGGAAATTGTCCCATTCAAGTTAGCTTTGCCAAACCCCTGTCTAGTTGGGGTGTATATTTATCTAATCTTGATAGATTGGTTTTCTCAGATCTTTAAATAGAACTTCATAAAAATTAAAATTCTTCTAATTCAAGGAAAATGCCTGATAGAGTGCGATTTCCAGTACTTGGAGAACGCAAGTAAAAATATTAAAGTCACAATTTCTGCATAAGTTTAGTGAATCAAGACGTAATAAAAGAAGGAACACAGAAATGTCTTGATGAAAATTGTCAAATCAGGGACAACTGCCAGCTAATAAGTTAAGTGGGACGGGAACGGGGGTTGTGATGCCAACTTTAAAACAGAGTTTCGAGGAGCGCAATCTCACTATGGCAAAGCATGCGGCAAACCTGGCGCAACATTGGCGGCTTCGGCTGGCTGCGGAATGTCCAGAACAAAGTGAGGCAGCCAGAGAAAGTATTATTCTCTGGCTTTTGGGAGTAGATTTAAACCGGTTTGATTTGCTCAATCCTAAAGAACTGGAGATTGCCAAGCAAGCAATGGAATATCGCTGGCGGATTTTACACCAGCGCTATCTGGGAATAGGACGAGAACGCGCTTATCGTAACCTGATACTTCGGTTGGGGAGTTTAGTAACATTACGCAATAAAATTCAGACTTGGGTTTCTCTCAGTCGCGATCGCCAGCGCAGTGTCATGGATGTACTGCAAGAAGTACTCCAAGAATTACTGCAAAGTGATCACTATATGCAGCAACAAATGGCTTGTATTGCAGAATTTGCCAGTGATAGACGATTGCAAGATACTATGTTGTTTGCCAGCATAGAAGAGTATTGTTTGCGGCCAGTACGCAATCAACCCCTACTGGTTTACCGCTTTGTCAACTACCTGCGCCGCACTCAGCGTGGTGGCTTAACTCAAGTGCCTGCCAGTGATTTGATTAGGCTAGTTTCCGAAGAAGTTCTCACAGAAGATAGTGATAATAGGATTAACTTAGTCGATAGTCAGGCGATCGCAGAATATCAAGAGGCACGACAACTAGAAGAGCAACAGGCCCTGCGTCAGGCAGTACATCAGCAATTGTCAAATTATTTACGCCAAAATCTGGGGCAAGAGGCAGTGGAGTGGCTACGACTGTATCTGCAAGGGAAAACCCAGGAAGAGATTGCCAAGAAACTAAATAAGCCCATTAAGGAAGTATATCGGCTGCGAGAAAAAATTAGCTACCACGCGGTGCGCGTCTTTGCTCTCAAAAGTAAACCAAAACTTGTGGATAACTGGCTCTCAATTTCCTTACAAGAACATAACTTAGGGCTAACACAAAACAAATGGCAGCAACTTGATCAACAATTGACTCCTGTGGAGCGGCAGATTCTAGATTTGCGGAGAGCAGGCAACTCAATAGAAGCAACAGCCCAACAGTTAAAACTTAAAACCCATCAGGTGCTCGGTGAATGGACTAAAATCTATCTCGCAGCCCAAGCTTTAAGAACTCAGGATTAACTAAAATCAAATATTCCCCTGATAGTAAATAACTCCCCAGTCTAGCAAGGGCTTTCCATTGAGGACGCTGCTGGTAGTAAACTAAAATAACTTTGGGTGATCGTCGCCAAGCTGGCCGCTTTTAATTTTAGTTTGATTTTAGATTTAGGATTGGCACGCAATCTACAATCCTAAACTAATTTTCTATTTATTGTAGATAATTAAACTTTTATTACCATAACAAAGTATCCTGACTTGCCGCCCACTAACTTAGAGGCAAAATAGTGATATAAAGAAACACTAACAAATCAAACCTATGTTGTCTTCAGAGGGTAAACAAACTGATACCGCAGCGACTGGGCAGCAAACGCTAACCACTACCCAAACTAAGTGGCAGCAAGGGGGTGATCACGAGCAGATATTCCAGCTGATTGATAGTCTCTTGTCTTTTGAAGCTTGCCTCTATCACCAAATTTTGCCCTTTGGATTAGAAGATAACAACCTGTTGTTAGGTATAGTTCATCCACAAGACACCGCTGCCCTAGAATACGTTGGTCGCATTTTGTCTTATATCAATTTCACAATGGTAACCGAGCCAATCACAGCCGACACTCACCGCACCATATTATCAGCCTACCTCAACTACAAAAATACATTCCCACCAGGTGCCGAACCAGAGTATCAGCCAATAAAGGAGTTGCTCTCACAAAGAAGTGCTGCCAGAATTGCCGAAAACCCTATTGCCCCTACAACTGACTACTCTGAACCTAATTACCAACCGACACAGCTTGATCTGCCAACGGAAAGTAGTCAAAATCTTTGGCAGCGGGTAGATTTGCCCCCGATCCCAGATCTAGATAGCGCGTCTAAAACTAACAACCTCTTGACCCCCCTAAACCCAGATCAAGAGAATAGTTCCCAGGAAGCACTGCAACAAAACTTACCTATTTTGCCAGTACAAGTTCCCGAACTATTCAGTCCGATCGAGTTACTGGCTACACTACCACCCAAAAAATTACTGGAAGAATTACTAGGACGAGTTTTGGCTGGGGGAATTGGTCGGCTGTATTTAGAAAGACAACCTTACGAAGGCAGGATACTCTGGAGTGACAATGGAGTCTTGCAGTCTGTATTAGACAAACTGCCCCTCTCCGTGTTCCAAGGGGTGCTGAATGAATTAAAGCGGTTTACGTCCCTACCTGTTACCACAATGGCAGAACCAAAACAGGTAGAAAAGGAGTGCCTGTATCAACAAAACCGTTTGTTATTAAGGTTGCGAGTGATGCCGGGAATGTATGGCGAAGAGGCCACACTACAAGTGTTGCGAGGAGCAGCATTAAAGTTCTATCAACAACAACAGTTGATGCATCTGAGCCGTGATACCTTAGGAATTACTAAGCAACTGAGCTTCATGTTGCATGAACTGCAAGAGCGGCTTTTGCTTCATTCTCCCCTTAACTCACAGCAATTAGAAGCTTTAACTACCCTAAATCAACTAGTGGAAAAATTAGACCAACAGGTCAAAATACTCGCATCCCATAGTCAGTCACCAGAAAACAGCAAGTAACAGTTCTCTCCGTGAAACTGCTGTTTTCAATCCCAATAGATAATTTGTTATGTTGTAATTGAAGCATGGACTGAACAACTTTAAAGGTTCCAGTTAAATACGTGCAAACTTTGCTACCTAATTTAGCGAAAGATTACGGTTAAAAAAACTTATACTAGTAAACTTAGTTTTCGGCTCTAGAATTCATTTCCTGCAAATATTTCATGCAAATTGAGGTTTTTAGTGATATTTTCCCTTTGATGAGTACAGCCAGTCCACAAACTTTGGAATGGCTGCTCAACGTGGCAATTGAACACGAATACCCGTCTGGACGAGCTGTTGTGATGGAAGATGCTTGGGGTAATGCAGTTTACTTCTTAGTTTCTGGTTGGGTGAAAGTCCGGCGTACCAACGGGGATGATTCTGTTGCACTGGCGATTTTAGGTCAGGGAGATTTTTTTGGCGAAATGGCGGTTTTGGATGAATCTCCCCGCTCAACTGATGTCATTGCCCTTTCACCAGTGAAATTGCTGAGTGTTTCCAGAGAGCGTTTTATCCAAATCTTGTTTAAAGACCCTCAGTTACATCACCGGATGCTCCAACTGATGGTGCGGCGATTGCGGCAAATTAACCTGCGCTTGCAAATGCGGTCTTCACCACCAGCGGTCAAACTCGCCCATACCCTAGTTAGTTTGAGCGACAGCTATGGTCATGAATCAGCCGAAGGCAGGGAAATTTTTAATATTCCCTACAAAGATTTAGCAGAAGTGACAGAAATCAGCATTGAAGAAACCGCCAAAATCATGGAAAAGCTTCATGAAAAAGGATGGATCAAAATTAACAGTGCTAACAACATCATTTATCTAGTCAATTTCAAACAGTTGATGCATCTAGCTGGCAAAGTCTAATCAGTGTTGAGTGCTGAGTATTATGTCAATAGTCCACAGTTATTCAACAATTGACTATTGACTATTGACTATTGACTATTAACTATTGACTAATAAATCAGGACTCATAACTTAAGATGACTGAAGTAACAGCACCTCGCTCCAACACCCAAGTTCAGAAAACTGAGCCGACGATTCATTACCTAGTGACAATGCCTCAACCAGAAACCCATCTGTTTGAGGTGACTTTACACCTTGCTCACTACCCGTTGCCGATTCTCGATTTGAAACTGCCAGTGTGGACACCAGGTTCTTACCTAGTGCGAGAATACGCTAAGAACTTACAAGATTTTGCCGCTTTTGCGGGAGATAAACCTTTGGCTTGGCGGAAACTTAGTAAAAATCACTGGCAGATAGAGAAAATAGGTGTTTCAGAATTAAGCGTAAGTTATCGCATTTTTGCGAATGAGCTTTCGGTACGTACAAATCACTTGGATGCTACCCACGGCTATTTTAATGGTGCGGCACTGTTTGTGAGAATACCGGGTTGGGAGGGGCTACCAATTCGCGTTACTATTGCACCACCGCGCCCAGAATGGCAGGTAACTACTGGTTTACCACAAGTTGCTGAGGAAGCTAATACTTTCTTGGCTACGGATTTTGATACTCTTGTGGATAGTCCGTTCGAGATTGGTTGCCACCAGTTATATCACTTTGAGGTATTGGGCAAACCCCATGAATTGGCAATCTGGGGACAGGGAAATTTCCAACCGCAGCGGATGATTGCGGATTTCCAGAAAATTATCGAAGTGGAAGCGCAGATGTTTGGCGGTTTGCCATATCAACGATATGTGTTTCTGCTACATTTATTTAGCCAAGCTTTTGGCGGGTTGGAGCATAAAAACTGCTGTTCGTTAATTTACCAGCGTTTTGGGTTTCGCACTCAGGATAAGTACGATCGCTTTTTGCAGTTAGTAGCGCACGAGTTTTTTCACTTGTGGAATGTGAAGCGAATCCGCCCAATCGCCCTAGAAGTTTTTGATTACGACCAGGAAAACTATACACCATCCCTGTGGTTCTGTGAGGGAACTACGAGTTACTATGACTTGTTAATTCCAATGCGTGCGGGAATTTATGATGCTAAGGCGTATTTGCATCATTTGGGCAAGGAAATTACTAGATATGAAACGACACCAGGGCGCAAAGTCCAACCCCTCTCTGAGTCGAGTTTTGACGCTTGGATTAAACTTTATCGCCCAGATGCTAATAGCGGTAATTCCCAAATCTCCTACTATTTAAAGGGGGAAATGGTGTCATTGTTGCTGGATTTACTGATTCGGTCTCATCATCGCAATCAGCGATCGCTTGATGATGTGATGCTGAAAATGTGGCAGCAATTTGGACAAGGGGAAATTGGCTATACTCCAGAACAGTTGCAGGCTGTAATTGAATCTGTTGCGGGAAGGGATTTAGCAGATTTCTTTAACCGCTACCTGGACAGTACTGAAGAATTGCCCTTTGATCAGTATCTAGAACCTTTTGGATTGCAGTTGGTGGGGGAAGAGGAAGAACAACCTTACTTGGGTGTGAAGACAAATACAGAAAATGGGCGGGAGATGATTAAGTTTGTGGAAACGGATTCACCTGCACAAACAGCGGGAATTGATGCTGGGGATGAGTTGTTAGCAATTGATGGGATTAAGGTTGGGGCGAGTCAATTGAGCGAACGCTTGAAGGATTACCAACCAAACGACATGATCCAAGTTACAATCTTCCACCAAGACGAACTGCATACCTATTCTGTCACCCTTGCTGCACCACGTCCCACCAAGTATCAGGTAAAACCTGTTGAAAATCCTTCGCCCAAACAGATGGAGAATTTTGCAGGCTGGTTAGGTGTCCCGCTGGCAAGTCTTAGGTAAAGAGTAAAATCTTTTACTCTATAAAGTTTACCCCTTTCGAGACTGCTGCCTAGAAGGGGGCAAGTATAACCAGAAACCAGAATTTTTTGGTTATTTACTCTGACTTTTTAAAACACCTGGTTCGTGCTGAATCGGCAAAATATCCAAAATATCGGTTTGGGAACAATACTTGAGATCATCTAGACATTCCAGGCGCAGCAATCGCTTACCGTGACTAGCTTGGTGAAATAATCCTAATAAGTCATTTTGCCACTGAGAATAAAGAGCGATCGCACTCGCAACTTCATCATTACCAGTCAAATCCTCTAAAGAGGCGTGAGATTCTTTCCAGATACTGTGAGCGATCGCACCAGCACAAACTGTATCCTCTAGAGAAAAGCTGCCTTCCCAGCCAGAACCGACAATCCACACCGTCTCTGGTTGTTTTTCTAAAAGAAATTTCACCACCGCTGCCCGGTTAATCAAGGCTGCTGCTAGGACAATGGGCGCCTCTTGTATTCGTTGTAAGGCCCGGGTGCCATTGGTGGTGCTGATAAACAAGCGCCGCCCCTGCACTAGTTCTGGTGTGCAGTCGAGGGGAGAATTACCCAACTCAAAGCCGGCAACTTTCGCACCGCCGCGTTCTCCAGCTCGTAATCTTTTTTCCGGGGGCCATTTTTCGCTCACTTCGACGAGTTGATCTAAATCGCTGAAGACTTGCACAGCCTCGCCTCCAGCCGCTAAAACCGTTGCCATTGTGCTAGTGGCCCGCAAGACATCGACGGCGATCGCGCATTCTGGTGCTTGATCAGTTGGCGTCAATTCCGGAGTGTGGTATATAAATAGCTTCACGCGCTGGATACACCTGCTCTAATACTACTGCCGTAATATTTTACCGAGTTAGGGGCACTAACTACAGTCGTATTTATTGATGATTGGTATAACTTCGGATAAATGAAGAAATCCTAAAAAAGCCTGCTTTCATAGATTAGAGACTTTCAGACGTACTGCTCTATCTTGTAACCTGAGAACAGAGAATAGATTTTCTGGCAGAATTCCGCCCCCAGAGGCTAGTCCTGTCCAATAAAAACCGAAATCTTCATCTACATTGCACTCATCTCCAATCCCACATCTCAAATCAATATGGCACCTTTACCCGATTACCGCCCAAAACAACTGTCTGTAGGTCCTTTGGAAGCAGAAATTTTAAGTCTTATTTGGGAACTTGGTTCAGCTACAGTCAAAGATGTACACGATCGCATTTTGGCTGATCCCAACCGCGAATTAGCTTATACTTCTGTTACTACCGTTCTGCGTCGGCTTACCGAGAAAGGTTGGCTAGCCTGCGACAAACAGGGAAAGGCTTTCTATTGGCGGCCATTACTGACAGAGCAACAGGCACAGATGATTAAAGCACACGAGCAGTTGCAGCGATTTTTAGCGGTGGGGAATCCTGACGTAGTGGCAGCATTCGCTGATAGTCTGGATGAAGCGGCCAGTGAGCAAATAGAAGCGATCGCTAAACGGATTCAAGCCGCACGCCAAGCGAGGGAGGAACAATGATGCATCTGATGATGATTTTAATTGCTGTGACAGTTGCCTGGTGGTTGAGAACTTCTGGGAACGCAGATCTTGGTAGTTGGAATCTGCGATGGCGGCGATCGCTATTTTTATTTCTCTTCCCCCCCTTGTTAATTTTCATGACAGCCAACGCCGTAGTCTGCATGGGCACCCAAGGGAAAATGGGCGGGATGTATACAGACTCCTTCAGCTATGTATTAGCTTTAATTTGTCTAGCATTTTCTGCCGTTTTGTGTATCAAACTGGGTTTTCAGGGATGGAAATCTGTAAAATCCGCCCGCGACTGTCCCCAAGTGCATCTGGCTGGTAAACAAGTCCGGTTATTACAAACAGGGGCTTTGTTCGCTGGACAAATGGGTTTTTGGCAACCTGAATTAGTCATTAGCCAGGGATTGCTGCAAACTCTCTCACCTACCCATTTAGAAAGCGTCTTAGCCCATGAGCAAGGGCATTACCATTACAGGGATACATTCTGGTTTTTTTGGCTGGGTTGTGTGCGTTCCTGCACCGCCTGGTTGCCAAATACAGAGCCTTTGTGGGAAGAACTTTTAGCTTTGCGAGAACTCCGGGCTGATAGTTATGCTGCATCCCAAGTAGACCCCTTGGTGCTAGCAGAATCGCTGCTATTGGTAGTCACAAACAGCCCTGTATCATCAGAAGTCTGCTGTGCCGCTTTGGGTTCTTCCAGTATAGGCGACCGTTTAGAGCAGAGAATAGAAGCTTTATTAACCCCACCAGAACCCACCCCAGAACCTCAAATGCTTTCCTGGCATAACTTTCTTTTAGCCTTCCTCCCTTTAATAACCGTAATTTTCCACGCTTAAATTATTCAACAAGAACCTCTCCCCGCCTTTGGCTGAAGCCAAAGTCTCCCCTATGAGATGAGGGTAATTAGCCCCATTCCCTTGTAGGGAAGGGGGTTGGGGGTTAGGTCTTTTTATATCATTCTTCTTCTAGCAACAGTTCTACAAACTTTTGCACCAAAGGAACTTGAAAAGCATTAGCTTCTGGATTTAAAATTTCCTTTCGCACCAGTCTTTTCACAACACCTTTATCTTGCTGGGTGGGAGTTTCGCCGTAAATTAAACGTTTTAGGAAATTGCGATCGCTCACTGCTAAACTTTTCCATAACTCCCGAAAATATTGATCTCCCCTTTCCAGCACTTGGGGAATAATCACTAGCCTAGGGTGTACACACAAGTTATCCGATTACCCAAAAGTCTTGAAAAACCTCACCCTGTCCTGACGGACATCCCTCTCCTTCACAAGGAGAGGGAAAAACATGACATCCCTCTTTTTCGCAAGCTAAGGGAAAGAAATAACATCCCTCTCCTTCACAAGGAGAGGGACAGATTTTGCGTAGCAAAACCAGGGTGAGGTTCTGTGTCGCTACTTTATCCCCAGCTTTTCAATCACAAAATCCCGAACATCATTCCAGTGCAGCACACCGGCAAAGACTAAAATCACCAACAGCAAAATTCCGATTCCCATAACCCAATTAGTCACTTCACCCACACTTGCGCCAATAAATTTGGTGAAACTACCCAAACGCACCGGCATATCCCTAACTACCCAACGCAACCAACGCGATCGCTGTTTTTTTGAATTAGACTGAAAGTTAGCAAGCTGTTTGTCAAAATGCTCTTTTGCCCATTTGACAGACTTGTTTTGTTGACGTGCTTCCACTAAATAGAAGCCAGCCAATTGCAACTGATAAGGATGTCGTTTTCCCCACTGCTGGGCGTGATTCTGCTCATCTATGCTCAAAACAGGTAGGCTATTAATTGAGCCACTTGACAAACGCACCAGTTTGATAGCCTCATCTGTAGTGAGTTCCTGCAAATCAATAGAGTGTCCAATGTTGAAGAACCCAGAGACAAAACGATGCTCACTACCGTAAACATCCAGCTTTTTGCGGGAAGTTATCACTAGCATTAAGGCGTTATCATCCATTAGCGATCGCAAATTGTCATAAAATCCATTATCAAATTCCTGGGGATGTTTCAAAAGGCTTTCAAAATCATCCAAGCAAAGAACAGGTAGCTTTCCCTGCTGTTTCCATTGCTTGATCGCATCTGAAAATCCTTGGCGATTCAGCGATTTACCCTTCAAGGCATGATTCAGCCTGTTTTGCCATCCAGAAACAGAATTCGATAAACCTTGCGCTACCGCCTCATAGAAACCCATCTCTGTTTGACAATCCCCATCCCGTAGGGACAGGTAAATCACCGCAAAACGCCTAGAGTCTTGCACTCGCTGTTGCCAAGTTAGCCAAAAGTGATACAGCAACGAAGACTTACCAATCCGCTGATCACCAACAATATTGATACTTGTCGGCTGTACACCAATCATCCGAGATGCGATCGCTTGTAGTTCATCCTCACGCCCTACAAACAGCCGGAAATCTTTAATCGTCCCCCCAGCCACAAACGGGTTAGAGGAAAGGGAACCATTAGTCATTATCTAAAAAATAATTACATAAATTTAAGCATTAGCACTTACAATACTAAACCCAAAAACTCCCTAGACAACCTCCAGCTTGGACAGTTGTTACTGATATGATTTTTCTTTTAAAAGAGATAATTTCTAGCAAAGAACATTTGCAATATAGAAGTAATTTTCAAAGCCTCTCTCCACCCCCCCTAAAGTCCCCCCTACAGGGGGGACAACAACTGAGCCTCTCCTGAAAGGAGAGGTTTGGAGAGGTGGAGAGAGGTTTGGAGAGAGGTCAAAGTGTATTGCACCCCAAAGAAAAAGTCCTATATAGCGGTTCTCATTTGAGTCTAATACAGACCTAACCCCCAACCCCAACAACCTCTCCCTAACCCTCCCCACCTCTCCCTACCCCTCCCATGCAAGGGGAGGGAACATATGGACTCCCCCCTGAAAGGGGGGAACTTGGGGGGTGGGGAGGGGAAAGGAAAAGCTTTTATTACTCTTAAGGGGAGCAAGATTCAAAGCCTCTCTCCGACACGCAGAGAGGTTTGGAAAGAGGTAATATTGCACCCAAAAAGAAATCCCCCTCCCCGCTGTTTCGTGAAGGTGCTAACGGTGGGGTTCCGAATGCTGGCTTGGTTTGAGTAATTCCTGCGAATTAGCAGGTTTTTCCCGTGGTGCTAGCCGTTCTTGTAACCGCTGCACTTCAGGACTGACTTTCAGCAGAGTATCAGCAGCAGCATCATTTCTGTCGAGTAGAAGTTGAATTTCTCTGTCAAACTGTTCCCTTCCCCGACTGAAAAAATTAGGCTCTCTTGGGTAAATTCCGCCATTGACTACTTGCTGAATCTCATTAGCAGCAACTGGTGTATTCATCAACAACACCGACAGTAAGACCGTTGTCGCTATAGCCAAGCCGGAGATGATAATATTTAAATTTACTTTCATGTTAACCCTCTATGAACAGGGCAAACACCTGTTATTAATCAAAAACAATTGCTGCTCAAAAAGCCAAATTTACTAGCATTAACTGTGACTTCTTGGGACTATTGCCTTAATTACTGTTTCGCCGACTTTGCAGATGTTTTCCCAAAAGTCGATATTTTTTCTACCTATATTATATGCAATACATTTCTTGAAATTTCAATAGTCAGCAAAAGCCAAACTCAGCAATTTTGCAATTCCTTCAGCGCCTTTGCCAAATACTCATACTGCTGGCGCTGATTATAAATTTGTGCCGATATCCGCACCAGTAGCCGGGGTGATTCTTGCCAGGGAATCACCTGCACTTGAATGCCAAACCGATCAAATAATTCATCGTGCAGAAACATAAAATTATAATTTTCCAACTCCTCAGGCATTGGCACAACCGCCATTGAACCAATCATCTCTGCTGGACAAGGTGGCAAAACTCCTAGCGCTGCACAAAGTAGCTGTCTTCCCTCCAATGCTAGCTGATGATTGCGCTGCATCAATTCTGTCCACCCACCAGGTAATAATGAACCCAAAAATGCGATCGCCTCTGGCGGGCACTCCGTGCGATCGCCAATGGTACACATATATAATTGGTAGGATCATTAGTACCCATCCAGTCAAATTCCAACTGAAAGCGACTCTTATCAGTGCGTGGGGAGTTTGCACCCACTAC
Source organism: Cylindrospermum stagnale PCC 7417 (assembly GCF_000317535.1). Classification (NCBI taxonomy): domain Bacteria; kingdom Bacillati; phylum Cyanobacteriota; class Cyanophyceae; order Nostocales; family Nostocaceae; genus Cylindrospermum; species Cylindrospermum stagnale. The sequence continues at coordinate 420,035 of NC_019757.1, forward strand.
CCGCGCACCAGTGCGACTAGCGATAAAATCCAGGGCATTCCGACAAGCATTGTACTCGTGGTTAGTTGTCAGAATTTCGTCTTCTGGCGAAAATCTGAGTGACCTTAACACAGAATTAACGCCAGTCGTCGCGTTAGGAACAAATACCAACTCCTGGATATTACAGCCAACAAACGCCGCCAGTTTTTGCCTAGCATCATCTAGCAATGGTTCCCACTCTCTGCCAAAAAAGCATAGGGGTTCCGATTCCATCTGATAACGCAGGCGTTGTTGAACTGCCAGCACTATTTTAGGGCAAGCACCGTATGACCCGTGATTGAGAAACATCACATCTGGGTCAAGTGACCATAATTGCTAGAAATCTAAAGCTTGAAGTGTGAAATCTGTTTTCTCATCCTTCATTCTTTATTTTCCGCCTTTTTTTAAACTCCCCAGGCCGGATTCGAACCAGCGACCAATCGATTAACAGTCGATCGCTCTACCACTGAGCTACTGAGGATTACTCACGTTTCACAATCATAGGGCTAAAAATAGAATTTGGCAAGTACCTTAGCCAAAAATTTTGCCTGATTTTTTGTAGCGGCTTAAAACTAAACTGTTCGCCAGCCAAAACCCGCTCTAGAGGCTAAAGCAGAGATTTCCATATACTGCAATTTACTTTAATCCCATTCGCAACTCGGCCAGACGCTGTCGCGCTTGAGCATCGATAGCATTGGCTAAAAATCTGCTTTGAGATTTTCTACGTGTTTGATACTTGTGCCGCATTCGACAAACAGTGGCTTCCACTTCACCACAGAGTTGTTGTGCCGATAACCATTCAGCCCCATAACCCTGTACCATCAGCTGCTGTGCTCGATCTGATGTGGCAACAATCACGCGAGAAATCAAAGATTGAGCTACTTGATAGCGGAAAGACGCACAGGATTTTTCAATGTAGGTATCTGCGGTCTGCCCGAAATCGGTGTAATAAACTGATAAAAGATCTGTGATAGTTTCTTTGTTACTAGAGGAGTTTTGATATTGGGCGTCAAAAACAATTTGAGTTTCATAACCTTGAAATGAGCTATAACTCGTCATCGTTTCGACCAATTCCCCACGTGCGGCCTCTAGTCCAGCGCTATCACGAGTTTTTTTCAGGCAAGGCCAAGCGCCTATTATGTTGTAGCCGTCCACAAGCAGGACGGCTTGGAGTGAAGAACGGGACATGGTTTTTAATCACAATTATCTAGAGTTAGCAAAATTCATTCATAAGTTTTATAGTAATTGAAGCATTGCCTGTAACTCTATGTTACAGAGGACAAAATATGCGGATAGAGCGCAAAAGTAGACCCAAAGGTAGAAGCAGCAAATTGTAGCAAGCCTTTAAAAAAATCTCGCCGTAGTTCTTTGTAATTGGGTAATTAATTTTTAGAAGTCATTCTCAGCCAAGGGAATAATCTCACCAAATACTTGTCTATACTACGTTTCGCTCAATATAAAAAAGTACTATCTATCCCAAATTGGCATGACACCAAGAAACCCGAACCCTACCAAAAATTACATACTAAATCACCAGACGCCTATGAAACAAGCAAGTTTCTGGCATCTGGTGTATAGTTCCTGATTATTTAGCTTGAGACAGATAACTGAGGCAAAAATCCCTATCAGGAGGTTTTTTTGTGTCCAGTTAGCTTTTTGGCTACTGTTTCTCAACCTCCATCAGACGTTGTTTGAGGCGTTGGGCTTCACCCGAATCCACTAGTGAGCCTTTTTCTAGTAAAAAAGCGCCGTCACAGTAATTTAACTCGTCTAGGCGATGAGTCACCCACAAAGCTGTAATTCGCCGACTTTTGACAAGGCTGCGGACACCAGATACTAAGTCCAGTTGGCTATCTGGATCTAGTAAAGCAGTGGGTTCATCTAATAATAAGACTTCACAGTGACGGGCGATCGCACCAGCAATTGCTACTCGCTGTTTTTGTCCCCCAGAGAGAGCATAAATAGGGCGTCGTTGCAAGGCCAGCAAATTTACCGCCCCTAGGGCTTCCTCAACCCTAGCTCTCACCGCAGCTGGAGGCAATTTTTCTGCCACCAATCCAAAAGCCACATCAGCACCAACCGTTGGCATCACCAGTTGATGATCAGGATTTTGAAACACAAAGCCAACAGGAGGCAAAACCCCAATTTCGCCGGATGCGGGAACTAATAACCCCGCCAGCAGTCTCAGTAACGTTGATTTACCACTGCCATTTGTACCCAAAAGCATCCAAAATTCACCCTTGGGGACTTCTAGAGAACAAGATTTGATCACTTGCTCTCCATTAGGCCAAATGAAGTTTAAATCCTTAACCTCGATACCTACTGCCGCCATTTGCGTACCTTCTTTATTCAGCAGCTAGGGCGAAAAAGCCTGGTGGTCTGCCACCACCAACGGTTACACCATCTTTCTGAACAATCTGTACACCCGAAATTTCACTAGCACGAACAGCAATTTTTTTCTCTGTCTTGCCCTCGCACTTGAGTTCTACAATATCAGGGTTGCCAGAGCGCATTGCTGCCAAAAGCAACTGATAGACAGCCTCGGCATCCTCAGCGGTCTTACGTTGCACTGATATCGGGAAAGCAGTATTTTTGATGCTTAAGTCGATGGTAAACATTTAGCATTAATCACATTTCACTGTAGGACTCATTCTAGCGTTAGCTGACTGATTCCTGGGACTGGGGATTGGGGATTGGGGATTGGGGATTGGGAAATTATTGCTGATCCCTACATCTCGGTTATTTTGAATTATGAGTGTCGAATTTTGCGTCTGTTTTCCCCTTTTTCCCTACTCTTGCGCCATCGTGAGGACTGCTGGAGGCATTTGCACTACATCAAAGATTAATTTTTATCAAAATTCCCCTAGAAAAATTAGAGATTTGCACTTAATATGATTAAAGATGGTAAAAAATTGTAAACTGGATTCATAACCCGGTTAACTTTCTGTTTATAGACGGCTGTTACATAGCCATCTGTACACAGATAAAATCTGTACTTATAAACATTTGGAGATTCCTCTAATGACCATTGCAGTAGGACGCGCCCCCAGTTCTAGAGGGTGGTTTGACGCTCTAGACGACTGGTTAAAGCGCGATCGCTTCGTATTCGTAGGTTGGTCAGGGATACTACTGTTCCCCTGCGCCTTCCTAGCACTAGGCGGTTGGCTAACAGGTACAACCTTCGTTACCTCTTGGTACACCCACGGATTAGCCTCCTCCTACTTAGAAGGAGCTAACTTCCTGACAGTAGCAGTATCCACCCCTGCCGACAGCATGGGACACTCCCTACTGTTGCTCTGGGGACCAGAAGCTCAAGGCGACTTCACCCGTTGGATTCAATTAGGTGGATTGTGGCCATTCGTCGCCCTCCACGGAGCCTTCGGTTTAATCGGCTTCATGTTGCGGCAATTTGAAATCGCCCGCCTAGTAGGGATTCGTCCTTACAACGCCCTCGCCTTCTCTGGCCCCATCGCCGTATTCGTCAGCGTCTTCTTGATTTACCCCTTGGGACAATCCAGCTGGTTCTTCGCACCCAGCTTTGGCGTTGCTGCTATTTTCCGCTTCCTCCTATTCCTACAAGGCTTCCACAACTGGACCCTCAACCCCTTCCACATGATGGGAGTAGCGGGTATCCTGGGTGGAGCGCTATTGTGCGCCATTCACGGAGCCACAGTCGAAAATACCTTGTTTGAAGATGGTGAAGGTTCTAACACCTTCCGCGCCTTCAATCCGACCCAATCGGAAGAAACCTACTCAATGGTGACAGCAAACCGTTTCTGGTCACAGATTTTCGGCATTGCTTTCTCTAACAAGCGCTGGTTGCACTTCTTCATGTTGTTTGTGCCAGTAACAGGCTTGTGGATGAGCGCCATCGGTATCGTCGGCTTGGCACTCAACCTGCGGGCTTATGACTTCGTCTCCCAAGAATTGCGGGCAGCCGAAGACCCAGAGTTTGAAACTTTCTATACCAAAAACATTTTGCTGAACGAGGGTATCCGCGCTTGGATGGCTCCTCAAGATCAACCCCACGAACAATTTGTATTCCCTGAGGAAGTATTACCTCGCGGTAACGCTCTCTAAATCACGCTAAATTAATCCCCATTTAGCATTCATCATTCTGTTCAGTCATCCTCCACCTGTTGGTGGGGGTTTTTCTTTTTTTAGATTTAGATTAATCTCTATAATTAATTTCTTGTGTTATAGTAATTCAAGGTTACAAACCCAGAGCAAAACGCTCTGCCCTTTTGAAATTAAGACCACTTAGGCAACAAGGAGGTGATGCCCATGATAGAAAGTAGTAAATGCATGGGTCATCAGGTTGTAGTTAGCCGGCTGTGTGCCGGGGCTGTTCTCTAAAAGTTAGCCTTAGTTATCCTGAGATACTAAGTTAGCTCAAGTAGCTAGGCAAGCTCGGAGTTCCTTCCGGCAGTCTGGTTACAACCTGAAGACCCGCTAGACCGCTCTAATTTAGATCACCTGATCTGAATCAGAGCGGATAGTTTTTTATAGGTGACTTTTGATTTATTGAGATCCACCTTTCATCCCCGCCCTATCTCCGCTCCGCTACGATTGAGGGAAGGGTTTTCCTGGTGAATTTTGATAAATAGGGATTTTTTGAGATGGCGCAACCACTTACACAAGCAGAAATTCAATCAAAAGCCAGCCTTCTGTCAGGTTGGACAGTTGAGGGGTCAAAATTGCAGACCACCCGTAAATTTAAAGATTTTGTCCAAGCAATTGAGTTTGTCAATAAGTTAGTGGAACCTTCTGAGTCGGTTGGACATCATCCAGATATAGAGATTTCTTATAACAAAGTGAAAATTACACTGACAACACATGATGCCGGTGGGTTGACGCAGAATGACTTTAATCTAGCAGAGGTAATTTCTCAGATCAACTAAGGGACTTTTGGTCAATAGTTTCTTAGCCTATTGGCGTTCAAGACTTTAAGTGAGTAGGGAGTAGTGGATATACGCCCTACTCCGTACTCGGATTATGCTGATCATATATTTGGCTTATATATGTGAGAGTTAAGCAGATATATGTGAGAGTTAAGCAGAATTATCGCTTTTATCTTGATCATCTGAATTAGATGGGCTATAATGATAAGCTATGAAGGTGTGTTTTTGCATAAGTTAATTACATAGATTTTTAACGATTAGTTAATCAGTTATTAGCTTGGCAAAAACTAAAATTGTAGTGGTGGCAGCTAAACCTCATCCACAGGTGCCAACAAAGATGTCGCATTTCTGAGAATTAGGTGCAGCAAACACTATTATGTATATAAGGTGTGAGGAGAAAAGGAAAAATGTCTAATCTCTTGTGGAAGTCCCTGGTGGTTAGCCCAGCAGTTTTAGGAGCAACGCTGCTAGTTTCGGCAACAGCAATTGCGGCTCCAAATACAGCCACTGAAGTATCGCCAGTAGAAAATCAAGGCACAACTCAAGTTACCCAACAGCCTGAAATCTTGGCGCAAACAGCCAATGATGCCAAGGTTTTGGATCAAGTTAAACGCTACAGCAACGAAGGCAACACTAGTCAGTCTCAAGTAACATCTGTTTCTCAGTTTTCCGATGTCCAACCCACTGACTGGGCATTCCAAGCGTTGCAGTCCTTGGTTGAGCGCTATGGTTGTATTGCTGGTTACCCGAATGGTACTTACCGCGGTAACCGTGCTTTGACCCGTTACGAATTTGCCGCTGGCTTAAATGCCTGTTTGGATCGAGTTAACGAATTGATTGCCACAGCAACGGCTGATTTGGTGACAAAACAGGATTTAGCAACATTACAGCGGTTACAAGAAGAATTTTCAGCTGAACTAGCAACCCTACGCGGTCGTGTAGATTCCTTAGAAGCGCGGACTGCTGAACTGGAAGCAAATCAGTTCTCCACCACCACCAAGCTGGTTGGTGAAGCGATTTTTGCAGTCAGTGATGCCTTTGGGGATAGAACCGGGGAAGCCAACAATACCGTATTCCAAGACAGAGTACGTTTAGGCTTGCAAACCAGCTTCACAGGTAGAGATGTGTTAACCACCCGTTTATCGGCTGGTAATGCACGAGCCTTTAATATAGTGGGTCAGGGTGGTGCAAGTGTCAATACAGCAGAAGGCACACAAACATATCAAGTGGGTAGCACTACTGACAACAGTGTTAGGATAGACCGCTTGACTTATGAAGCTCCTGTTGGGCCTGCTCAAGTTTACTTAGCAGCGGCTGGAGGGCAACATAGTCACTATGCTGCTGTTAACAACCCTTACTTCTTCGACAAAACCGACGGCGGTAATGGTGCTCTGTCTACCTTCGCTTCGGAAAATCCCATCTATCGGATTGGTGGTGGTGCAGGTATAGCACTTAACGTACCCTTTGGTAAACCGGGCGGTGTCTTGAAATCAAGTTCACTAACCTTAGGTTACTTAGCGTCGGAAGCTAATAATCCTACCGCCGGTCAAGGTGTGTTCAATGGCAATTATGCCGCTTTAGGACAGTTGAATTTTAGTGTTGGCGATCGCATAGGCGTAGCCGCTACCTATGTCCATGGTTATAACGGCACAGATGGGACTTTATTCGATGGGGGCGGCACACTAGGGGTAGGCGATACTTCTCCTGTTGTAGGTACTTCACAAGCCAACAGGCTCAGTGGCACAGATGCGTCTTCCAGCAATTCCTACGGTTTGTCACTTGCGTTCAGACCTAGCGAGAAATTATCGGTTAGCGGCTTCGTATCTTACCACGATGTCACAGGCTTCGGTGCTAATGATGATTACGAAGCTTGGAGCTACGGAGCCGGGTTAGCCTTACCTGACTTCGGTAAGAAGGGTAACGTATTGGGTATTTTCGGCGGCGCATCACCCTATGCTCTTAACCGAGGTGGTGGTAATAAAGTCCCATATCAGATTGAAGGCTTCTACAAATATCGCGTGTCGGATAACATCTCTGTTACCCCTGGTGTTATCTGGTTGACCGCTCCTGGTCAAAGTAACGATAACGACGATGCATTTATCGGTACTCTCAGAACAACCTTCACTTTCTAGATTGTTGACAATCTGCCGATAATTTTTGAGAAATCTTTTGCAATCTATTGCTCCCCACCATCAGGTGGGGTTTTTTATTTTCGGTAGGGTTACTGAATAAACCCCAGTGGAGAACCGGAGTATACTAGAAAAGGTTATGAGCTAATACGGTTCAGTTAAGAAAAATCGCAGGTTGGGTTTTAGCTTGCTTCTGCGGAGCAGTACGAAGTGAAACCCAACAATTAACATTTAATGTTGAGTTATGCCTCTGGCAAGCTGTTCGCATTCGCTGTCTCCGATACGTTCCTCAAATGCCACTTAGAGGAAAGGGGGGAAAATACGCACGTGTGTGGCTCCCCAATCTACGCAGTTTAGGACTTTTGGCTTTAACTGAACCGTATTGGGTTAGATCGCTGTTAACTTCCTCCTAAACCCAATCACTACTTACTTTGCTGCCTGTGGAACTATCTTGTAAATCTGAATACGCAATTCTTGCCTTATTAGAGATGGCAACTCATTACAGCAGTGGCGAACCGATGCAAATTCGACAAATTGCTGCACAACAAAACATTCCTGATCGCTATCTAGAACAGTTGCTGGCTACCTTGAGACGTGGGGGTATAGTCAAAAGTCAACGCGGTTCAAAAGGTGGCTATCTGTTGACGCGAGAACCTTGGAAAATCAGCATTTTAGAGATTTTGGAGTGCTTGGAAGGGTTAGACGTGCGAACCTATGAGGAAGACATCAATCCCAAAACCGTAGACAGTTCTGTTGTTGAGGAAATCTGGCTAGAAGCAAGTCAGGCAGCCAGTTCAGTCTTGCAAAAGCATTCGCTTCAGGATCTCTGTGAAAAAAGAGATTCACGGCGGCAGTTAGATATCATGTACTACATTTGATAAGTGGCCCAATAACTAAGGAATAAAGACGAAGGAATAAGGAATATTTATGCGGATTGCTCGTAACATTACAGAACTGGTTGGTCGTACACCCCTAGTGCAACTGAACCGTATCCCCCAAGAGTCAGGGTGTGTTGCTCAGATTGTGGTGAAACTGGAAAGCATGAACCCATCTGCATCAGTCAAAGACCGAATTGGGGTGAGTATGATTAATGCTGCCGAGAAGGAAGGGCTGATTGCTCCTGGCAAGACATTATTGGTTGAGCCTACGTCGGGAAATACAGGAATTGCCCTAGCAATGGCAGCAGCAGCTAAGGGTTATCGGTTAATTTTAACGATGCCGGAAACCATGAGTGGGGAGCGACGGGCAATGTTACGGGGCTATGGAGCTGAACTGGAACTAACACCAGGAATTGAGGGCATGAGTGGGTCAATTAGACGGGCGCAAGAGATAGTAGAAACGACGCCAAATGCCTATATGTTACAACAGTTCCGCAATCCGGCGAATGCGAAAGTACATCAAGAAACGACAGCAGCGGAAATCTGGGAAGACACTGATGGACAGGTTGATATCATTGTGGCGGGGGTGGGAACAGGTGGTACGATTACTGGTGTATCGGAGATTCTGAAAACACGCAAGCCGAGCTTTCAGGCGATCGCAGTTGAACCTGCCAATAGTCCAGTGTTATCTGGGGGTAGACCAGGGCCACACAAAATCCAGGGAATTGGTGCTGGGTTTATTCCCCAAGTGCTACAACTAAAATTGATTGATGAAGTGATTACCGTCACTGATGAAGAAGCGATTGACTACGGTCGGCGTTTGGCAAGAGAAGAAGGGCTACTATCTGGTATTTCTAGTGGAGCAGCTTTATGTGCGGCAATTCGTGTCGCTCAACGTCAAGAAAATGAGGGCCGCTTAATTGTAATGATTCAGCCCAGTTTTGGCGAAAGATATTTGAGTACACCGTTGTTCCAAGATTTAGAGGCAAAGGTAGCAGCTAGTATTAGCTCACAATAAAATTAGATTCATGGTCGATTCTAACCACTATAAAACCCTAAAAGTTGATCCTAATGCCAGCCTGGCGGAGATTAAGCAAGCTTATCGCCGCTTGGTAAAATTATTTCATCCTGACAGTCAACAGGAAACGGCGGATCACGAGCAGATTATTCGCATCAATGCAGCTTATGAGGTCTTGGGAGATACACAAAGCCGCTTAAATTATGACCAAAAGCTGCAAAATAGCTCCCAAAAATTAAATAGCCCTCGCCAGCCGCGTACAGCATCCGCCCAAAAACGTCACCAGACAACAAGGCCAACCGGAAGGGATGCTGATGAACTGGTTGAAGAATGGCTGCGCTTAGTTTATAAACCAGTTAATCGCTTGCTTTGTGGCATTCTCAGTTCTCTAGAGGAACAAATTGAGGAATTAGCCGCTGATCCTTTTGATGATGAATTGTTAGACGAATTTCAGGATTATTTAGAATCCTGTCGAGATGATCTTAAAGAAGCGCAAATTAAGTTTCGTTCTTTGCCGAATCCTCCTAGTTTGGCAGCTACTGCTGCTCATCTCTATTACTGTCTGAGTCAAGTTGGAGATGGAATTGAGGAGTTGGCTTACTTTCCGTTGAGCTATGATGAGCGTTATTTACACACTGGTCAAGAACTATTCCGTATAGCTACCAGGTTGTACCAAGAAGCACAAGTTTCGGTTAGTAAATAAAGTTCACATTCTGCTCTAATGTACCACCAATAGCATAAACCGCGTTAAAGCCGATTCGTCCTGCCCAAATTGGGGCATCAGCCTTTTTATCTTGTAATCGGCTACTTGTAATTATTAAATCATCACCGATTTCATATTCACCTGTTTCTACATTAATTGAAATAATCTTGCCAATATTCTCTACTGTCTCCACTTGAGGACGTATGCTCTTTTCATAGAGTTCTTTGCCACGTTTGGTAATTTCTTCACCACTGATTTTAGGATAAGACATACAGGTAATTTACAAGTTAATGTTAGTAGACTTCTGTCATTATTCTAAGACAGAGACTAGAGTTAATTATTACTTTAGAAGGCTGCATTTCTAGCCAAAGGCAATCAATTAGTCAAATTGTTTTATACCGTACCTATACCACAAATTAGAAATCACTAAAATTGAGGTGTACTATAGGTTTTTGATAACTGATGTTTTTATTTTCTACAAAATCTATAAAATCTGCAATCAAAAAGTTAATCTATTCTATAGAATCAACAGGCACATGAATACGATAGAAAGATTCAGTCCAGCTTGTATAATACTCTTCATTAATAGGAACAGGCTGATCCCAAGATATAAATTTATGCCTTGTAAGCAATCTAATTTCTCCATCAATATCACTATATCTACAGATTCTTCTCAGTCTATCTTCATTGAAACGGCAGAAGACTTTACCAGAGGGATTTTCTAAGGAATTTTCATCCCTCCTTTCAAGAAGGAAAGCATAAAATTCTCGTGTTATGCGAGGCAGCTTGGCAAGTTCCTTGACTAGAAAGTAAAACGCCTCTCTTACTTCATCCATTGAGTAATAATCTTCTTGTTTTCCTCTTTCCTTCTTAAATTTAGTTATGTGATATTCATAATAAGATGTGAGTAAATTTTCATTAAATTTCTCTTTTGGTATTGCTTCAATATAATTTCTAATGCTCGTAGAAAATTCACCTTCTTCATTTGGTATCTCTAAATCTATCTTAACCCTGACAACTTCGCTTTTTATATACTGATGAATAGATTGTAAAGTATCGAGCGGAAGTTCGATCGATTTCTTGCAAAGTGTATTTATATCCCAAATATTTTCTTCTTGAAATTTTGTTGTTTCCCATAGTTATTGATTTGGGGTATATTTTTTTTGCTTGTAGCCAATTATTAGAACATAAATATCCTTGTATTGATCTATGTTATTGTCTACAATAGTCTTCAGAGTATGATTAATTTTATCCGATGTTTTTTCTGAGGTAATTTGAAATGCTTTCCCTTTTAAAGAATCACCTAAATCTAATCCTGGTGCATTGCTTCTTTCATTATTGAGATTTTCCAAGCTTATATCGAGTATTTTATTCAAGATTTCTTTAAAGAAGTCTTCAAGATATTTATTTAAGTCTATTAATCCGAGTTTACATCTGTTGTCTACTTGATTAGCAATGTTTGCTAATTCGTCTATTATTTCACCTATAAAATAACCTCTAGTAATCACGTATTGCTCCTAAGTCTTCTTTACAACGTGAATAAATAAATTTACGGTTCTTTTAACTCTAACAGATAACCTTAATGTACCGTTTCCCACAAGGTGTAACGTTCTACATGGATGATTATTATACGTAAAGCTTATGAAAATTACTTATTTCAATGATCACTGACGGACAAATTAGTTTATACTGATAACAGTGAAAGATTAAGAAATTTTAAATTCTGTTCCCAGTGTACTCATGCAATGCATTGTAAATCGCCGTGCTCAGTTTTCGGCAAGTCATCGGTATTGGTTGCCAGAACTAACTGAAGCCGAGAATATTGAAAAATTTGGTGCTTGCTCTAGATTTCCTGGACACGGACACAACTATGTCTTATTTATTTCCCTGGCTGGGGAATTGGATAAATATGGCATGGTGCTGAATTTGTCTGATGTGAAACAGGTAATTAAGCGGGAAGTTACCAGCCAATTGGACTTTTCTTATCTCAATGATGTGTGGGCAGATTTTCAAGAAACTCTGCCCACTACTGAGAATATTGCACGGGTGGTTTGGCAGCGGCTAGCACCCCACTTGCCTTTAGTCCGTGTGCAGTTGTTTGAACATCCTGAACTTTGGGCTGATTATATGGGAAACGGAATGGAAGCTTACCTCAGTATTAGTACGCACTTTAGTGCCGCCCATCGGCTGGCTCATCCTGACCTCAGTCTTGAGGAAAATACAGAGATTTATGGTAAGTGTGCCCGTGTTAATGGACATGGACATAATTACCATTTAGAGGTGACTGTGAAAGGGGAAATTGACCCGCGCACGGGGATGATTGCTGATTTAGGTGCTTTGCATCAGGCGATCGCAGATTATGTGGTAGAACCATTTGATCACACCTTTCTCAACAAGGATATCGCGTTCTTTGCTGAAGTTGTGCCGACGGCGGAGAATATCGCACTTTATATTAGTAATGTATTGCGATCGCCGATTCAGGAATTGGGAGCCAAGCTTTACAAAGTTAAACTGATCGAAAGTCCGAATAATTCCTGCGAAATTTACACCACTGAGTCTGAATTAAACTCAGCTAGTACTGTAAAAACAGCGCCTGTTTTGGCGAGAGTTTAGGGCATTGGGCATTGGGCATTGATCATGCTCCCATGCCCCAGTCCCGATTTTGCCCGGAGAAAAATTTACTTATTTTCCTAGCATTTTCCTAATTTTATTTTAAAAATACCGACGACGGGCTGAGTGTCGCAGATAGCGATAAATTATCCAAGCTAAAACTCCGAAACTGAGGTTTAGCAACAACTGCCTAAGTATAAACATTGAAATATCTGGATATAAAAGCTGTACTGGTCTTAAGGGAAGCAGTTTTCTGATTAAGATAAATAGACCAAAAAGAGCATTACCACTGAGTATGAGGGTAAACAGCACCAAACCCCGCTGCCAGTAACGCCGCTGAAGTGTATAACCTGATATCAAGGGAATAGGGCGTTTGCCTTGTACTCTCCGCAGTAGTTGTTCTAGCCGCCAAAACATCCATACTAGGAAGGGAAATAAACCAGAACTGAGAAAACGTAGCGGTGGTGGATAACCCCAAGCGCTAGATAGGATATTTGCTAGGGCATGACAGATCACAGAATTTAGCCCAGCCCTAAAAATCAAATTCCTGTCTCGATTTAACCGCATGCTGGAGGAAATGTATATTCCCCAGGCATAACCCCAGGGGGCAGAAAACATCGCATGAACTGGTGTGCCAATACTACGTTCAACAGCTGATGCTGTACCGTGAAAAAGGTAAATCCAGTTTTCTTCGGCGGTGAATCCCAGGGAAACGGCGATCGTGAACAGGAAAACGGTAGTAGCACGTAATCGATACCTGCGTTGCAGATGGTAGGTTGGCGCCACAACTGCTGCTAACTTGCAGCCTTCTTCAATTGGACCTACTTCCAGCAGCTGCCGTAGAGCCTTACCTAGGAATGAGTGCGGTATCTGTTGCCAATGTGCAACCCATTCTTCTAGTCGGAGGGCTAGGAAACCAGAGATTGCCCCGAAGATAAAAAACAATAGAAGATGTGACAGCGGTGGGGCAGCAGGGATACGACGGTAGTAGAGCAACAGAAACAGCAGCGGTGGGATGACTGCCCATAGCAGTAGAGAGAAATCAGCCACTCACCTGAGCAATTACAGTACGGTGACGGGGACTGTTGCGAGTGATATTCGGAGTTTGGAAACCCGCCTCAACTAGGACTTGCTCAATGTCTAAGGTGAAATATTCATCTAAATAAGGTTCAGTGCTTTTAAGCAGAGTCAAAATGTAAGGGGGCATTTTCTTGTAAATCTCCGATTTGGGATTCATGTCCATGATTGCCAAGTATCCACCCGGACGCAGTAGACGCCGCGCCTCAGCAAAAATCTGCCTAGTTGCTGACTGGGGCAATTCGTGGCACATCAGGAAAATAGAAACTAAATTAAACGAGGCATCTGGTAAGCCAGTAGATTCAGCAGCAGCATGAACCCAGTTGATTTTAGCCTGACGTTGCTGTGAGCGATAATCGGCAACGGCTAAGAAATAGGGAGATAAGTCTAAGCCTGTAATGTTGGCGTCGGGATAAACTGCTTGTAGAGCAAAGGTACTTAAGCCCACACCGCAAGCTAAGTCTAGGATGTGTTGCGGTTGATGGGGAATTTGCTCTTTGAGGATATCATGGTAACTTTGACGCAGTTGGCGATCGCCTTGCGCCCCAGCATCGGGCCAAATTCCGGCATGGACTGTACAAGCAGCAACTTCTAATTCTAAAGCCGCTTTCCAGCCGAGATTGCCGTCGTCGTAGGCGTGAAATGTTCGCAGATAGTATTCTGGGTAGGTTATCTGAGGATTTTGTACTTTAGCTAGGTCAGGTTTCCAATCACGCGCCTGTAGCTTCTCTACTTCTTGTATCCAAGGTACACCAATTCTTTCAGCGCGTTTAATCATCATTTGTCTGGCTTGGTGCTTGGCGAGGCTGGCTAGAGGCTTAATTGCCAGGATACCGTTCACTAAACGGGAGACTAAGTCAGGAGAAGTTTTTACAGCAGCAGTCATAAATCAATTTGCGTTTAACAGCCTTTTTCACTTATGACATATTTGCTGAACGTCAGTCCAGAACTGTGAAGATTTCTAGCTTTCAGGAACAATGGGGAATGGGGCGTGGAGATAATTACTCAATACCCCATTCCTAGGAATTAACCCTACTTAGCGGTACTTGGTTTGAGAGCTAGCAACATCTCAACTTGAGTGGTGGATTTATCGGGGCTAACAGCGGTAACACCAAAACCCCGGATAGAACCCAAGATCACACTGGTTTGTGGCGCTATGGGTTGAGTTTGCGCGGCAAAACGATTAATCAAGGTGACGGCTTTCTCCATATCAAGGTAGAAGTAGCCTCCATTGGGCTGTTGCAATGAACCAGTGACGGTTTTGAAGTTGTCGCTATTATCAAGAGATTGACTCTTGCGGTCTGCTAGAGCTTCAGCAAGGGGGCCACCAAGGGCGAGAAAGACGGTATCTTGATCTAGCCAACCATGTGCTAATAAAGCTCCTTGTTGGGGGATTTGCCATTCAGTAATGTTTTTACCGCCAATAGTTCTTTGGGTGATGCTCAGGGATTGCTTTTTGGCTAGGTCATCTAGTTTAGTGAAGGTGGCTTCTGCTGTTTTGCGATCGCTTGTGTCAAATACTAAAGCTCCCCCAAAACCAACATTTGCCAACACACCCTGACTAGATTGCACAGCACCAAAGGCAAATTCTCCATTCATCCAGCTAAAAATATCTTTATCTAAGTCAATATTGACTGATTTTAGTGGTGTGCGAAGCTGTTCAATGCCCTGCTTAAATTCAGGATAATCTTTTGACTGCTCTGTGATGGTTTGCCAGGTACGGCTGATACCCTGTCCGCTAATGAGAGCAATCGTCTCAGTGGGAAACTGCCCGACTATTTTAGCGGGAGTGGTTTGATACTGAAATTTGTTCAGTTGCGGATCTAAATTGGCGATCGCTTTTAATCGTAGTCCGGCATCATCAACACCAATACCCGCCACCATCGATTTCACCTGCTTCAGTTGCGTCAGGGTTTGCGGGGGTAACGGCGACGCCTGGGGATTCAGGGATGCCAATTGCTTGACCATGTTCCCATAGTCAGGTATGTAGATTTGAGCGATCGTATTTTTGACGTCCACGCCTTTGCTGAGAATACTGCTTGCACCTTCAATGCTGGCAAAAGAAGCTTCCCCTTTAAAGGTGTCAACTGCCTGATAAACAGCTTGCTTGGACGGAGCTAATACCAAATGGCTATTATCCAAAACTACGGTATATGTTGGTTTGCCCTTGCCTGTAGTTTCGACAACTTTTTGACCTTTGTAGTCGGACTCTTGGGTTTTAACGCCTTTTTGTCCCTTTAATTTGTTACCAAAATTTAACGCGCCGAGTTTGTCCTTAATTCCCACTACCAACAAGATATTCGGTTCCTGCTGTACCTTAATGGGTGCATTTGGTTGATCAGCAGGCGTCTTCAACTGTGCGGGTTGAGTTGGATTTGCTGGCAACACAGCAATCATTACCCCACCAACCCAAGGTTTTATGTCTTTTTCGTAAGATATTTGACTGTCTTTCAATAGGTTTTTATCGAAGTCTTGTAGACCTTTTGCCACTAACTGTTGCGCTTCTGGAGTGCCAAACTGCTGTAACTTCGCCCAGGGTTGCGAGTCAGTAGTAATGTAAGTGGCGATCAATGCTGTGGAAGGTACTACTTTAGCACTGCTCAGAGCACTGGAACTATCTCCAGATGGCCCCCCTTTCAAATATATATAGGCAGCTACACTTCCTGCCACAACTAGAGCAGCGCCAACAGCAGGAATTAAAAACTTTGATTTAGTTTCAGGCATTGTTATTATCTTTTTTTCCGCAAATTGTTACCGAGGCAGATACAAGGGTCATTGTAGAGTTTTTTGATTTAATCACAATCTCGAGTAATTTATCGGTAATTACTGAAAATTCCAGTATTTTTACACAGGCACTATTCGTAATTCCTCTAAAAAATACTTCAACGGCATCAGGGGCAAATCCGCAAATGAGATATTTTTCTTCTGGAAAAAATAGTCTGCTTGACAGTGACAAGCTATTCTAAGCTATAGGAATAGTTGGTAGTATTTGTACTTAAAAGGCATCGATCGCGGCGCAAGAAACTCTTGACACGATGACAAAAGAGTGCAGATTATCAGATGACATTCAGGGGAAGCAGATGTGGGAGCAAGATGGGGAAATTGATGCAAATTCCCAACCCCAGAGGGGAATACTGCCAAATTGCCATATTTTTTGGGAAATATACCCAAAATCTCTATTTTTCTGAACTACAGCCAGCTAGACTTTTCAGAATTACAAGTTCATTAAGGATCTATGTCGCAGTCTTATTTTGATACAGAGAATAACGGCCACAAACCTTTTGAGTTACCAGGGGCAAAACCACACTACAACCCTGATCGCCCCGGACAAGTAGAGCATATTTTTCTTGACCTCAGCTTAGATATTCCCAACCAAAGTTATCACGGCAGTTGCCGCATTCGTCTATTGCCTATTCGCAATGGTCTGGAACGGTTAATTTTGGATGCTGTTAACTTGAATATCCAGTCTGTGGAAGTGGACGAGGTGCAGCAGAAGTTTGACTATGACGGAGAACAGCTAACCATCCAACTTTCGCAACCAACACAGATTGGTAAACAGTTGTTAATAGCGATCGCTTATTCAGTAGAAAAACCGCAACGCGGTCTTTACTTTATTCAACCTGACAAACACTACCCCAACAAGCCCACCCAAGTCTGGACTCAAGGAGAAGACGAAGACTCTCGCTTCTGGTTCCCCTGCTTTGACTACCCAGGACAATTGTCTACTTCCGAAATTCGCGTTAGTGTCCCCAAACCCTTGGTGGCTATTTCTAACGGCGAACTGATTGACACAGCAGAAGATGGCGATCGCCAAATTTACCATTGGTTACAGCAGCAAATTCATCCTACCTACTTGATGACTCTGGCGGTAGGAGACTTTGCCGAAATTCGGGATGAGTGGCTTGGGTTACCCGTTACCTACTACGTAGAAAAAGGACGGGAAAAAGATGCCAAGCGCAGCATGGGCAAAACTCCGAGGATGATCGAATTTCTGAGTCAAAAGTATGGTTATGCCTACCCTTACCCCAAGTACGCCCAAGTTTGCGTCAACGACTTCATCTTTGGGGGTATGGAAAACACCTCCACCACCCTGTTAAGCGATCGCTGTTTACTTGACGAACGAGCAATATTAGATAACCGCAGCACCGAAAGTTTAGTTGTTCACGAACTAGCGCATCAGTGGTTTGGCGATTTAGTCGTAATTAAGCATTGGTCTCATGCTTGGATTAAAGAAGGCATGGCTTCTTACTCTGAAGTAATGTGGACAGAACAGGAATATGGGGCACAGGAAGCCGCTTACTATCGGTTATTAGAAGCCCGGAGTTACATTAACGAAGATAGTAACCGCTACCGCCGACCGATGGTAACTCATATTTACCGAGAAGCCATCGAACTTTACGATCGCCACATCTACGAAAAAGGATCTTGTGTTTATCACATGATTCGGGCAGAATTAGGAGACGAATTATTTTGGCCAGCAATCCACACATTTGTCCAAGATAACGCCCACAAAACCGTCGAAACAGTAGACCTACTCCGGGCGATTGAAAAAGCAACTGGGCGTAATCTCACCTTCCTCTTCGACCAATATGTTTATCGTGGCGGCCATCCCGATTTTCAAGTGGCTTACTCTTGGGATGGGGATGCTAATTTAGCGAAAGTGACAGTAACTCAAACCCAAGCAAGTGCTGAAAAAAATGGTAATAAGGATTTATTCGACCTGAAAATTCCTATCGGTTTTGGTTATCAGCCACAGAATTCAAAGTCTGAACTCAGCACTTTTAGTGTGCGGGTGAATGAACGCGAACAAAGCTTCTACTTCCCCCTAGCAGAAAAGCCTGATTTCATCAGCTTTGATGTTGGGAATAATTACCTAAAAACTGTCACCTTAGAATACCCATTACCGGAATTAAAAGCACAGTTAGAATTTGACCCTAATCCGATTTCTCGCATCTATGCAGCAGTAGCTTTAGGGAAAAAAGGCGGCTTAGAAGCAACTAAAGCACTAGCAGCGGCATTACAAAATGATCCATTCTGGGGTGTGCGCGTGGAAGTAGCAAAACAATTGGCAGAAATCAAATTAGATCAAGCCTTTGATAGCCTAATTCCTGGGTTAAAAGACGAAAATGCACTTGTGCGGCGATCTGTGGTGGAAGTACTCGCGCAAATCAAAACCCATGAAAGCTATAAAGCCGTGAAAAACTTCGTCCAAGATGGTGATCCCAGCTATTATGTAGAAGCTGCTGCTTGTCGGGCAATTGGGGCGATCGCATCTGCTAACTTAGAAGAAAAACCCAAGGAAGAAAAAGTCCTCAAGTTGCTAAAAACCGTTTTAGAAGAAAGGGCGGGTTGGAATGAAGTAGTACGCAGTGGGTCCATTGGCGGTTTAGCTGAACTTAAAACCTCAGAAGCAGCTTTAAATCTGTTACTTGAATATACCAAACTCGGCGTTCCGCAAATATTACGTTTAGCGGCAATTCGCGCTTTAGGCAAAATTTCTGTTGGGCAACTTCCGGTAAATTTAGAACGGATTTTAGAACGATTAACAGAATTAGCCAAAGAAACCTTCTTTTTAACCCAAATAGCAGTGGTGACAGCATTAGGACAAATGGAAACCCCCAAAGCGGTGGGGATTTTGCAATCTTTAGCTGCTCAAACACCAGATGGGCGTGTGCGTCGCTATGCTGAAGAAGAAACTACCAAAGTGCAAAAGAATATTGGCCCAGAAAAAACTCTCCGTCAGTTGCGTGAAGAACTCGACCAACTAAAACAACAAAATCAGGGACTAAAAAGCCGCTTAGAAAATTTGGAGGCAAAATCAAAGTAGGTAATTGGTAATTGGTAATTGGTAATTGGTAATTGGTAATAGCTTTTTTTAAATTACCAATTAGATCAAGTCCGGCAAATTACTTTATATTCCCGTTTGCGGAGCGTGCCGTAGGCAAAGAACCCCAAAGAGCCGAACTCTGTGCTTTGTCTCCCCTCCCCGCAAGCCTACGGTGTACACACAAGTCTTCTAGAGTTGCCTCACACCGTTTTGATCCCCCCAACCCACCTTAGAAAGGGGGGCAAGAAACTCTTACAGGACTTACGCTTTCATCATGAAGAAACAAACCGCAAAGGACGCAAAGGACACAAAGAAAGAAGGGTTTGAGAGAGTTCTTGCGTAAGTCCTGTCTTAAAGTCCCCCTTGGAAAGGGGGATTTAGGGGGATCTCGATCAATTTTGAGACTTTACAAACATCCTTTAAAGAAAATTATTTACGGAAGCGCCGCTTCATAGCTGCGCCAAACCCCAGCCCCGTAAGTAAACCCAGCATAGTTGTGGGTTCGGGAACTGATTGGAGATCGGCGTTCGTTACTGTCAAGGTTGATGGGCCAATAGAATCATTCACATCAACAACACCAATGCCGATATTGTAATTACCCGCATTAGTGAAGCTGTAGCTGAAAGGAGAGCTTGCTGTTAAAGTAGTGATGATGTTGTTAATCGTCACAAAAGCAACATCAGAGTCAGAGGGCGAAAAAGTATAGTTGAAACTGAAAACATCACCACTGTTTACAGCATAGGTTTTCTGGATGGCAGAACCAAAAACTGCATTTGGGATTGCGTCAACTATCGCATTATTCGGAATACTTAAAAACTCTTCGAGAGAACCTGAACCACCACCAGTATTCACGGTAGGTTCAGTACCTGAATTGATAGTTGCTTGAGTTGGAGAATTAAGAGTGGCATCACCAATTTTGTTCCAAGTAGTTAGGTCAAGAGTGACGGCGTAGCTTGGGTTAGCAATAGTCAAAGTACCGAGACTTAATAAACTGCCAGTACCGACGGTAAAAAATGAGTGTTTGATGTTAGTAAACATGAAATCCTAATTGTGACTTGAATGAAGGTGAATAGCTTTTACTTGAGTCCTCACTACAAAGTTTTAGTTCGAGATGTTATTACCGAACACGAAGTTGTTGGAGTTGTTCATTTGAGTTGGGGTAACGTTGTCCAACTGAAGGAAGTTCTTGAAAATTGCCGAACCAAGAACACCATCGCGGTCTATCTGGAGAACGCTACTGTTAGCTGTACTTCCTAGTACGAACTTCACATAGCCATCAGCAATAGGGTCTGTACCGCCATAACCAATGTTAGTAAGTAGTTGACTGATGTCGATTTTGTCATCACCAACGCCAAAGTCAGCGATGCGTTGACCTACATCTTTGAGACTGTTGAAAACAAATACATCATTTCCACCATTGCCTGTGAGAGTTTTAGCACCGGGTCCACCAATAATGACATCGTTCCCAGTAGTACCGATCAGGGGGTTATAACCATTACCTGTGATGGGAGCTTCGGGAATAATCGTCACGTTACGAGTCACAACGCTACTATCTAAGCTGCCATCATTTACCTGAAAGCTGATAGTGCGGAGTATATTGTTGGGGATGTCGCTGCTGCTGGCATAAATAATTGAACGTAAAGCGGTTTGGTAATCTGCAACGGTGGCGCTTCCAGTTAAAGTTAATACACCAGTATTGGTGTTGTAACTGCCTGTAATCCCATTTTGGTTGGTGAAGTTGAGGTGATCTTGCCCCAATGTGAAGCCATTCGTAATGCTGACGGTGGCACTCACCAAATTAGCTGAATCTACATCACTGACGATAATTGCTGAGTCAATTGCTGTAGTATCATTCTCAACGTAAAATATGGCAGTGCTAGTGTTATTAATAATAACAGGCACGTCATTTATAGGGTTGACAGTGATACTGGCACTACCATTAATCACCCCAAAAATGGAGATAAACACATCTCTTATGCCGTTAGTGTCACCACTCACCAGGTTGGAGGCATAAGAATCAAACACCACATAACGCCCATCGGTTGAGATGGATGAATCGTAGGAGCTACTATTTCCCTGAGTACCGTCTGAGGCTGTGGAGATGCGGGTGATGCTGTTGGTGGCTAAGTCTTTGACGAACACATCTTGTGTGTCGTTAGTGTCACCACTCACCAGGTTGGAGGCATAAGAATTAAACACCACATAACGCCCATCGGCTGAGATGGCTGAATTGTAGGAGATACTATTCCCCTGAGTACCGTCTGAGGCTGTGGAGATGCGGGTGATGCTGTTGGTGGCTAAGTCTTTGACGAACACATCTGTTGTGCCGTTAGTGTCACCACTCACCAGGTTGGAGGCAGAAGACAGAAATACCACATAACGCCCATCGGCTGAGATGGCTGAATTGTAGGAGCTACTATTCCCCTGAGTACCGTCTGAGGCTGTGGAGATGCGGGCGATGCTGTTGGTGGTTAAGTCTTTGACGAACACATCTGCGCTACCGTTAGTGTCGCCACTCACCAGGTTGGAGGCAGAAGACTGAAACAACACATAACGCCCATCGGCTGAGATGGCTGAATAGTAGGAGATATCATTCCCCTGAGTACCGTCTGAGGCTGTGGAGATGCGGGTGATGCTGTTGGTGGTTAAGTCTTTGACGAACACATCTTGTGTGCCGTTAGTGTCACCACTCACCAGGTTGGAGGCATAAGACTGAAACAACGCATAACGCCCATCCGCTGAGATGGCTGGAGAGAAGGAGCCACCATTCCCCTGAGTACCGTCTGAGGCTGTGGAGATGCGGGTGATGCTGTTGGTGGTTAAGTCTTTGACGAACACATCTGCGCTACCGTTAGTGTCGCCACTCACCAGATTGGAGGCAGAAGACTGAAACAACACATAACGCCCATCGGCTGAGATGGCTGAATTGTAGGAGAAATTATTCCCCTGAGTGCCATCTGAGGCTGTGGAGATACGGGTGATGCTGTTGGTGGTTAAGTCTTTGACGAACACATCTATGCTGCCGTTAGTGTCGCCACTCACCAGGTTGGAGGCATAAGAATCAAACGCCACATAGCGCCCATCCGCTGAGATGGATGGACTGACGGAATTACCATTCCCCTGAGTGCCATCTGAGGCTGTGGAGATGCGGGTGATGATAGAACCATCAGACACAACGAAGTTAAAGCTATCGTTGGTGGTTTCACTGCCATTGTGGATGTAGGTGACGCGGCTGTTGTTGATGTCATCCTGGCTAAATGTGCTGTTGATAGCTAAGTTAATGCCATTTAACTGCAATATGCCATTTACAGGCAGTTCTTTTAGGGTATAGATGAGTTGATCATCGGTATTATCTACATCCGTTGTCTGTAGCATACTGTTGGTAACGATGATGGTGCTACCTTCGTTGACCGTGAAGTTCTGATTCACCAACACCGGGACATCGTTAACTGAAATGATGTTGACATTACGAGTTACAACGCTACTGTCTAAGCTGCCATCATTTACCTGAAAGCTGATAGTGCGGAGTGTAGTGCTGGGGATCTCGCTGCTGTTGGTATAAGTAATTGAACGCAAAGCGGTTTGGTAATCTGCAACGGTGGCGCTTCCAGTTAAAGTCAATACACCAGTATTGCTGTTGTAACTGCCTGTAATCCCATTTTGGTTGGTGAAGTTAAGGTAATCTTGCCCCAATGTGAAGCCATTCGTAATGCTGACGGTGGCACTCACCAAATTAGCTGAATCTACATCACTGACGATAATTGCTGAGTCAATTACTGTAGTATCATTCTCGGCGTTGGCTAAAGTGTCACTGGTAAGAGTAACAATAGGAGCATCGTTAACATTGGTAACGCTAATGGTTAAGGGCTGTTCATAAGATAAGCCACCTTGGTCGATAGTTCGGACGCGAACACTATAGCTATTCTTTGTTTCGTAGTCGAAAACTGCATTAGTTTTGATTTGATTACCAACTATGGTGAATAAATTGTTATCTGTTGCACCTGTACCTGCAACTAAGGTATAGATGAATGTATTACCTATATCTGGGTCTGTGGTGGTGAAATTGCCAATAAATGTATTAATGGCTTGATTTTCGGCAATGGTGCTGTTAGATAGGGTGAGAGTGGTAGGAGGTTCGTTTGGTGTTGAGCTAGCAGTAAACTCACTCACAATAATCTTTAAACCACCTGTACCATCAGCTACATAAGCGTAGTTGCCTACTACTTGCACATTAGAAGCATAGCCAGAAGTATCATAATTGCCCTTGAGGGTGGGGGCTGCGGGGTTGCTGATGTCGATGATTTCCAGTCCGGAAGCACCATCAGCTAGATAAGCGTAGTTGCCTACTACTCGCACCCCATTAGCCAAGCCAGAAGTGGTGTAATTGCCCTTGAGGGTGGGGGCTGCGGGGTTGCTGATGTCGATGATTTCCAGTCCGGAAGTAAAATCGGCTAAATAAGCGTAATTGCCTACTACTTGCACATCATTAGCCGAGCCTGAAGTATCATAATTGCCCTTGAGGGTGGGGGCTGCGGGGTTGCTGATGTCGATGATTTCCAGTCCGGAATAACCATCAGCTACATAAGCGTAGTTGCCTACTATTTGCAGATCATTAGCCGAGCCTGAAGTATCATAATTGCCCTTGAGGGTGGGGGCTGCGGGGTTGCTGATGTCGATGATTTCCAGTCCGGAAGCACCATCAGCTACATAAGCGTAGTTGCCTACTATTTGCACACCATTAGCCGAGCCTGAAGTATCATAATTGCCCTTGAGGGTGGGGGCTGCGGGGTTGCTGATGTCGATGATTTCCAGTCCGGAAGCACCATCCGCTAGATAAGCGTAGTTGCCTACTACTTGCACATCATTAGCAGAGCCAGATGGATGATAATTGCTCTTGAGGGTGGGGCCTGCGGGGTTGCTGATGTCGATGATTTCCAGTCCGGAATAACCATCAGCTAGATAAGCGTAGTTGCCTACTATTTGCACATCATAAATAAGGCTAGAAGTGTAATAAAAGCCCTTGAAGATGGGTTTAGCGGGGTTGCTGATGTCGACGATTTCCAGTCCATTACTATCTAAATAAGACTTAGCTAGATAAGCGTAGTTGCCTACTACTTTCACGTCATTAGGATAGCCATAAAAAGTCGGGTAGCCATTGTTATAAGTAGGATAATTGCCCTTGAGGGGGTAAACGAGGTTGGGATAAGCGGGATTGCTGATGTTAATGATTTTCAGTCCTGAAGAAGCATCAGCCACATAGGCGTAGTCGCCTACTACTTGCACACCCAAAGCATAGTTATTGCCATAGGCAGTATAATTGCCCTTGAGGGTGGGGTTAGTGGGGTTGCTGATGTCGATGATTTGCAATCCGTTGCTACCAGCAGCCATATAAGCGTAGTTGCCTACTACTTGCACATCGTTAATAAAGCCATTATTACTATAATTACCTTTGAAGGTGGGGGCTGCGGGGTTGCTGATGTCGATGATTTGCAGTTTGGAGGAATCATTAACCACATAAGCGTAGTTGCCTGCTACTTGCAAACTGTAAACAAAGCCAGTAATACTATAATTACCCTTGAGGGTGGGGGCAGCAGGATTACTGATGTCGATGATGTTCAGTCCTGAAAAATCATTAATTACATAGGCGTAGTTGCCTACTACTTGCACATCTCGACCACTATCAATTTTGTAACTTCCCTTAAAAATGGGATTGGCAGGGTTGCTAATATCAATGATCTCCAATTCATCCCCCACAGCGTAGGCGTAATTACCCACAACTGTCACAGCTTGGGCATCGCTTAAATAATCCCACTCTCCGACTAAAGTTGGTGTAAACAATCCCTGATAAGTTGCTAAAGTTTCCTTACAAAAAGCAAGAGAAGTTTCCTGATTTTCGGGAAAACTCACCTCTAAATTCCAATTTCCCCCTAATGCTGCATTTCCCGTTTTGGTTGCCGATGCGCTGATAGTTGCGTTGGTAATCTCATATAACTTGCGAATAAATTCTTCTCCAGCATCCCCAGCAGCGACGTTACAGCCATAAAGTAAAATGCTCAAATTGCTTTGCCAATGCTGCAACAATTCAGCATATTTGCTGATGTTATTTAAATTAAGTTGAGTATTCCCTAGATACAAACAACCAGGAGAACCGTGAGAAACAATATGTATTGTGCCGATCGCCTGACGCTGTTGTAAAATTTCTGTGATTTGTCGGATACCGTCTTGATTTGGGTGAATTGCGTGAGCCTCTACTCCTTCCACTACACCAGCTAGTAGCGTTTCATAGTCCGACACTGAGGAATCAATGAAAACCAGGGATTGAGGATAATTTCTTCTATGTTCGCTATCCTGCACAAGGGTAGCCGTTTCAGTAGGAGCAGTTTGAGTAAGGCTAGAATTAGCGCACATCGGCTACTATACTCCGTAGTTACTTTTTAACTTTTCTAGTCTGTATCTTTTCGTAGGATAACACAAGTATAAAAATACAAAAGCATAAATAAAAATAGCTGTGTAAATAAATTGGAAATAGTCTAAAACCATTTTGCATTCTGCTTTTTGCTTCTTGCTTTTTGCCTAATCCCAACGACAAATATTTACGCTTACTTATTTTGTAGCTAGGACTTACGCATTGACAAAATAATGCATTGATAAACATGGGTCACTTACTAGCAGGTATCGGACGCATTAAGTAAGTAGGCGAAAAGAAATCAAACTATGTTTTGTCAAGTAAAAGATGTTGAAATTAGCTCGTAGTGAGGGCTTTAGCCCTCAAAATAGGGATGAAGCCCTGACTACAAACTTTTAATTATTTGCGTTGTTCTACTTATTAGAACTAAGTGTATTTTATCGCCACGATAAGTGCTATATTTAATTGTTTTTGAATTTTGAATTGGAGCGTTAGCGCAAAGCACAGGCTCCCTCAACGCGTAGCGTTTCAAAAATAAGAGAAATGACCGTCAGCCTGAATACATAAAATAGACTGGTTACTAGAAGATTAATATTTTATTTTTATCTGACATCTCCCTGGAGAAATACAACGAAGTGAAGAGGTAATTAAACTGCTGTGTAGATAAAACAAAGATTACCTCTGTCTTTATTGATTTAAATTATTTTGAGCGTTTGCACACCGATTGTGTGGGGTGATCGTCATGCGTCAACCTGTTCTGACGATATTTTATCAATTTAATCCGTGGAACCCTAGTATTGGAGGAATTCAGACAATAATCAAGGTTTTTATCAAGTATGCACCCAGTGAATTTGTGGTGCGACTCGTAGGCACAGAAACCGATAAATCTCAGCCGATTTTGAAGTGGCAAGCTGCCGAATTTGCAGGGAAAGAAATTACTTTTCTACCCTTATTTACCTTAGAAAATGATAATGTCAGAAGTCGAATTCCCACAACAGTCAAGTATACTGCTGCACTTTTAGGGCGTCGATTAGCTTCAGATTTTATGCATTTTCATCGGTTAGAGCCAAGTTTAGCCGCCTGGAATTGGCAGGGAGAAAAAACCCTGTTTATTCATAACGATATTCACACACAGATGCAAACTGTAGGTGATAAAAAGGCGATTTTATGGCGCAGATTTCCCGCAGCTTATTTTGCGCTAGAAAAGTTATTAATTCCCCAATTTAGCCAAATATTGGCGTGTAATACCGATGCAGCGCAATTTTATCAGCAGCGCTATCCCTGCTTGAGCGATCGCATTGCATACATCAAAAATTTCTTTGATAACGAAATTTTCTATCCCCTAAGTCAGGCACAACGGCAAGGAAAACGGCGGGAACTAGCTCGCAAACTAGGTTTGAATGATGACACAAATTTTATCCTCTTCGCTGGTCGCCTGCATCCACAAAAAGATCCCTTGTTGTTAATACGTGCTTTTGCCGCCTTGAATCAACCCAATACTCACCTACTAATAGCGGGTGATGGGGAGTTAGCGGGGGCGGTACGTGCAGAAATTGGTCGCTGGGAGCTAGAGGAAAGGGTGACGCTGCTGGGGGTACTTACCCAAGAAGAACTGGCAAAGTTACATCAAATAACTCATGTTTTTGTTCTGTGCAGTGCTTACGAAGGTCTACCTTTAGTGGTTCTGGAGGCGCTCGCTTGTGGGACGCCAGTAGTTACAACTAGATGTGGTGAAACCCCAAAGTTGCTGGCTAGCGACAGTGGAATTGTGTGTGAGCAACGGACGCCAGAGTGTATTGCAGATGCTTTACGCCGGGTACTGCTGCACCCAGAAGATTATCCCACAGCTTCTTGTGTGGGGACTGCACGACCTTATGCTGCCTGTAATGTGATGGGGAAGATTTACGGCGAAATGCTCAGTCGTTGGCAGATGCTTTGCAAATAACTGGGATTGGGAGCAGAAGTATTAGCCATTACCGGGTGGGGCAAATGCCTGAATAAACCATATTCAAAAAACTAATTAATATGAAAATTGCCGTCATTGGTGCCAAAGGTTTACCTCCCAAACAAGGAGGAATTGAACATTATTGTGCAGAAGTATATCCCCGCATGGTGAAACAGGGACATTGTGTGGATTTATTCGCCCGGTCTACTTATACTGACTGTGCTTGGTTTAACGAAGATGACTTTCAGGGTGTGCGAGTTATTTCCTTACCTGGGTGGCATTTGCGGGGATTTGATGCCTTTTTCTCCTCAGCCCTGGGTGCGATCGCATCTTGTGGGCAACAATACGATATTATCCATTTTCACGCCCTTGGCCCTGCTCTATTTACCTGGGTTTCCCGACTAGCTACTTCTGCAAAGGTGGTTGTTACCTGTCAAGGCTTAGATTGGCAACGTGCTAAGTGGGGCAATTTTTCAAGTCGGCTCATACTCTTAGGTGAGAAAGCATCTGTGCGCTTTGCTCATGGGCTAATTGTGGTATCAAAAGACCTAAAAGCCTACTTTCTCCAAACCTACGATCGCCAAACATCCTACATACCCAATGCTCCTGCTGGCTATGGCGAATCAGATCCCCATTTCACCTATGGCACTGCTCTTAATTTGACACCAGGGCGCTACATTTTGTTTTTGGGCCGACTTGTACCAGAAAAACGTCCTGATTTGCTCGTTGAAGCTTTTTGTGCCTTAAAA
Source organism: Cylindrospermum stagnale PCC 7417 (assembly GCF_000317535.1). Classification (NCBI taxonomy): domain Bacteria; kingdom Bacillati; phylum Cyanobacteriota; class Cyanophyceae; order Nostocales; family Nostocaceae; genus Cylindrospermum; species Cylindrospermum stagnale. The sequence goes on from NC_019757.1 coordinate 448,296, forward strand.
CCACCTGGATGGAAACTAGTCCTAGCTGGAGGTGTTAGTGATACAAAATCCTTCACCACCAAGCTATTAACCACAGTTGCCAATCATCGAGATATCGTCTTTGCTGGGGAACTCTGGGGAAGTCGTCTGTGGGAGATTGTTCGGGGTTCGGGATTGTTTGTCTTGCCTTCTGACTTGGAGGGGCTACCTTTAGCAATGTTAGAGGCGATGCGGGAAGGCATACCAGTCCTGGCTAGCGATATTCTACCCCATCAGGAATTGATTAATAGTGAGCGGGGAATGCTGTTTACATCTGGCGATCTAGATTCATGCATTCGTTCCCTAAACTGGGCGATTCGTCATCCGACTGAACTAGCAACAATGGCGAAAAATGCCCAAAACTACGTGCATCTGAACTATAGCTGGGATTGCGTTGCTTCGGAAATTTTAAAACTTTATACAACAGTTTTGTCTTTGGTCATTTGTTATTTGTCATTTAACTAAAGAAATCAGGATATATGTAATGGAGAAAAGTATTTTCTTATTACCATCCGTTTTAAAGCGGCGTTGTTTGCCAGCCTTGGCTACATTTGCGGCTGTGATTGGGGCATCAATTACCTACCTAACCTTTACCCCACGTTTATATCAAGCATCAGCGCGACTGATGTTGGATGACAAACGGGTGAGTCTTTCGGATTTGGGACGTGATCTCACTCAAGTACCAGCGGGTACACCAGGGGGGCCGAGTCCCCTGGCTGATCAAGCAGAATTAGTCAAGTCACAACCTGTTTTAGAAAGAGCTTTGGCGAAGGTTTTTCCCCGGAACCAAAGCCAGTTGACCACTAGAGATATGAGTAAAAATTTGCAGGTAAAAATTGTCCCGGCTACAAATATTTTGGCTTTGAGCTATGAAGATCAAGACCCAGTTAGGGCGGCAAAATTGTTGAATGCTGTGGCGCAAACAATGGTTGCAGAAAGTGTTGAACAAATCCGTAAAGAAGCTGCTAGTGTGCGGAAGTTTTTAGAGAAACAAGTACCTGTAGCCAACAAAAATCTGCAACAGGCGGAAGCGGTAGAAAACAAATATCGACAAGCTAGTGGAATTATTTCCTTTGCTGACCAAGCCAAGAGTTTAGTTGATAGTTTAGCCGCCATGGATGACCAAGAACGCACATTGGTGTCCCAACTCCAAGAAACGCGATCGCGCGATGCCTCCTTACGACAAATTACCGCCGCTACCAATCTCAGCAATGCTTACGCCTCTGTGCGCGGTGGTCAAGATGAACAACTGAAAGCATTACGGGCTAAATTGGCAGATTTGCAAACACAACTGATTAATGCGCGTTTGCGGTTTACTGACTACCATCCAACTGTGATCTCCCTACGACAACAACAGCAAGCTATCAGTAACTTGTACAATCAGCAACTTGCTCGCCTCTCGCCCACAAGTTTTACCCCTGACAATGTGGCATCTGATACCCTCAGTCAAAATCTCACCTCGGAGCTAATCACCAATCAGATTGAACACTTGGCAGTAGAAAATAAGCTGCAAAGCGTTCAGGCTCTCAAAGCCAATCTGCAAACTCGCTTGGCACAACTACCAATTCAACAGCAACCCCTGACAGCATTAACTCGCCAACGGGAAGCCGCCGCCTCCTCCCTGAAGTTGCTGCAAACCAAACTGGAAGAAGCACGCATCGCCGAAGCCCAACTCGTAGGCAATATCCGCATTATCGAAGCCGCAAAAGCACCCACTTTACCCACTTCACCTAAGCGTTCTCTCGTGCTGCTGTTGGCTACTGTGTTGGCAATAATTTTAGTCATTGGGGTAGTGCTGCTAGTAGAAATGATGGATAACACCATCCATAATGCTGCCGAAGCCGAGGAATTGCTGAACATACCCTTGCTGGGAACCTTGCCGTCTCTGCCTAGGAAGATCCTTAAACTAGAGCCAGGAGCAAAATTCCTAGATGACATAGCCTTAGTTGAGCCTTACCGAATGCTGCTCAAAAATCTGGAGTTTCGCCATACTCAGAAATTGCGGAGCATTGTCATCAGTAGCACCATTCCCGGAGAAGGTAAATCAATAGTAGTCTCGCACCTAGCTGCTGTTTCCGCGATGTTATCTCGACGGACATTGATTGTGGATGCTGACTTGTATCGCCCGATGCAGCATAATCTGTTTAACTCAGCTCCCTATCCCGGAATTACCGATGTACTCAATGGCGATCTATCTCTGCTGGATGCAGTACAGACTAGAGGGATGGAGAACCTTTCAGTATTGACTTGTGGCAAAACCCATAGTCGCCCATCACAGTTGCTAGAGTCAACGGCGATGAAGTCATTGCTGGCAGATGCGATCGCACATTATGATTTCGTCATTATAGATACTCCACCTCTGGGCATTAGCTCTGATGCAGCCACATTGTCACAATATAGCGACGGCATCATCTTAATTACCCGTCCCCATTTCACTCTCAAGGAAATTCTCCGAAAAGCAGTCGCAGAACTCAGCCGTAATCGAATACCAATTCTGGGAGTAGTTGTCAATGGCATGAAAAATCAGACATCCAAGTGTTACCGCTATTTATCCCAGCCAATAAAGCATGAAAACGCTGTGAGAAATACCGCCAACTTGACAAATGGTTTGAGGTCGAAATAACAATGTTGACTAATCAACGCTCAAGTTCCCGTATAACCCTCTGGGTAGGGTTAGCATCTGTGGCGATTGGTCTCATTATCGGTTTCCTCGCAGGTGCACAGCCTCTTTACCTGAGCTTGGCTGTGGGTGCAGTGCTAATAGTTTTCTACTTCTTTGCCCGATTTGAGCAAACAGTCATTGGTCTATTGATCTTACGTACCTCTCTCGATCCTTTCTCTGCACAACAAATACCAGCTGCCTTTGCAATGGGTCTTAACGCCTTAACTTTGCTTTATGTGGTACTCACCTTACTAACTGGTCGGACTGTACACACAGATTGGTTCTGGTGGATATTTGCAGGCTGGGTAATGCTACAGGGTTTATGGGTGATACTCCTACCTCTAGGAGGTTTGGGGTTAGATGCTTCGTTTCTACCAGACAGCATCCGCGAATGGGTGCGGATTTTTTCCTGGCTAATAATCTATTTGCTAGTAATGCAGCTCAAAGACCGAATCCATCCTCAAAAATTCATCTCCCTGATGCTTTTATCTCTGGTAGTACCGGTTATTGTCGGGCTAATAATGATTCCTGGAGGAGAACGAGTCCACAGCACCATTGGGCATCCCAACTCATTCGCTACTTACCTATCCCTAATGATGGCTTTAGTTTGGTGGAAGCTAAATTGGACACAGCCTCGTTGGCCTTGGATACTTTTGTTGGGTTTGCTAGCAGTTGTATATGTGAGTACTCGTTCCTTAGCAGCTCTAGCCACAATCGGCGTACTCATCTTAGTTTTAAATGCTTCCAAGCTAAACCCGCTGAGGATCATCAGCGCAGTAATTTTGCTCTTAGTAGTCATAGCCCTGTTTGCCAGCACCGAAGCAGGACAAACCCGCCTTCTAGAGTTAACTCAGACACCTCTATTTAACGCAGACATGGACGTATCCAGAACAATGATCATCGCAGCTGGAGACGGTAACAGTTTTAACTGGCGAATCAGTCACTGGTACTATCTGCTTCAGTCATGGCAGCAATACCCAATCTTTGGTTACGGCATCGGCACAGGTCGCTACTTGAGTCCCTTACGGAACCCAGAAGGTACTCTCTATACCCCCCACAACGATTACATCCGATTTCTTGTAGAACAGGGGATTTTAGGTCTGGTTCTTTATCTAGCTTTTATCGGTGCTCAATTTGCATATCTTTTGCAGATACTGCGACGTGCCCCGCGCCACAGTTCTGAATCCCAACTTTGCCAGATTCTGCTAGCTATTTTGCTGTCCACACTTGTGAACATGCTTTCCAACAATGTTTTAGATATCGGTGATTTCTGGTTCTACTATTGGGCTGTTTTTCCAGTTGCTGGTTGGGGAACTGAACGATTTAATCGTCCAGCACAGGCAATTCAGCCAGCCTAAACCTTCATCTATTAACTAAAAAAATGAACCCCCAACCAACAAGAGGACTAAGTAAACAAAGATTAATTGGTATTGACTTATTTAGAGGTACTGCTGCCTTTGCCGTTGCCATCATTCACGCTGATGCCGTGATGTTTTATTCTGGTTTTCCTACAGATAAATTGATGACAGCAATTACACAACTGAGTAGATTCGCCGTGCCGTTTTTCTTAGCCGCATCTTTCTACTTGATGACCAGTAAGTTATATACAAGCGAAAGTCATTTCTCCATTACTTCCAACTTAAAATCAAAATTTACACGGCTGCTTGTTCCCTATCTATGTTGGAGCGTAATTTACATAGGTTTAAGAGTAATCCTAGCTCTCAGCACATCTCAGGGATGGGAAAAAATCTTCCAAGATCCAGTTCGGCTCATTTTCCTTGGCGGCGCATCATTCCATCTTTATTTTTTGCCCCTTTTATTTGCTGGAAGTTTTTTAATCATAGTTGCGGAATACTTAGCAAAGAAACCCATTAAAATCAAAACGCTAGTTTTTCTGTTTGTTTTCAGCATTATTCTCTACGAACTGCTGAAAGTTTCTGGAAACAATTTTCAACTTGGTACATATTGCTTTGAAAATGGCACTTCTTGCTCAGTTTCCTTCCAAAACATCATAAAATGGGTCTTGCCTAACGGTAATAATAATCAACTGCTGAGGCTAGTGCTGGTTGAAATATCTTGGCTAATCCAGTGCTTACCATATGTCTTTATGGGTATGCTTTTACATTATCCTTTGATTAAAATAAATATATCAAAAAATAATCCAATTAATACAATACTTTTCCTGGTAATAGTACTTATACTCTCAGCCTTGGGAATAATCAATGTATTTAATATCTTGTACTTTCCTCAGGCTTTATATGAAGTCGGAATAGCTTGTATTATGTTAATTTGGGCTATTTCACTATCAGCAACATTAAAAGAAAATCGTCTAGTTGAAAATTTAGGAGTATGTTCTTTTGGGATTTATCTCATTCACTATTTAGCATTAATAGTTTATGCAAAGTTAGCTGCTAGGCTACCCACTGAATTCATCGGGCTAATACCTGCCCTCTCAATGTTGACCCTAGCCTCACTTAGTTTTATAACAAGCTGGATAATAACATCTTTACTACTAAGGAAAAAGCGAATTTCAAAGCTTTTGTTCGGCATATAATATGTAGGAGTAAATAATATGTCAATCGCTTACAAAATATCTGCTTGGAATCGCCGACGAAAATGGCATTTATTTCTGGAACAAATTCAGCCGACAGATGAAATAGCCATTTTAGATGTTGGTTTTAGTGAACAAGAATATAGCGACACGGATAATTATTTAGAAAAACATTATCCTTCTCAGGACAAAATAACCGCTCTCACAATTGATACACCAGACGACTTACTTTACCTCAGAAAAAAACCTGAATTTCAAGTACCTGAATCAGCTATTTTGCAAAAACGAAAGGAAGCTTCAGTACGATATCCGCAAATAGAAGTAGTCAGATATGACGGTAAATTTTTTCCATTCCCGGATCAAAAATTTGATGTCTGTTGGTCAAATGCCGTCTTGGAACACGTCGGTAATGAAGAGCAGCAAATTATCTTTTTAAAAGAGGTTAAAAGAGTAGCAAAAAAATCATTTATCACAACACCAAACAAATATTTTCCTATTGAGGTGCATACACGCACGCCGCTGTTGCATTATTTACCAAAAATTATTTTTGACCGCTATTTGCACTTTGTTGGCAAAGGATGGGCGGCTGATGATTATATGTACTTATTATCCCTTCGGGACTTGCACAAGCGGCTGCACGCAGCAGGAATTACTGAATACAAGATTATCAAAAATAGATTGCTGTCTTTCGTCCTCGACTTTGTAATAATTTTTGAAGGTGGTAATTAGACAGAACAAAACTGTGTTTCTTTGAAGTTAACCAATTTGTAAGTAAATTGATGAGCTTAATAATATGCCAAAAGTTTCAGTCATTATACCCGCTTATAATGCAATGACTTATCTGCCAGAAACTCTAGAGAGTGTTTTGAGGCAGACATTCACAAATTTTGAAGTATTAATTATTGATGATGGTAGTTCAGATAATATTGTAGAATGGGCTTCTCAACTAACAGATTCGCGCGTTAAATTCATTTCCCAAAACAATCAAGGCTCATCCGCAGCCAGAAATGCAGGCATCATCAATTCTAGCGGAGATTATATCGCATTCCTCGATGCTGATGACCTTTGGCAGCCAACTAAGCTAGAGAAACAAGTGCATATTCTTGAAGAAAATCCAGAAGCTGGTTTAGTGTACACCTGGACGGCTTTAATCAATCATCAAGGTATCCCTACAGGAAGAATATTTGCTAATGATGCAGAAAGTTATGTCTGGGAGAATCTCATTAAACACAATATAGTTGAGTGTGGAAGTGTGGCAATGGTTCGCTGCTGCTGCTTTGAAAATGTTGGGGTTTTTGATCAAAATTTACATTCTTACGTTGAAGATTGGGATATGTGGTTGCGAATTGCCGCTCGCTATCCCTTTAAAGTAATAAGAGAACCTCTAGTGTATTATCGACAGTATCCAACAAGTGTTTCCAAAACTTGGGGAGCGATGGAGCAAGGCTTTCATCAAGTTATTGAGAAAGCATTCAATTCCGCTCCAAAAGAGTTGCAGTATTTGAAAAGTCAAAGTTATGCTTTCGCCAATCTCTGTCTAGCTTGGAAACCTCTACAAAGTCTAGAAAAAGATTTGCCAATGGCAATTTATTATCGTCAACAAGCCGTTATGCATTATCCTCAGTTAGTTTTTTCTAAAGAGTATCTCCGGTTAAGTTTAGCGATTAAATTGATGCAGTGGTTTGGTGCTGATGGTTACCAAAACTTTCTATTGCTGTTACACAATTTTCGCCGACGCACATTAGGTTGGTTAACTTTGACTCAATAATATTTTTGCGAATCCCTTTATCAACATGAAAGTAACCATATTTTCTAATTCCCCCCCTTTCTAAGAGGATGTTTTAAAAGCCGTTAGGGATAAATCAAACACTCGTAGATACCCCCTAAATCTCCCTTTCCAAGGGGGACTTTAAGGAGTTTTTGCCCCCCTTGGAAAGGGGAGCCACTGCGTTGGACGGGTTTCCCGGCTTAAAGCAAGTGGCGTGGGTTGGGGGGATCTCGATCAATTTTGATACTTTACAAACATCCTCTAAGGGGGGCTATAGCGATCCTAAATTAGATGTGAACATCTCTTTTTCTCTTCCTCTGCGCTCTCTGCGTCTCTGCGGTAATGCCTCCGGCTCCCGAAGGGATACGTTAAAAAAATACTGCTGTAATGCCTCCGGCTCCCGTAAGGGATACACAACTCGAATAGGATTGCTATAGGAGGGGTCTAAAGATTTTTGATACATCACCAACAATTTTTAAAACATCCTCTAATGGTCAATGCTAATTTTTTCAGGAGTAGATTTAGTTAAACAAATAATCTGTTTAGGGAAGTTCGTAATTTTATGAAAACCTGTTACTTTATTCAAACCCATAAAAACCCCAATCAAATTTATAGGCTGGTACGCACAATTAAGACTTTAAGTCCTAATTGTCAAGTGCTGATTGGTCATGACTTCACGAAATGCTATTTGGATATGACCCCACTTGAAGATTTTTCAGAAGTCTATCTAATTAAGGGAACTGTCCCTGTTGTTTGGGGATATTATTCTTTATTACAACCTTATTTAGACGCTATTAACTGGTTGCTTGAAAATAGCTTTGACTTCGATTGGTTAGTTTATATATCTGGTCAAGACTATCCTACTCAACCACTATCTAAAATTGAAGATTTTCTCTCGCAAACAGAATATGATGGCTTTGTTTCCTATGCTGAGGCTTTTTCTGAGCAGGGTTATCTGCTGGTTGATACTCCGATAGAACGTTATCTTTATCAATACTATAAGTTGCCCAAATGGGCAGAACCTATATTGAAATACCCTTGTAAAATTTTAGTAAAAACTCAAAATAATACCTTGCCAATATACTGTTGGTATCTGGAAGATATAGCAATAGGTTTCAAGACCGATAAAACTCCATTTAATGAAAATTTTGTTTGCTACAGTTCCTCTAGCTGGCATACACTTTCTCGAAAATGCGTTGAATATATAGCTGAATTTATCATTGATCATCCTAGCATTATTAATTTCTTTAAAAGGACTATTGAGCCTGATGAGTCGCTGATAGCCACTATTTTAGTTAATAATAAACGCTTTAATCTTTGCAATCATCATCAACGCTATCTTGAATTTAATAAGGGCAGTGCCCACCCCCGGATACTCACGGTTGAAGATTATTCAACACTCGTCAATGGGGGCTTTCATTTCGCCAGAAAGTTTGAGCATAACAGCAAGATATTAGATATGCTCGATGCTTATCTTTTTGATGGTGGTTGACAAAAAAATAGCCAGTGTCAATAACAAAATTATTTACCTTCAAAAACTTGAAAAATGCCAAAAATTTCTGTTGTCATCCCTGCTTATAATGCGATGGCTTACTTGCCCAAAACTGTAGATAGTGTTCTGAAGCAAACGTTCAATGATTTTGAATTATTAATCATTGATGATGGTAGTTCAGATCAAATTGTGGAATGGATTTCTCAGATAACAGACTCGCGAGTAAAGCTAATTTCGCAGAAAAACCAAGGATTATCTGGAGCACGCAATACAGGGATTGCTCATGCTCAAGGAGAGTATATCGCATTTCTAGATGCTGACGATTTGTGGGCACCAACAAAGCTAGAAAAACAGGTACGTTGTCTGGATGAGCAACCAAAAGTAGGTGTGGTATACACTTGGACGCTATTAGTTGATGAGCAGGACAAACCCACTGGTAGGATTTTTGCGAACCATGCAGAAGGTAATATTTGGCAGCAACTTTTGGAAAATGATGTGATTTCTAGTGGAAGTTCGGCTATGGTTCGCCGTTGTTGTTTTGAAACCGTGGGGGTATTTGATTGCAACCTCAATTCCGCCGAAGATTTAGATATGTGGCTGCGGATCGCCGATAGTTATCCTTTTGCTGTAGTTAAGGAACTTTTAACCCTCTATCGACAGCATCCTAACAGTATGTCCAAAAACCGCCAGAGGATGTTCCAAAGCCTTCGCACGGTATTTGAAAAAGCATTTCAGTCTGTGCCATTAAATTTGTTGTATTTAAGAAATCGAGCTTATGCGAGTATGTTCCTCGGTTTAGCATGGCTGGCTATAGATGATAAAGACTACAAAAAGGCAATTGATTTTCGTAAGCAAGCTTTGCTACACCATCAGCCAGTGCGCTTTTCTGAAAGATGTATGCGGTTGAATTTAGCGATCGCGATGATCCGTTGGTTTGGAAGAGATGGCTACGATGGACTGCGAACTGTAAGCCGTGCTGTGCGGCGACACCCATTATTTCTAAAAACCTAAACAGACATTTTTGATGTTTCAGCTTTGGAGATATTTGGTTTATGCATATTATTGTTTTAGAACTGGAGCCAACTTCCTTTCGGGGTGGACAGGAGTTAAGTCTGTTTGATGTTTGTTATGGTCTAGCTCAACGTGGACATACTATCAGTCTGCTATATACTAAAGTAGGAAATTTACTTGAGCGGTATCAGGAATTTTGTAGAGATGTTGTCAAAGTTAATCGCTTTACAATTTATCCACCTCAATATAACTTCCATCTTTTAGCTGATATTTGGCAACTTCAAAGGAAAATTCCTACAACTAAAAATAGTATTGTTCTAAGTAATCAGTATCAAGATGCTTATTTCGCTAGTGCTTTAGCTTTATCCAAAAATATTCCCCATATTTGTTATCTGCATTTACCCCCACCCGACCAGATATTAGAACTAAAAGGTGTAAAGCAGTTTATTCGGGATTCATATATTAGATGGCAGTGGAATATAGGGTTGAAAGGTGTAAATCAGTTTATTGCTGTTTCCCATCAAACTAAATGGGATTGGGTAAACTGTGGCTTGCATGAACAGAAAATTCATGTTGTGCATAACGGAATTAACTTAGAAGTATATAAACCACCAACTGATTTTTGCCTAATTAGAAAGCAATGGAATATTCCTCAAGATATCAGAGTGATATCCTATGTAGGAAGACTAGATAAAGAAAAGGGTTTAGAAACACTGATTAAAGCCTTTGCATTATTGAATAAAAATGTGGCGAAAACTAAACTATTGATTGCTGGTAAATCTTTACACCAAGGAATAGATTATCAAAAATCCTTAGAACAGCTATCAACTCAATTAGGCATAGAAAACCATATAGAATTCCTTGGTCATATCACTAATACTGCCAATCTTTATCAGGTCAGTGATGTCACAGTCTTACCAAGTTTATGGTCTGAGCCTTTCGGGCGGGTAGTTATAGAATCAATGGCTTGTGGAACTCCTGTTGTAGGTAGCCGAATTGGAGGAATTACTGAAATCCTCACAGGAAAGTTTCAAAATGGTCTTTTTGAGCCGGGAAATGAGAGAAATTTGTCAGATACTCTCAATCAAATTATCAACTGGAGAAATAATCTTCCTGAGCTTGGTAAGCAATGTCGCCAACATATTTTATCTCAATTTAATGTTGAAAAAATGATTAATGGTGTTGAGCAAGTACTAGATTATCGATATGCTCGATAATTTGGTTATCGATTCATATTCAATGAAGTAATCTAATTCTAGAGGAGAATTTTAACAAATTGGAAAAAATTATGGCTGTAAATTAAATCTCGGCTTATGGATGCCTAAAAAGCATCTATATAGATAGTTTGTATATTACTTCAACAAAATAGTAGCGCTGTTTATGTCTACTTCTCAACGAATTGCTTTTGCAGTTAGTATTTCCTGGTTTGGCCGCTTATCAGTAGTTCTTTCTGGTTTGGTTTTGACTCCGATTCTGTTTCGTTATTTAAGAAAAGAAGAACTAGGTATATGGTATTTATTAATTAATAGTCAATCTTTTCTGATGTTATTAGGATTAGGGATTACGCCAACTTTGACGAGGCATATAGCTTTAGCCAAGGGAAAAAGTGGCGCTGATCCTGGAGTAGAACTCACAAGAGAAACTCAGCAAAATATTGGAGATTTATTAGCCACAGGTAGGCTGATTTTACGATGGTTAGCGGTGGTGGTTTTCTTGATTGGTTTGGTTTCTGGTTATAGCTTAATTAATCAAATTAAATTAACTGAAATATCTCAAGACCAAGTCTTCTGGGCTTGGACAATGATTTGTGCTGGCTATGCTGTTGGAGTTTGGCTATCTTATATTGGCTGCTTGCTAACGGGAATGGGATATGTAGGTTGGGAAAGTTTAATTGGGATGACAACATACTTTTTGGTGATTCTGATTAATATTGCTGTCGTCATATTGGGAGGTAGAATATTAGCGCTAACTGTAATTTCTGTAGTTGCTAGTTTATTTCAAGCTTCTATGGCTTTAGTCCTGATACGTTGGCGCTTTCCTGAATTGTTGAGTTTTCAGGGTAATTGGAATGTTGAATATGCTAAGGCATTAGTCAAGCCATCTTTGTATTGGTGGCTGACTGATTTGGGTGCATTTTTAGTTCTTCGCACAGATGCTTATTTTATTGCTTTATTCAAGGGATATCAAAATGTTCCCAGCTATCAAGCCGCCTATAATTTGGTACTTAACTTATCGCAATTAGCGATCGCTATTTCCTATTCTTCCGCAGTTTTTATTAGTCAGGCGTGGCAAGCTGGCGCTATAAGTACAATTCAGCAGATGACTTTACGTAATGCCCGATTAGGGTTATCAATTATGGCAGCAGGAGTTGCCTTTTTAATGATGGCAGGCAGGGAATTTATTGAATTATGGTTGGGTAAGGGGAACTTTGTTGGGCAGAATATTTTATTGGTGTTTTGCATGATGCTGACTTTAGAAGCGCAACATGTGATTCTTGTAACTAGTTCGCGAGCGACTGAGGATGAAAAGTATGCGCCCTTTGCTTTGAGTGCAGGTGTTCTCAATGTAGTCATCACGTGGGTTTTAATTAAGCCTTTAGGACTGCTTGGGGTAGCAATGGGTACAATGTTGGCGCAGATGCTGACAAGCAATTGGTATGGTGTCTACAGGCCAATGGTGCGTTTGCGTCTCAATTTTAGGGTCTACTTGCGCCAGGTAGTTGGTTTATGGGCTGTTGTCTTGGTATGCTGTTTGAGCTTGTCCTGGCTAGTCAAGAAAAGTCTGCTACTGTTAGGGATCAACTCCGCATGGGCTGTAATTAGTGCTACCGCAACAGTTTGTGTTGCTGTGTTCTCAATTTCATCTTGGATGAATGTTTTAGAAGACCATCATCGCCAAATTGTCCAAGCAAAGCTGGGAGGATGGCTCAGGCGGTGGGAATTTTAAGTCGTTGATCGACTATTAATTAAAAAACTGTAAATATACTGAGTGTATTGTAATTAATAAAACGTTTAATTAATGCTCGCTTCTGGCTTCCTGCTCACAATCCTCTACAAAGGTAAATAATTGTAGCTATATGAAGAATAGTTAAGAAAATATAAAAAAGTCGGGATTATCGATAAAAATTTGTACTTTTATAAAGTATGATTAAGAAAAAGATAAACAAATCTGGGCAGTTAAGGCGGCTAAGTTCGCTTTGATTAATGCCTAGAAATAAGCAAAGTTTAATTCTTTTAAATAAAAAACTACCATTATCCTGTACTGGCAACTAACTTGTGAGTCAGGAGATAGACAAAAGTGTAAACTTCCCAGTTGTAGAGGCAAATAAAGGCGTGGGTCAGTATCAAGCTGCTCAACTAAAGCAGTACAATCCAGACGCGATCGCTCGTTACTATCGTTACCGTCCCTGGCAAGCTTGGGGGCGAATGCTGAGAATTATCTGGTCTATTACAGGATTTATACTCAGTCTTAAGTGGGACGAATGGCAAAATCAAGTTGAGCAGAACCAGGGGAAACGAGCCACCCATCTGCGAGAAATGCTTACCCGCCTGGGCCCCACTTTTATTAAAGTTGGTCAAGCCCTATCCACCCGACCTGACTTGATCCGCAAAGATTTTCTAGAAGAACTGATTAAGTTACAAGACCAGTTGCCACCTTTCGATAATGACTTGGCGTACCAGCTGATTGAAACTGAACTCGGTCGCCCAATACATGAAAGTTTTAGCGAACTGTCACCGAAACCGGTTGCAGCAGCTAGCTTGGGTCAAGTATATCGTGGTCGCTTGTTGAGCGGCGAAGAAGTAGCCGTGAAGGTGCAACGCCCCAACTTACGCCCGGTAATTACACGCGACTTATATCTAATGCGTTGGGCAGCGGGTTGGCTTGCTCCGTGGTTACCTCTCAATCTCGGCCACGACTTAACTTTAATTGTGGACGAGTTTGGCACGAAGTTATTTGAAGAAATTGATTACATCAATGAAGGTCGCAACGCGGAAAAATTTGCTAGCAACTTCCGCAATGACCCGCAAGTTAAAGTTCCGGCTATTTACTGGCGTTACACTAATACCCGCGTTTTAACCCTGGAATGGATTAACGGCTTCAAGCTAACGGATACAAAAAGCATCCGCGAAGCTGGTTTAGATCCAGAGGCGATCATCCAAATTGGTGTTACCTCCGGTTTGCAGCAACTGTTGGAACATGGTTTCTTTCATGCTGACCCCCATCCCGGCAATTTATTTGCGATTGCAGATGGTCGCATGGCTTACATTGACTTCGGGATGATGGATCAGTTAGAAGAAACCACCAAAGAAGCGCTGGTAGATGCCTTAGTGCATTTGGTGAATAAAGACTACACCGACTTAGCCGAAGACTTTGTCAAACTCGGATTTTTGACGCCAGACACGAATATTTGTCCGATTGTGCCCGCATTAGAAGCAGTGTTGGGCAACGCCATCGGCAAAAACGTCAAGGATTTTAACTTTAAAACTATTACCGATGAATTCTCGGAACTGATGTATGAATATCCTTTCCGGGTGCCGGCAAAGTTTGCTTTGATTATTCGTTCACTGGTGACACAAGAAGGTATTGCCCTCAGCCTCAACCCAAATTTCAAAATTGTTGAGGTGGGTTATCCATACATCGCACGACGGTTGCTGACGGGTGAATCTCCTGCATTACGGCGGCGGTTACTGAATGTATTGTTCAAAGATGGTAAGTTCCAGTGGCAGCGGTTAGAGAATTTAATTGCGATCGCCCGCACTGATGGCAACTTTGATGTATTACCCACAGCGAAGATGGGTTTGCAATTTATGTTGTCAGAAGAAGGAAAGTTTCTCCGTCGTCAGTTAGTGCTTGCTCTCACCGAAGATGACCGCCTCCACACTGAAGAGGTGCAACGCCTGTGGAACCTAGTTAAAGACGACTTACCAGCAAATCGCTTGCTAGATGTGGCGATCGGCATCTTAACAGAGTTATCCAGAGAAGGCGTAGCTGCTATCTTACCAAAAGCTACATCCCTTGTTTCTTTTGATGGCAAACAGTCACTAACTCAAAAGTTAAAAGAACAAATGCCAAAAAATTGATGCATTGTTGATAATTTTTACCTTTTAATTACAATCAGGAGTTTTAATGTATTATTTTCCGCAGCAACCGCCATTTTTACTACTATTTGCTGGGTTCCTCATAGCGTTAACTTCCGGTTTGGCTTTATCTGGAACTTTAAAATTAATTGTCCAAAAATGGCCAAGCGACCAATCAGAAATTATTAAACCAAGTTCCTCATTGAAACAATTGTTTGTGCCATTTATCGGTATAACAGCCGGTGCTTGTCTATTTCTCTCCTCAGGATTAGAGATATTTGGCTTTCCCTCTCCCCTGGCTTTAGGAGTTGGTTTGCCAGTGAGTCTACTGACTTGTTTACTAATTTGGTTGCAGTTGGGAAGTCTACTGAAATTTGCCCAACAGAAAGGAATGCAATCTCTAGACTTAGATTCTTGGTCTTAGAGGATCTTTGAAAAGTCTAATTTATTACTTGCCTTGGCGACTGGAAGCGACTGGAAGTCAGGGCTACACAGACAAAACCCTTAATTTTTCATTAGTCCAGGTAGGTGGACGTCGTTCATAGAATAGCGTGCTGTCAATGAACCTCTTTCAGAGGAGCTTCGCTAACGCGTAGCGTGCCGGAGGCTCTATTCTATTCGCCCAATACTTTTCAAACATCCTCTTAGAGATAGAAATAATCTAAGTAACTCTATTCTTGAATTTCTGATACTTCAGCTTAATATTACTAACTTTTTGGTTAAAAAAACGTTTAGTATAATTTTGTAGCAGCGTTAGCTGGCTTGGACGTGTAAACTTTTGAGGGCGGTCTGCTGGGGATTTTAAGTAGCGATAATAGAGAAAAACGTCACGATAAGGAATATTAACATCTTCACCCCCACAAAGGCGAGCAAAGTCTGATGAAGATATACTCATATAGTGAATATAGGTTATGGGTTCCCCTTGGTCGTAAAGGATATTATCTACAACATCAAATTGTGAAGCCCAATGGCAACCAGTCGATTCACCGTTATAGGCGTAGTTATAATAAGAAATTCCGCTTCGTAAAACCAAATAGTTGATAACCGTTTGGTCAGAGTCTGCCCACGCCAATACATCAGCTTCACCTGCTTCTAATTTTTCTAGTAAGTTTGCTAATGTAGCATCATCGAAAATATGCTTTTTAGAAGCAAACCAACCAGAGCAAAAAATACTATTGCTGATGTTTTTTTTAGTAAAAATTTCCCCTAGTTTGTCTTCTGTCCAGTCAAAAATATAATTCAAATCCGATTTATATTGAAAGTCATTCGTGACCCAATCATATTTTTCCAACTTCTGATAAACATCATCTAGCGATTTCATCAATAGTGTATCTCCGTCAAAGAAGATAAACTTGTCAAAGGGTCCATCCAGACAGCAAAGTTTGCGATGCCTTTCTATACGATAATTCGCTGGTAAGCCATATTCTTGCCACAGTTTTAATGCTCTTGGGTGAGCGTTCCAGATACGAGACCCGAACTCCTCCCAGCGAGCTATGGAAGTAGCGTCTTCAAATAAGGTGACATTATCTCTAGATGCAATTTCTGCTCTTACCTTGTCTAGACTGTCGTTGTACGGAATTATACAAACAGGAATTTCTCTACCAGCATTAGCTTCTATACTGTTGAGCAATGCAACTAGTTGGTCATAGACTACATCATTAGCTAGGGTGTAAATACCATCAATCATGGGGATACTCCTGATATTAACTGCGGGCTACAACAAAGGGAAATAAACGGCGAGTAAGTTTTGCAATAAAGGCGAATTTACCCTGATGGAGGTAGCGATAGTGTTCCCATAATTGCCAATAGGGGCTACCAGCTTTGATTTTTGTCCCAGCCCAATGCAGATATTTTAGTGGCTGTCCTCGATCATAAAGATTGTACCCTTGCTGTTGGAAATTGCGGGAACCAGCCCAACTACCAGGGCCTCCCCCAGGAATTTTAACGAGATTGCCACGTTTAGCAATTAACTTGAGAACGAGATAATTGAGAATAGGTTGATCTGTGACTCCTTCAGTAAAATCAAAATATTCACGATGGGTAGCACATTCGCTCAAGGCTTGATCCATCTGTTGTGCAGTAATAACTCCCTTTCTTGAAGCCCAAAAGCCGCTGTTAAAAACATCTTCAAGTTGGGAATCTGTAAAAATTTTCTGCTCTTTTATCAGTGGGGAAAAGATATTTCTTAGCTTGTCATTGGCATAATGATAATCACAACAGAAAAAATCAACTTCCGAAAGTTTGTCTAAGTTGTCGGCGATTTTTTCAAAAACCACAATATCAGTGTCAATATAAATAAATTCATCTAAAGGACCAAACCATGCCACAAGTTTACGCATTTTGTTGGGTAAGGCGAGGAAATCTCGATCAAAAATTTCGCCTATGCGTTTCGTAAATTTCTCAATTAGTTCTAAATCTGGAAAAATTTGCACATTATGTAAAGTGGCCAGTTTATCTGCTACTTGACTATAATTTTCGTTAAAAGGTATGAGATAAACCAAAACCTCTTGGTCATAGTAACGAATACTATTGAGCAAAGCAATAGCATTTTCGATGACGCGATCATTGGCAACAATATAAATTCCCCGAACCATAAATTATCCTTATTTAATAAACTTGAATTTTCGCAAAGCTCTTGTGAGTAAATTCGGTGTCGGTGGTGGAGCGTCATAACTCTGGGGAGGATTTTTGAAGACTGGGCGTTTATCTGGCTCATGCAGGTAACGATAGTAGAGAAATAAATCCCGATAAGGAAACTCAATGTTTTCGCCAGCACACACGGCTTGATTGATGTTAGGAGGAATGCCAATATAATGGAGATAAGTTAGGCGATTACCCTTGTCATAAAGAATATTGTCTTTTTCTTCAAAATGGCTGGAAGTGACTGTGCCGCCTGTGATTTGATGGCTAGGTAAGTTATGGGCTAAGTTATGAACGGGGATACCAGACCTCATAAACATATAGTTAAGAACTGGCTGATCACCTGTGGTATAGAGTATTTCCCTCTCACCTGCTCTCAGATAAGATAATAATTCTTCTTGTTTATCTTGAGGAAACAGCCCTTTTTTTGAAGCATAAAATCCTGAACAAAATATTTCTTTTTTGAGGCGTTCTTCGGTAAAAACCTGGAGTAATTTAGCTGATTTTACGTTATAGACTTTATCTGGATATTTAAACTGGAAATCGTAAACTACACAATCATGTTCTTCTAATTTTTGAAACTCTAATGAGAGTGAATTCATCACTAGAGTGTCTGCATCCAGATAAACAAACTTGTCAAAGGGTCCATCAAAGGCGCAAAATCGCCGATGTCCACCATAAATTCGATATTTTTTGCGGTTCATGCTAGCAGGACTAGCCTCTAGCATAAATTTATCCCAGCGGTTGATTGATTCTTGATTATCGTAAAGAAATACATTCGGGCGCTTGGCTATTTCCTCAGCTATCCGCTGTGTCTGTTGATCAAAAGGATAGATACAAACAGGAATTTCTGTTCCTAAGAAAACATCAATACTGTTGAGCAAAGCCACCAGTTGGTCGAAAACATAATCATTGCCTAGGGTACAAATACCATTCATAATTTATGCGTGTTGAGCAGCAAAGTTTGACAGCCAGTTCAGCAGATTTAGTTTGTGTAAAATGATTTGCCTCGCTTCGGCAATCGCATCCTTGGCGGCATACCAAGCATCAGGCGTAGCAGTGACTTCTTGGATGTAGGCAATACCTTTTTCATCCAAACTAGGCAACCGCAAAAAACTTCCAGGTGGCAATAATTTATCAGCAGCAGTCCCACCATAATAAATTGGCAGACACCAGGCCAGCAAAGAATCCCATAATTTTTCGCTCACATACCAACTATTTTCTGCATAGTTTTCAATTGCCAGATTGTAGTAGTACGGTGCCATTCCATGCCATTTTTGACCAAGTTCTCCCTTTGTTTGTGACCATTCAGGTAAATCGCGACCATACAAATCAAATTTAGTTCCACTAAATTTTAGGGATTTCAAAAAGTCTAAACGCTGGCGATGGTTAGCTGTACGGTTAATTCCCGAAGTAATCCAGCTACATGGGGCAACCTTTGGTGGTATTGGCATTTCATTTAAATCCCCAAATGATTTGGCATGATACCAAATAGCAGGCATATAATCGGGGTTGGGAGCAAAGTCATCGGGTCCGGAAACATGACCACAATACTTTTGTGCTTCCTGATAATTCCGCTTATTTATTTCAACAATCTCATTTAAGGGCGGTTCGCGGAGAAAATAAATAATCCGCTCTTTCGGCACACCACACAATCGAGATTCTATATTTATTTGTGGTTTTTGTTGCCGTTTACGAACAATATCTAACCAAGATGGTTGTGGCGATGGTTGGGGAAAATCCAACTGATATAGCAACATAAAGTCTGGCTTTTCCGCCATTTTCAACATTTGGATGTTGTTCCAAACACCAAAGTAGTGCGGGGTTTGTTGCCATAACCAATCTGCGCTTTTAGCAAGACCTGAATAGCTGCTAATCATGCCAACAGTTTTGATCGTCATAAATTTTATTGATTCGTAGTTAGTTTTCATTTAATTTTTTTACCGTTACCCCATAATTCATGGACGCTGATCTTCTAAGTAGCTGAATATTTTGGTAATTCTATTCTCCCAAGACAATTGCTGTGCAAAATCTATACTAGCTGCATAATTATCTATTTTTCTGGGATCTGCTTCTAAAATATGTTGAATAAATTGGGCAAGTTTAGGCGGGTTATTTAGCATGGTTTTGAGTGATAGTTTTTCCAAGATTGAGGTAAAAATACTTTTGTTAATTGCATTGACTAGGATTTAAC
The DNA here is from genome assembly GCF_000317535.1 of Cylindrospermum stagnale PCC 7417. NCBI lineage: Bacteria > Bacillati > Cyanobacteriota > Cyanophyceae > Nostocales > Nostocaceae > Cylindrospermum > Cylindrospermum stagnale. Next base: position 467,710 of record NC_019757.1, read on the forward strand.
TCTATTCTCAAAAATTTCTAACGTATCTAGAAGGTGAAGAGCAGAGTGATAAGATTCTGCAATTAATTGATTTTGTTCTTGGAGTCCAGATTCTAATTTATCGGCTAGCAAGCGCAGAGAGCTAAGGAGCGGATAGAGCTGCATCCGAAATTCATCGGAGATGTGACTAAAGTTCTGATGCTGACTAGTCCCATTATGATTTTGGTCTATATCTGACGATAATTGCCAGTTTATTCTCAGGTTAACCACATCGTCCAAAACATCAATAGTATTGAGAACTCTTAAGGCTGAATTATATGATTCTTCAATTAGCTCTTGCCGCTCTTGGGCGTTGTCTACTATATCATCAACTAACAGTCCAAGGAAACCAATCATCGAGTTAAGTCTTGTCCGCAGTTCGTGAGAAATCCGGTTAAAGCTGGGATTACGTCTAGTGGAAACTTCAGGTTGATCGCTAAATTGCATTGAGTATAGGCGTGAGTAATAACCACCCTTTTGTAAAAGTTCTTCGTGGGTTCCTACTTCCACGACACGCCCTTGATCTAAGACGGCAATTTGATCAGCTTTTTGGACTGTGGAAAGGCGGTGAGCAATGACTAGTGTTGTGCGATCGCGACTCAGATCGTCAAGTGCAGCTTGCACCAAGCGTTCGGAAACGGTATCTAAAGCGCTGGTGGCTTCATCTAAAATCAGAATTTCTGGATTTTGGACTAGTGCGCGGGCGATCGCTAATCTTTGCCTTTGTCCACCAGATAGCATCACGCCGCGATCGCCAATCACGGTGTCAAATCCCTGGGACAATTTGCTAATAAACTCGTAGGCATTTGCTCGCTTTGCTGCTACGAGAATTTCATCATCAGTAGCCTCTAGTCGTCCGTAGGCAATATTATTCCGCACTGAGTCATTAAACAAAAACGTATCTTGACTGACAATTCCCATCGCCTTCCGCACCGATTTCAGATCGAATTCCCGCAAATCTTTTCCATCTAAAGTAATACAGCCAGATGTGGGGTCATAAAATCTGGGTAAGAGGTCTGCCATTGTTGATTTACCAGCGCCAGAACTACCCACCAAAGCCAGAGTAGTACCCCGTGGTAAATATAAATCTATATCCTGAAGTACTATGTTCTGCTGATTAGGGTAGGAAAAATAAAGATGGTTAAAGTGCACTCCCTGCTGTAATTTATGATAGGGAATACTACCGCTTCCCATGAACGGCTTATTATCTTTTCGTAAAAAATCAGCAACAATATCTATACTCGAACCCAAATTAGCAAAGCTACTGCGAAGAGCATTTAACTGAGAAATAAATGGTAGCAGTCGCAGTAGGATCAATAAATAGGTGAGTAAAACCGCTGAAACTGAAGTAATCTGGTCTGCAAATAAGGTTCGACCCAGTAAGACAATTAAGATTAAGGCAATAATCCCCGTTACTTCACTGATTGGTGCAATAGCCTCAGAATTTACCTGAGATTGAAAATCTGCTTTTTCCCGGTCATTAATTAGCTTTTCAATCCTGTGATACTCTCTATCTTCATTGCCAGTTGCCTTGACTAGGCGAATCCCATTTAGCATTTCCAATACAGAAATGGAATAAGCTTTAGACATTTCTGAAAGTTGTGTACCAAAATATCGAGAACGGGAGATGGAATATTGATTTACTAAGGTGACAAAGGACAGCAAAACTGTAGAAGCAATGGTTAACTGCCAGGATATGGATAGTAGTAAAAATATAAAAACTAAAATTGTAATCGCTACAATAATTAACCTAATTACACCACCTATAGCACTAGCAGCCCGACCAATTTCTCCACCAAGACTGTTGATTAGATCACCAACTTTCATTTTGGTGTAATAATCTAGATCGATTTCTAGCAATAACTTCACTCCTGCTTCTCGCATATCCGATATCAGCGTCCGCGTTAGGGAACTCGACACCAAAGTACCGATATAGGTAGCTAAATTCTTGAGAATAATTGTGAATATAATTGATGTAGCCATCACCACTAGTCGGTAATTTTCGGGAACACTATTAAAGGGAGAAATAACTGCTTTAATAATCTGTGGTGCACCTGTTAAATCTATAGGTTGACCTACAATGTTGAGCACAACTGGTACAACGAGTGTAGTACCTACACCATTAAACAAAGCACCGGAAAATCCAAACAAGATTGTGAAGAATATCCTAGCTGGATAAGGTTTAGCAAAATTTAGTAGTAGTTTGCTGTTAGACATTGGGGATTTAGATTAAAATTTACTAATTGGTAACATTATTCATAATTTTATGGTGAAAAGAGACAATCAGAATGTTGACCCTGAATAATCCTGATAGTTTTACTCTGTTAATACAGAAATACACATATAGACATAGTACGCCTATTAGGACATTTTTAATTTAGTTAAATCTAGATTAATAATAGATTTAAAATTAGACATCATGAAGACTCACAAACGGGAAATTAACTCAGATAGGGTAGATGCCATAGCCTCTAAGCTATATTTCTCTACACATCTTTCTCTAGCCATTCTGCCTCGCTTATCGGCTTGCTCTAAATCCGCAAATATCAGTTGAATTTGTGAGGCAATTTGTTCGGGACAACCAGGATCAACTAGATAACCAGTTTCTGCTAAAATTTCGGGAATGTCTCCCACTCGCGTTGATAACACAGGTTTAGCCATTGCCATTCCATCTGTCAACTTTAGAGGAAATTGGGCGCGAGCAATCACATTATCTCGCTGGGGAACAACCACGACGTGAGCAGCTGCTACAACCTCAGGCATAACCTCCACAGGACACTTTGGTAATTTGATAATCCAACGTCCCCATTTTTCAATCAGCCGATCATCATAATCATCGTAAGGACTACCACCAACAATTACTAATCTTAAATCTTGCTGATTCAACTGATCTAACGCTATTAAAACATCTTCAACCCCCTTGTGAGGTCTTGGTGCACCAGGAAACATGAGAATTCGATACTTCGCTAGACCATAACGCTCTCTGCTGATCTCTGGGTTATATTTCTCAGGGTTAAACATGGCAATATCTTTGCCATTAGGCACATAAACACCGCCAAAGCGGTCTTGAAGAAACTGAGTATCTATCGTTATTCCATTGGCACGAGATACTAAATTTTCCATCCACTGGAGATAAAGTGGATGATCGGGAAATCTCAATACACCATCCTGCTTAATAATGTCCCTGGCAAACTGCTTCAGACTGGGACGATACTTCCATTCAAAACCTCCATGCCAGCTAAGTTCCCAGTCGTCCATATCTAAAAGTAAAGGACGACGGCTGGCTAATTTATGCAGTAGAGACACACCAAAACTTGTCGGCTTAGGTTTGATGGCATAAATAATATCGCCATCTAGTTTTTGCCAAAGCTTTTTAGCTGATGTAAAAAACTCAGGATAGTTTTTGCCATCAACAGCTGATACTGGTATGCCTACAGGAGGAATAGCGTACAATTCCTGACCAAATAAAAAGCCTACAACCTCTACGTCATAATCAATTTTTTTTAGGACTTGAGCGAGTAAAAAGGCTCGAACTGAGCCTCCTCCAGACAAGTCACTCACAACTAACGAAACTTTGCCTTTCATATATTAGTTGCTTTAATCACTGCTGATATAACTGTTATTTGGTTTTTTGAAAAAGTTGCTGAAGTGGGAAAAAATAGATATGATTTTTTGAGAGCGCGGGCCTCGGTATTTTTCATACAGTACAAAACTGGGAATAATTAGCCTAGTTTGATAAATAAACTTGAGTACAGAGCGATGATTAATCTTGATTTTTTTATTTAACATGTACAAAGGAGGGGAAAATATTTTAATTAGCCGAGCAAAATTTTCAGATTCTTTTTCTCTAATTGCTTCTTTAATTAAAAAATCTATCCCTACTTGGCATAAAGAAATCAAATCCTGATGCTTGGTGCACACCGTCTCGTAGAACAAAATATAATAACCTTTCATGTAAGGCCAGTTATTAGTTCTATTAGACTGATGTTTTGTATAATATGCTCCAATTAACGGGGTGTATACAAAATTCGCCCCTAAAAGTAAAAGGTCTAATGTAAAATCTCTATCTTGCAGAGCTTTCAGCCTCTCGTCAAATAACTTTTTATTGAGAATATCTCTACTCATCAATAGACATTGCTGAAGTAAAGGAAATGGTGAATCAGCTAAAAAATCAGGGATGAGTAATCGCTCTATCAATTGGTCTCTTGATAAAGAATTAACTATATTTTCTTGTCTGTTGATAATTTGTTGTTCTCTGTCTATGAACACCCGTTCATAATCTGTATAAAAAACAGTGTTGTCTTCGTCATGCAAGTCACTTAGATGATCTAATTGAAATTTTATTTTATTTTCGTGAATCCAATCGTCTCCATCTAAAAACTGAATCCACTTGCCTTGTGCCTGTTTAACGCCATAATTACGACTTGAAGACACTCCGCCATTTTCTTTATAGAAGTAGCTTACTCTTGAATCTAGATTCATTAATTGCTTTGCAACTTCTTGAGTGTTATCAGTAGAGCCATCATCTACCATGATACATTCAAGGTCAGTAAACGTTTGTGATAGTACGCTTTTAACTGAGCGTTCTAGGTAGCTAGCTTGATTAAAACAGGTAACAATAATCGTAACAAGTGGAGTCATTGATTAAACACTCTTCTTGTTGAGAAGGTACAGATAAGCAATTGAAAATTCAGGCAGGAGAAAATCAAGTACTAGGAAAACAAAATAAGCTAAGTCGGCATCTCAATTGAGATGTTGGGATATTTGGTGGTAAAAATCAAGGCTGACTCTTGTTTACAAAACTTAGTCGGTGTTATTATTAAGTAACTAATGCTTGCTCAACTACGAAATGGTTTTAACATAAGTTGTTTCTTACTTTTAAAGTTGCAAATAAATGCCAATGATGAATCAAGATTTAATTTGTGATCAAATATGGTAAAGCGGGTATTTTTATTTACCCTGAGAGCAAAAGCTGCAATAAAAGCCTAAATAAAGTTAACGCCATATTGGCAAGTTCGTCTAGCGAAATTCCACGTAGAAAATATATCTATTAATACAAAATGTATACTTATAAGGAAGGCAAAGGTGATGCAGGTAATCCGTCTTGAGGCACTCTCAGACAACTATATATTTTTACTGCACGATGCACAGGAAAATATCGCTGCTGTTGTCGATCCAGCGGTGGCTGAACCAGTCTTAAAGCAACTTGCACAACTAAAAGCTGAGTTGGTGGCAATTTTGAACACCCATCATCATCACGATCATGTGGGTGGCAATCAGCAGCTAATTCAACATTTTCCCCAAGTGACAGTTTATGGTGGTGTTGAGGATCGAGGGCGAATTCCCGGACAGCAGGTGTTTTTGCAACAAGGCGATCGCATTTCTTTTGGCGATCGCGTCGCGGAAATCGTCTTCGTTCCCGGACATACCCGCGCTCACATCGCTTACTACTTTCCCCCAGCACCAGCCGGCGAGACGGGGGAGTTATTCTGTGGTGATACTCTGTTTGCTGGCGGTTGCGGTCGCTTGTTTGAAGGGACACCAACACAAATGCTAGACTCCCTCGCTAAACTCCGCGCTCTTCCCGATAATACCCGCGTTTGGTGCGCCCACGAATACACTTTAAAGAATCTGCAATTTGCCCTCACCGTGGATGGTGAGAACGCAGATTTACAAAAACGCTACGATCAAGTCAAGGCTTGCCGCGATCGCCAACAAGCTACCGTTCCCTCGCTGTTGGGTGTGGAAAAGCGGACGAATCCCTTTTTAAGGTGGGAGCAACCATCATTACAATTAGCTGCCAACAGTCATGATTCAGTACAAACCTTTGCTCGGATTCGGGGAATGAAAGACAGATTTTAGTCGTAGGTCAGTATTACCAATGATTCTGGGATTTTTCTGGCGCTAATAGTTGCGATCGCCCCCACCTTTTCGCTAAAATCTTAACTTTGGGATATAGTCGCAGTCCAAGCAAGCTATCCTGCTGATGCCCAAATTAATGAGATTTTACAGGAAAAACGAAAACAGATGGTGAAACGCGTACAGTTAGTTTTAAATCAGGATATCAGCAAGCTAGGCAAATCTGGCGACTTAGTAGAAGTAGCTCCCGGCTATGCTCGTAATTATCTGATTCCCCAAAAAAAGGCAACTCATGCCACCCCCGGCATTCTCAAGCAAGTAGAACGCCGGCGCGAGAAAGAACGTCAGCTGCAATTAGAACTCAGACAACAAGCTGAAGCGCAAAAAGTAGCTCTGGAAAAAGTTGGTAGCTTGAAAATTGCCAAGCAAGTTGGTGAAAATGAAGCTATTTTCGGTACAGTCACTACCCAAGATATTGCCGAGGCAATTCAGGCAGCTACCGGTCAAGAAGTTGATCGCCGTGGCATTACTATCCCCGATATCAACCACCTGGGTACATACAAAGCCGAAATTAAGCTGTTTTCTGACGTAGCAGCAGAAATCGAGATTGAAGTCGTCCCTAGCTAACTACTGTTTAGTTTGCTACCACAGATGAATCATTAGTGTTTATCTGTGGTATTTGCTTTTTAGGGAAATTTCTTGTTAACAAAATAGCCTTGGTAGCATCTTCAAGTCGATTTTGGACTATAAGGGTAATAGCGAAACCCTAATCCCCAATCCAAAATCGCAAATTTAAAATCGCTTATGGCTGAAGAACTGAGTTTTAAAGGCGATGGTAGCGAGCGCCTGCCACCCCAAAACATTGAGGCAGAAGAAGCGATTTTGGGGGGAATATTACTAGATCCAGAAGCGATCGGTCGAATTAGCGATCGCCTAACTCCAGAAGCTTTTTACATTAGCGCTCACAAAGAAATCTATCAAGCAGCGCTACGCCTTCACGCCCAAGGTAAACCCACAGACTTACTCGCAGTCACCAGTTGGCTAGCTGACAACGATAAACTTACCCGCATTGGCGGCAGAAATAAATTAGCAACTCTCGTAGACCGCACCGTTTCAGCCGTTAACATCGACGCCTTAGCAGGGTTAGTCATGGAAAAATACCTGCGTCGGCAGTTAATTAAAGCTGGCGGTGAAATCGTTCATCTCGGTTACGAAACAGAAACCGAATTGCCAATTGTCCTCGACCAAGCAGAACAGAAAGTTTTTGGAGTCACCCAAGAACGTCCCCAATCAGGCTTAGTTCACATTGCCGATACCCTGATTAATAATTTCCAAGATATTGAAGCTCGAAATCAAGGTATCGCCTTGCCGGGTATTCCCTGCGGCTTTTATGATTTAGATGCCAATACCGGCGGCTTTCAGCGTTCTGATTTGATTATCGTTGCTGCTAGGCCATCAATGGGGAAAACGGCCTTCTGCTTGAACATCGCTCATAACATTGCTGCTGGTTATAAATTACCAGTTGCTATTTTTAGTTTAGAAATGTCAAAAGAGCAATTGGTGCAACGTTTATTAGCTAGCGAGGCGCAAATTGAAAGTAGTTATCTCCGGAGTGGACGACTTAGCCAATCTCAGTGGGAACCGTTAAGCCGTGCTATTGGTATGCTCTCAGAAATGCCAATTTATATTGATGACACAGCGAATATTACAGTTAACCAAATGCGTAGTCAAGCGCGGCGACTGCAAGCAGAACAGAATATGCAATTAGGATTAATCGTGATAGATTACTTGCAATTAATGGAAGGAGCAGGTGATAATCGCGTTCAAGAATTATCAAAAATTACGCGTCAACTCAAAGGTTTAGCGCGTGAATTATCTGTACCAATTATTGCCCTATCTCAGTTGAGTCGAGCAGTGGAAGCACGCACCAATAAACGCCCGATCTTATCTGATTTGCGCGAATCTGGTTGTTTAACAGGCGATACTTTAGTAACAATTGCAAGTAGTGGAAAACGAGTTCCAATTAAAGAGTTGGTAGGTAAATCTGGTTTTGAAGTCTGGGCATTGAATGAAGAAACATTAAAGCTTGAAACTGCTACTGTAAATCATGCTTTTTCAACTGGTAAAAAACCTGTCTTTCAGCTTAAAACTCGTCTAGGTCGCTCTATTAGAGCTACTGGAAATCACAAATTCTTAACTATCAAAGGGTGGAAGCGACTAGATGAATTAAAAGAAGGTAACAGGTTAGCAATTCCTCGGCATATTGGCAGTTCTGCTTGTCAAACAATGACTCATCCCCAATTAGCACTTCTTGGACATTTGATTGGAGATGGATGTACTTTACCTCGTCATGCCATCCAATACACAACGAGAGAAGAGGATTTGGCTAACATAGTTACCTCTCTTTCTCTTGAAGTATTTGGTGGTGCTATCTCCCCACGGGTTAACAAAGAAAGAAACTGGTATCAGGTTTATCTTGCTTCCAGTCTACCTCTGGGTCGTAATACTAGAAATCCAGTTGCTCAATGGCTAGATTCTATGGACGCATTTGGCTTGAGGTCTTACGAAAAATTTATCCCAGTACCAGTTTTTGAACAACCCCAAGAAGCAATTGCTCTTTTCCTGCGCCATCTATGGAGTACGGATGGTTCTATTAAGCTAGTTTCAGGTAAAAGGTTACGTCCTATTGCCTACTATGCCAGCAGTAGTGAGAAGTTAGCAGCAGATGTACAATCGCTTCTGTTAAGGCTTGGCATTAACGCTCGGTTAAAAATGGTTCCACAATCTGGAAAAGGTCGAAATCAGTACCACGTAGTCATAACAGGTAAATCTGATATCGAATTATTTGCCCAACAAATTGGTGCTATAGGAAGCTATAAGTGCCAGTCCATGCAAGAAATTGTGGAGCATATTAAAACTTGTGTTGCTAATACTAATAGAGATGTAATACCAACAGAGGTTTGGAAGATGTACGCTATTCCCGCAATGCAGTTAGCTGGTATTACAACACGACAAATGCAAGCTGCTATTGGAACAGCATATTGTGGCACAACTCTTTATAAGTGCAACTTAAGTCGAGAACGTGCTTTAAGAGTAGCAGAAGCTGTCCAATCAAATGATATGGCTATCTTATCTAACAGCGATATTTACTGGGATGAAATTATCTCAATCGAGCCTGATGGTGAAGAAGAAGTTTACGATTTAACAGTTCCTAGCTTGCATAATTTTATTGCGAATAACATCATAGTCCATAACTCAATAGAACAAGATGCGGACTTAGTAATTATGTTGTACCGCGATGAATATTACACACCAGATACACCCGAACGCGGAATTGCAGAAGTAAATGTGGTTAAACACCGTAACGGTCCGACAGGAATAGTTAAACTTTTATTCGATCCACAGTTTACAAAGTTCAAAAACTTAGCCAAACCAAATCATTATTAAAGCAATAATGGGTAATTGGTAATTGGTAATGGGTAATGGGTAATTGGTAATTGGTAATTGGTAATTGGTAATTGGTAATTGGTAATTAGACAAAACTACTACCCATTACCGATTACCCATTACCGAAATTTATTTGATGTTTAGCAATTCGACATCAAAAACCAGGGTAGCGTGGGGTGGAATTACATTACCAGCACCACGAGCACCATAACCTAACTCTGAGGGGATAATTAACTGACGGCGATCGCCAATTTTCATCGTGCTCAGACCTTCATCCCAGCCCTTGATCACCTGTCCGATACCGATTTTAAACTCGAAGGGTTGGCCGCGATCGCGTGAACTATCAAACTTAGTACCATCTTCTAGAGTACCAACGTAGTGAACCACAACCGTTTGTCCTTTTTGAGGAGTCGCTCCCGTCCCCTTTGCTAACTCAACATACTTCAATCCAGAAGGGGTAGTGACGACATTCGCATCAGACATAATCTTGCTCGCTATCAGGGTATTGTTTTCATTAACAGTAGTGACCGCTGGTGGCGTTTGGGTCAACTTAGCAGCAATAGCACTATCCTGTTTACCGCCAACTTGCGCCACCACCAAAGCCACAACACAAACCAGCATGAACGCCACGCTGAGTAAAATTGATTTCAAAATCAGCCCTCTCTACTTAGGTAGTAAGGTAATACTATTACCAACAGGACACATTTTAGTTTAAATCACAAAGGACATTTCAACGCCAAAGCTTGTTTTCTAAATCGCGCACTTGACGCTCTAAACGGTCAATTCTCCCCCGCAGCTCATCCACCTCAGACTGGCGAGCAACCCCCAAATCCTGCATCATATTCCGCATTTGCCGCTGCATTTGCTCTTCCCAAGTTCCTTGCTCCGACTTTAACTGCTGTGCAATGTCATCCATTACCGCCTTGGCTTGCTCAGGATTCAGCTTCCCATCCTTGACCAATTCATCACCCACTTGGCGCAGTTTGTCTGCAACCAAAGACGTTGTGCCAATACCCAGCATCATTAGCTGCTGCAACCAGTTGTTGCTGTCCATACTCCCTTCCTCTTACTTGTTGCCAACCAGCGGACCTTTGCTCATCAATCTACCCGATCAGGCTATGCTGGAAGCGTGGTTATTCTAGCCTACAAATCTATTCTGGCAAATTTGGGAACACAAGGAATAAAACTGCGTGGTAATTGAACTACTCAAATTTAAAATTGCCCCCGAACAGCGGGAAAAGTTTATCCAGAATGATGCAGAAATTTGGACAACAGCACCGGCTTCCTCCTCCCGGACTCCTGGGTAAAATAGCTACCAACCTTCAATCAGGAAAAAAATGAGCATGAACCAGCCTGAGATCATCATCATTGCTGCTCTAGCTGCGTCAAATCGAGTCATCGGCAAAAATGGCAAGTTGCCTTGGAGCATTCCCGCCGATTCTCAGAGATTTCAGAATTTAATCATCGGTCACGCCATAATCATGGGTCGAAAAACTTGGGAATATGACCTTGAAAAGCGCCCAGCAATGGAGTGCTTCAATGTAGTTATTTCTGCCTCCACACCTGAAGATGAAATTGCCGAATTACAGCTTCAATACCCGTCTAATTTACTATTTGTAACTTCGATTCAAGAAGCCTTGCAGAAAGTCAGCCATCATCAACAGGCTTTTATTGTAGGCGGTGCTTTTATTTATAGCCAAGCATTGAATTTAGCAGATACCTGGGAACTCACTTTAGTAGAAGGAGATTTTGAAGGTGATACCTTCTTCCCTGAATATGAATTCCTGATTGGTAATCAGTTTGAAATGGTAAACCAAGAACCTCACCCAGGCTATAGATTTGAAACTTACAAACGAATTATTTAGAACCTCAGACAAGCAAAAATTTCCCCATACCTGATTAGGAAAAAATACCCCACATATAACCGTAGAACAGGCGTCTCGCCTGTTTTAGTTTTATGGCAGGCAAGACTTCGGCTTCGCTCAGTCGAACGATGCCCGCCCTACATGATTATTTAATAACTCTGAAAGAAGAATAATCAACTAAAGCAAGTACTTAGTTATACTCATAGTTACAAAATTAGCAGATGCGAGTATTATGCTTGACTGGTTATTGGTTTGGGGAGTTACTCAGGCTGTTGGATTTGTTTTTAAGCCCATTTTAGAAGACTTAGCCAAAGATGCCGCTAAAGATTGGGCTAAAGATTTATTAAAAAGCTCACTCAACAATGTTTTACTACCTAAAAAAGAACCGATAGAAATTGCTGCGGGTAAAGCACTGAAAGAATTTTTGCAACTAGTACAGCAGCAGTTAGAAGTTGCAGATATTCCCGAAGCAGAATTAAAAAACTACACCAAACCCTTAAAGCAATTTCTCAAAGATAAATCTGTTCAAGAGGTATTGGGAAGCGCCTTTAAAGAAGACTGCCAAAATATAGATAATGGCAAATTAGCAACTATCTGGAATCAGCTTAACTTATTACCACTGCCAGAAGATTTTAACTGGAAACAAGTTTCTAAGCCGTACCTCAGCAAAGTTAAAGCGATTATCCGGGAATCAGATGGTTTACGCGCTATACTAGATTCCCAAAACTTAGAAGCAATTCAGCAAAACACTCAGGCAATTGCTGGAATAATACCTAATTTTGACTTAGAGAAATATCAAGAAGGAATTAAAGAGTGCTACAGCAACATCAAATTAGATAGTTTAGATACAAGCGGTGCTGCATATAACGAACTGAAATTATGGCGAATCTTCGTCGCTCAAAATGTGCGCGAAATCCGCGAATTATTACCACAAGTCCACGAAATACCCAAAGAACATCAAAAACGCCTGCGAGAAAGTGACCAATTAGAAGCAGAAATTAAGTTAGAAGAATTAGAACGACACAAACGAGTTTATTCTGAACAACCAATCCGCCAAGTTTTAGATATTGTTAATTAGAAGCAAAGTTATAAATATATAGTAATTTTGGGAGATCCCGGTTCAGGGAAATCTACCTTGTTGCAATTCCTAGCTTTGAATTGGGCAGAATCGCCTCTCAATAATGTAATTTCTCAGCCAATACCCTTATTAATCGAATTACGCACTTATATGCGAAATCGAGAAGAGGGACATTGTAAAAACTTCCTGGAATTTTTCCATCATAGTTCTGGTGCAATTCATCATCTCAATCAACATCAATTACATGAACAGCTAAAAATTGGTAACGCTTTGGTGATGTTTGACGGCTTAGACGAAGTTTTTGATCCAGGGAAGCGAGAAGATGTAATTACAGCTATTCATCGCTTTACTAATGAATATCCTAATGTGCGGGTAATTGTGACTTCTCGCATCATCGGCTACAAACCACAACGGTTGCGAGATGCCGAGTTTAGCCACTTCATGCTGCAAGATTTAGAAACAGAACAAATTAAAGATTTTATCACCAACTGGCATAATTTAACTTTTACTGATGAAGTAGATAAAATAAAGAAACGCGAGCGATTGCAAAGGGCAATTGATACCTCAAAATCTATTAGAGAACTGGCGGGAAATCCCTTGTTACTAACTATGATGGCGATTCTAAATCGTCACCAAGAATTACCAAGAGATAGACCAGAACTTTATAACCAAGCATCGCGGGTACTGCTGCATCAATGGGATGTGGAACGCACTTTGGTAGAAGATGCGAGAATAGATTCAAAAATTATTGATTACAAAGATAAACAAGCAATGCTGCGTCAGGTTGCCTACCACATGCAGGCAAATGATCAAGGGTTATCTGGTAACTTAATTAGTGACAGTGATTTAGAAAGGGTTCTGATTAATTCTCTAAAAGTCCTAGAATTTGATAAACCCAGAGAAGTTGCAAGGGTAATGATTAACCAATTACGAACTCGCAACTTTATTTTGTGTTCTGTTGGTGCAAATTACTATGCTTTTGTTCATCGGACATTTTTAGAATATTTCTGTGGTTGGGAGTTTGTTTGGCAGTTTAAAGAAACGCAAACGCTTTCAATTGCTGACCTTAAGCAAGAAGTTTTTGGCAAACATTGGCAAGATGAGTCTTGGCATGAAGTTTTGCGCTTGATTGCGGGAATGGTTGAGCCAAGATTTGCCGGGGAGATTATAGATTATTTAATAGGTCAAAACGGAGAAGAGCAAAAATTCATCAACTTATTTTTGGCGGCTGAGTGTCTTGTAGAAGTGAGAAATTGCCAAGCAATTAAGTCAACATCTGATAAATTACTTGAGAAGCTAAAAGATTTAACTAAATACGACCTCAATTACTATTATGAACCCTATGAAGATGACGAAGAAACTGAACTGGTTCAGGAAATTCGGACTCAAGCAATTACCGCAGTTGTAACCACTTGGAAAGATGACCCCAAGACAAAATCTTGGCTAAAACAACGCGTTACCTCTAATGATGAATTTGTGCGAATTACAGCAGTCCAAGAATTAGCGCGGGGTTTCCAAGACGACGCTGACACTTTACCCTTCCTCAAACAACTGGCCACCTCTGATGATAGCGATGTGCGAATTACAGCAGTCCATGAATTAGCGCGGGGTTTCAAAGATGACGCTGACACTTTACCCTTCCTCAAACAACTCGCTAACTCTGATGATGATGTGTTTGTGCGAAGTGCAGCAGTGGAAGAATTAGCGCGGGGTTTCCAAAATGATGCTGACACTTTACCCATCCTCAAACAACTCGCTAACTCTGATGATAATTGGTATGTGCGACTTAGAGCAGTGGAAGAATTAGCGCGGGGTTTTAAAGATGATGCTGACACTTTACCCATCCTCAAACAACGCGCTACCTCTGATGATGATAGCGATGTGCGAAGTGCAGCAGTGCAAGAATTAGCGCGGGGTTTCAAAGATGAGCCGGGAATGTTTGAATTATTCTACAACTGTGCTGTCAATGACCCCTTTGAGGGTAGTGATCGTTTTTTGAGCAACAACCCTCGGCGAGTTGCACTTGAGATAATTATCAAGCAATATCCCAAGCATCCCCGAACTCTAGAACTGTTGCGCGACAGGGCAGAAAATGACCCAGATGAGAAAGTCCGCGATTTTGCTAAAAAGAAATTGGCAGAATTAGACAGTTAAAATTAGAGAAAAAGCAGACTGTGAGGAATAAGCTGTTGCGCTTTTAAGAAAGCACATCAATGGCGGGCTTTTCGTCCCACCCCCACAAGAGTTGTATTAAATGATAGTATGCAAATTACAGAATTTTCAGCTTACATCTGTCAAGACAAGTAAAGTTTATGACGAAATAGTTGATTTTATTGCTACTGGCACTATTCCCCAACCTGTCATCATTTCTCAATTTTAAAAAGTAGCAAAAGAACATTTAGAAGATTTAGTTTACGGCTCTAAAAATAATGACATAACGAAAAAATAAGTAAGATTGAGACGACTTTTTTAACATATCAAGTCGTATATAAATCCCCCTAAATCACCATTTTCAAGGTGGACTTTCATAATTTCTTGCCCCCTTTTTAAGGGGGGTTGGGGGGATCTACACGATGTGGGTAAACTCTAGAAAACTTGTGTTTACACCGTAGCTTTTTTAAGGGGGGTTGGGGGAATCTAAAGCTTTTTGATATATTACCAACAAGTTTTAAAACGTATTTTAATAAAATTTTCTCGCTTGAAAATATATTTGATGCGTCGGGGGACGCATCCTACCTGTATTTTTTTTTATTTTCAAATAAAAATTTGGTTTGCAGTGAGCGATTTATCGGTTTTTACAGGCATTTTTAGGACTAAAGTCCTTACTACGAGCTTATTATTTTAATTTCATTATTTTGCTGACGGGATTCAAATGCTGACAGATATTGCAGCGGTGACAATATGCTTCAGCATCAGCGCTACAACGAATGAGCAAATTTAGCTAACTAACGTCCCAGTATCCAGGTAACAGCTAAAAAAGCGACGCCAAATGTAATGCTAAATAACCAATTATCGAGGCGTTGTTGGTTTTTTAGCTGTATTTGTAGCTTATGTCCTAGCTCTCTGCAATTGTGATCTATGTGTTCTCGCAGGCGCTCAACTTCTCCGCGTAGCTCCCACAGGGAATTATCTGCTGTAATACTGATACTCTCTACATTTGTTTTTATTTTTTGCAGCGCTTCTTTATCGGCTCTAACTTCTATTGTTAAATTAGACAATTCTGAGTTGATAGTTTCTAGGCGAGATCCAGTGTTCAGCAGTTGCTCTATATCTGATTGTAACTGTATAACTTGGTTGACTCTACTTTCTAGCTTTTGAGCTAATTCAGTTACTTCTTTTTTGTCTATTTCTACTTGAGATGCTAATTGATGGACTGATTTTAAATCTTGATTCAATTGCGTTTGAAACAGTGGTAAATTTTTATCAATTTCCGCTAGTTTTTCTTTAAAATCACTGATTTTGGCGCGAGCAGAATGTAATTCTTGCTGTAAATTATCTAAATTTTCTCGATTAGTGAGTTCAGATAATCTTCTGAGGGCATCATTATGAATGTCTTGAATTTCAAGATGCCATTGCTGAATATCTCTCTCAATGTCTTGAGTATGAGCAGCAATCCCCGCAATCTCTAATTTAATTAGATCCGCCTTATCTATTTGGACTTCTACTGCTGAATTTACTTGCTGGGTTTTCTTTAAAACCTCTTCAGCATAAATAATGCCTATGGTTATTTTATGAAATAAAGTTTTTATTTGCTCTACTATTTCGTTAGCTGTGCTTTTAATCATTTAAAAAGTTTCCTAATTTGTAAAACCATTTTTAAATTAAACTTCGTTCCTCTAAAAAGTAATCCAGCTAAGGACTGAAATGGACTAGTAGCATGTCAAGCTTATTGCTAATAAATAATATTAAATTGGTAATTTAGCTCAAAAAATATGCTCTCCATCGTATTGCTTGATGCAGAACCCTTGTAGGGGCGTTGCATGCAAAGTCTCTACATTCTTTCCCAGCAGACGTCTACTTGAGAGTGCTCAATAATCTCAAGTAGCAAGCAAACAAGCGCTGTCTTCGACTAAGTTGCGAATATACTGTTAAATATTTCACCTGGATGTCCAAGAATTATGCACCAGATCCCAAAAATCTGATTTCTACGGAGTTATTTAGTGCTCAACACCGAAAATCTGTTTACTTGCTGACAAGAGGTGGAAAGCTGATAAAAAAAGGGGTTCAGAAATTTTGAATCAGGAAATTTTGAATTCCGCGAATCCCTTTTTGCTTGTAAATGGCTAGAATTAGAAGAATTACTTACCTATTGCCTTCAGGTTTTGGCTACTGTATCTTGTTCTCGTTGCCATCAACTCATTGACAGTCAGGCTATTACTTGCCCTCATTGCCGTATAACTCTCAAAGCTTATGGACATCCCGGCATTCCCTTGCATCGCGCTACTAAGGGCGGGTATCTGTGTGACAGTTGTACTTATCATGTTGATGATACCTGCAACTTTCCCCAACGTCCTTATGCCAAAGAATGTACTCTCTACCAAAATTTGGAAGAGAGCAAGTTAGAGTTGCAACAGCAGCATCATAGTAGCAGCTTTGGTGCAACTGTAAAAAGCTGGATTAAACGCCATCAGGCTTTACTGCTGCTACTAGGTTTATTATTGGTTTGTTTGCTGATTGCTCTGTCAAAATCTTGACCAAGATTGGGTAATTGGTAATTGGTAATTGGTAATTGGTAATTGGTAATTGGTAATTGGTAATTGGTAATTGGTAATTGGTAATTGGAGGAGACGAGAAAGAGACTTTTTTAACGATCGCTCTTTGTCTCTTTTGTCTCCCTGCACCCTGCTACCAGTCTCCAGTAACGAGCGAAATAGTTAAACTGTGGTGATTTCCGGTGTTTCTAGAGTAGATTCAACCACCTTGGGGATTACTTGTTCGTTAAACACGTCTAAGTCGAACCAAAAAGTGGTGCCGACGCCGACTTCACTCACCAAATTAACTTTACTGTGATGTCTGTCGATGATATTTCTGACAATCGATAGACCTAAACCAGTGCCTTCCAGGGTGTGAACTCGATTTTCTACGCGGAAGAAGCGGTCAAAAATTGACTGCTGGTCTTCTGGAGCAATGCCAATTCCCGTGTCGGCGATTTCAATGCGTACAATTGATGACTGATTGTGTTCGCTGGGTTTGGGATCTAGCTGGTAGGCGCGAATCGCTACTTTGCCTCCTGCCTGGGTGAATTTGAGAGAATTCCCAATCAGATTACCGAATACTTGCACCAATAAATCATAATTACCGACGACTAGGGGCAAGTTAGGGGCAAGTTCTTGAATAAGTTCAATGCCTTTATCTTTAGCATTGAGTTGGTAAGTTCGTAGTGTTTGCTCGATTGCTTGGGACAAATCCACGCCATCGAAGCTGTAGTTGCGACCAGATTCGAGTTTTGATAAATCCAAAACATCGTTAACTAAGCGGGTTAGGCGGTCAGTTTCATGGTTGACGGTTTGGAGAAATTCCTGCCGTTCTTCTACACGCAAGTCTTCGCCGTAATCGTGCAGGGTTTCGATATAGGTTTTGATGTTAAATAATGGCGTTCGTAGTTCGTGAGAAACGTTGCTGATAAATTGGCTTTTTGCCTCGTTTAGTTCGACCTCGCGGGTTATATCTTGAACGGTGATGGCAATGCCTTTGATACTTTCTCGTTGGAGATTGAGTACTGTAGTCAAGAGAATGCGGAGTGTGCGCTTGGCTGGTAGGTTAATGGGGATGCGGAACTCGGCGCTTTCGCGATCGCCTGCTGCCATCTCATATAATGGGCGGGTGATTTCCATTTGCACTGATGGGGGCAAGTGATACAACACATTGCTACCCACCACGTCCTCCCCTTCCCAGCCAAAAATTCGCCGCGCTGTGGGGTTGACTAAAATCACTTGCATATTATTGTCGATCAGTACGGCACCATCGGCGATGGTGGAAACTAAAGTTTCTAACTTGGCTTTTTCTGCGGTAATTTCCTCAATATTTTGCTCGTCATAACTTTCCAACCGCTGGGCCATGTCATTAAAGCTTAAAATCAACTCTCCTAGTTCGCCCCCTAGGGGTAAGTCAATTCGCTGCTGGAAATTGCCGGCAGCAATTTGTTTGACTCCCACCAGTAGTTCTTTAATCGGTTTGGTGATCGTCAAAGCGTTAATTACTCCTGCCAAAATCACCATTACCCAAATCGTGATGAAAACGGCGATCGTCACATCACGGGTGAAATTGGTGGAGATGACTGCTGTCTGGTTGGGGTTGATGCCGATCGCCAACACACCTAAATATTTTTTATCGACGATTAGGGGCACAAACACATCGGTAACTACCCCATCTGGGGTCATGTGTTGCCGTACCATTGGCTTTTCCCCATCACCGGGGTAATCTTCTGGCAGTTGTATCCGCCGCTCAATAGTTAGGGAATTTTCTACTTCCGCTTCCCAAAAAGGAATTCCAAAAAATATTTTTCCTGTTTGATCAGCGTAGAGCATATAACGCACGCTTGAGGTGCTGCTGTAGAAACGTTGGGAAAATTGGGACACTTCGCTGAGATTGTTGTTAGCAATTAGCGGGGCCACATTGGCAGCTAGCAGCAGTCCCAGGTCACGACCAAAGCGGGTGTCATTCAGACGTGCATCCTGCTGAATTGTATTCACCGCCCAGAAAGTCAGACCGCTCATCACCAACGAAACTACTAAAGTGGCGACAGCCAAAAGCTTGGTTTGGAGGGTAAACTCCGACCACCAATTGGCGAGTGTTTTCGACACGCCTTTGGCGAAGGCTTCTCGGATTGTTGTTAAAAAAGCTAGCATCTTGAATAAAGTTGTTAGTAGTTTTTTTTGTCAACCCCAACAACTAAAAAATTAACAGTTAATTTGATAAATATGTTAGGGGGGAGATCAAGAGATGGGGAGATTGGGAGATGGGATAACTACTAACTGCTAACTCAGCACTCCCCACGCAGCACTCAATACTCCCCCGCTCAGGACTCAGGACTTAAGACTTAAGACTCTGTAACCGATATCTCTACGGTAATACATCCCCTCAAACTGAATATATTTGATTCCAGCATAAGCTTGTGCGATCGCTTGCTCAAAATTTTCGCCAGTTCCCGTGACATTTAAAACTCTGCCCCCATCTGTCACTGCTTGGTGTTGCTGGTTTAACTTCGTGCCAGCATGAAATACAGTTGCGCCTGCGGCCTCTGCCTCTTTAATGCCAGTAATCACCTTACCTTTCTCGTATTCCCCAGGATAACCGCCTGAAGCAGCAACCACAGTGGCAGCAGCCCCCCCTTTCCAAGCAATCGGCGGCATTTCTCCTAAACGTTGTTGAACACAGGCCAAAATTAAATCTTCTAGGGGTGTTGCCAATAGCGGTAGAATCACTTGCGTTTCCGGATCGCCAAAACGACAGTTAAATTCCAAAACTTTAAATTCGCCATTGGGTGCAATCATCAACCCAGCATACAATACCCCTCTGTAGTCAATGCCCCTAGTTCTTAAAGTAGCGATCGCTCTTTCTAATACTTCTGTTTGCACACGTGCCATCAACTCAGGTGTCGCAATGGGCGCTGGGGCATAAACTCCCATCCCACCAGTATTTTCTCCCGTATCGCCCTCACCAATCCGTTTATGATCTTGAGCAGGCAACAAAGGTCGAATTGTTAACCCATCAGTCAGGGCTAAAACCGAAACCTCTTGCCCAATCAAACATTCTTCAATAACGACAAAATTTCCTGCACTGCCAAACTGCCCCTGAAAAATAGCATCAATCGCACTCTCTGCCTGTGCTAGGGTTTCGGCAACCGTCACACCCTTACCAGCAGCCAAGCCATCAGCCTTGACAACAATTGGCGCCCCCATAGCTTTCACATAAGACTTTGCTGCTGCTGCCTCCGTAAATACCGCCGCCCGTGCCGTCGGAATCCCCGCTTCCTGCATCAGGGCTTTAGCCCAAGCCTTACTCGCCTCAAGGAGCGCTCCTGCCCTCACTGGGCCAAATACCATCAGTCCTTGGCTTTGGAGATAGTCTGTAATTCCCTTTGCCAACGGCACCTCAGGCCCAACTACCACCAGAGAGATGCCATGTGCCAATGCAACTTGGCTGATGCCCTCAAAGTCATCTACCGCTAGGGGCAAGTTTTGGCAACGTTCCATGCTTGCCGTACCCCCATTTCCTGGCACACAGATAACTTGCTCAATTTGCTGAGATTGCAGCAGTTTCCATGCCAGAGCGTGTTCGCGCCCCCCGTTACCAACAACTAAAACTTTCACTTATTTCCTCGTGCGTCCCTTGCGAAACGAGAATGCCTTAGGGCTACTCGCGGATCAATTTTTTCATCAATCCTCCTGCTTATGCAAGCCCCGTCACCTTATTTCTAAGTTTAACCACGGCTGCTCCCACTAGCTGCCAGCTTTCGCTACTATATTTTATGCTGAATTTGCTTTTAGCATTGATCCCGGTAATTTGGTACATTTATGGTTGGCATTAATAAACAATTAAGAATTAAAAATTAAGAATTAAAAATAGAAGACTGTTACATAAGGGGATGTAAACTCCGACTGAATCACTTTTCTACGTGCAGACGAATGGGTATTAGACCCTAATATCCTGAAAAACAACTGAAATTCACACTAATTAATTCAATTCTTCCAGTGTTTGCTATGTTTTTTTAAGCTTGAAAATAGTTAAGTTTAAAATAACTATGAAGTAATAGCGATTATTGGTAGCTAGTATTAGCCTGTGAATATTGGAAAGCAGAAAATCTTAAAAAGACCGGGAACATGGCTAAAATTATCGTTACTGGAGCCGCAGGTTTTATTGGCTCGCACCTTGTCGAAAAACTATTGCTACAGGGAGAAGAAGTAATTGGCATTGATGAATTTAATGATTACTACGATCCTGTATTCAAGCGAAAAAATATTGCAGCTTTAAACTGTTTACCAGGCTTCAGCTTAATTGAAGGAAATATTCAATTATTAGATTTGCCGACACTGCTAAAAAATGTTGAGGTAGTTTATCATCAGGCGGCACAAGCTGGAGTCAGGGCGAGTTGGGGTCAGGGATTTCGTACTTATACCGAACAGAACATTAACGCTACACAAGTTTTGCTAGAAGCAGCAAAAGATGCTCAACACCTGAAAAGTTTAGTATTTGCCTCTTCATCTAGTGTATATGGTGATGCGGAAACATTACCCACCCACGAGGAAATTATCCCCCTACCAGTTTCTCCTTACGGTGTTACAAAGCTAGCAGCTGAACGTTTGTGTGGAATATATCACAAAAACTTTGGTGTGCCCTGTGTGTCATTACGCTATTTCACAGTTTATGGACCCCGACAGCGCCCAGATATGGCGTTTCATAAATTTTTTCGCGCCGTTTTGGAAGATGAAGCGATTCCTATTTATGGTGATGGACAGCAAACGCGTGACTTTACATTTGTCAGTGATCTCATTGCTGCCAATTTAGCCGCTGCCAGCACACCCGCAGCAGTGGGGCAAATCTTCAACATTGGTGGCGGTAGCCGGGTTGTTTTAGCAGAAGTTCTCGACACAATAGCAGAAATTGTTGGCAAACCCATCAAAAGAAACTACATAGAAAAGGCGATGGGAGATGCTCGTCATACCGCTGCTGATATCTCTAAGGCGAGAAAAATTCTCGGATATCAGCCGCAAGTATCTTTGAGAGATGGTTTGACGCAGGAATGGCAATGGGTTAAGAAGTTGTAAAGCTTTTACCATTCCTTGGCTGAATCATCCAAATGTGGGTAGGGAATTGGATATGGGAGGCTGTTTGTGAGCGAGATTATGTAATGGACAATATCGCAGGATTACTGACAAGCTATGTTAAAAGTTGCCGTAGGTCACAGCATTGATCCGGATGCATTAGCCGCCATTGACGAAGTTATCGAGCAATGCAGCCAATCTCTAGGAGGTGAAGTGCCGCAAGCAGGTATTCTCTTCACAGCGATTGACTTTGATCATTCCCTGATTCTGGAACGGATTCAGAATGTCTTTTCCGGGATGGAGTTGATTGGGGGGACGACGGATGGAGAAATGTCTTCAGTGCTAAATTACCAGCAAGATTCTGTCACCTTGATGGTATTCTGCTCGGATCAGGTGAAAATTCATGCCGGACTGGGACGAGGAGTATCAACAGATCCGATTGCTGCCACTCAACAGGCTGTTGAAGACGCACAGCGTAAAAGTAAATTAGAAACCAAACTATGTTTGACAGTGCCAGAGAGCCTTACCACAAGCGGTGTGGGGATTTTAGATGGCTTAAAGCAAGCACTAGGTGAAAACACCCTGATCATTGGGGGCACGACTGCTGATCAACAGCGGATGAAGCATACGTACCAATTTTTCAATGGTGAGGTTTTGAGTGATTCAGTGCCGATTTTGCTTTTCGCTGGAGACTTGTTGTTTTCATCTGGTATGGCAGGGGGGTGGAAAACTATCGGCAAAGTAGGAGTTGCCACTAAAGTTGATCGGAATATTCTCTATGAAATTGATGGTAAACCTGCTTTGGAGTTTTATCTTTATTACCTAGGTGCTCCCCCATCCGATGAGTATCCACTGGCTGTCTATGAACCAAGTGGCCAAAGATATTTTATGAGAGCGCCTAATGGTTACGATGAACATACGGGCAGTATTAGATTTTTCACTGATATCCCCGCTCTTGTCAATGTTCAAATGTTGGAAGCTAGTCGTGAAGAACTGGTGTTAGCATCGGAAACTTCATTCCGAAAAGCTTTAGAGAGTTATCCAGGGAAGGAACCGATGGCGGCTGTTTTGATTTCTTGTGCAGCGCGACGTCATCTTTTGGGCACTCGCACTCAAGGGGAATACCAGACAATTAAAGCAGGTCTCGCCAAAAATTTACCTTGTTGCGGGTTTTATTCTTATGGTGAGCTAGCACCACTGGAACCACAGAGTGAAACTTATTTCCACAACGAGACGTTTGTCACGTTGTTGTTAGGGGTGAAGTAGGGAATATGCCAGAAGTTGACTATGAGAATAAGTTCAAAGAGCTAGAAAAAGAAAATCGGATTCTCAAGAAGAAGTTAGAACGCTCGGCTGCCGATCGCATTCGCTTAGAAGAAACAATTGACAAGCGACAATCACTGCTCAGGCAATCAAATCAGGAGTTGCGGGAATCTCAGTCCAAGCTGGAGGAGCATAAAATTCAGCTAGAAGCGGCAAAAATCGCGGCTGATAAAGCTAATGAGGCTAAAAGTGAATTTTTAGCCAATATGAGCCACGAATTACGGACGCCACTCAACGGCATTCTGGGATATGTGCAGATTCTGCAACGTTCTAAAATGCTGAATGAGAAAGATAAATTTGGCGTTAACGTCATCTATGAGTGCGGTTCTCACCTGCTGACTTTGATTAACGATATCTTGGATTTGTCTAAGATAGAAGCTCGTAAGCTGGAACTTGATTTAACTACGTTTCACTTGCCTTCCTTTTTGCAAGGGGTGGTGGAAATTTGTCGGGTGCGAGCCGAGGAGAAAGGAATTGCCTTTGTTTATGAAGCTAATACTCAATTACCCACAGGAATTCGGGCGGATGAAAAACGCTTAAGACAAGTGTTGATCAACCTGTTGAGCAACGCGATCAAATTTACTGATCGGGGCAGCGTCACGTTTAGGGTTAAAACTCAGGTGTCGCCATCTGGGGCTGAATTTTGGCAGCAGCTACGCTTTGAAGTGATTGATACGGGTGTTGGGATGAGTCCTGAGGAGTTAGAAAAAATCTTTTTGCCCTTTGAACAATTCGGGAGTGCCGAAAAGCAAACCGAAGGAACTGGCTTGGGGCTGGCGATTAGCCTGAAGATTTTAGCTATGATGGGTAGCCAAATCATGGTGCAAAGTACAGAGAATTTGGGCAGTACTTTTTGGTTTGACCTAGAGGTTGCTGTGGCTCAAAATTGGGCGATCGCATCCATAACGGCTCAACCAGGCACAATCGTTGGCTATCAAGGGACGAAACGCCAGATACTTGTGGTGGATGACAAATGGGAAAACCGCTCGGTGATTGTCAACTTACTGGAACCGATTGGCTTTGAAGTGGTGGAAGCCGAGGATGGTCAAGCAGGACTCGAAAAAGCTCTGGAAATACTCCCTGATTTGGTGATTACAGATTTGTCTATGCCGATGATGCATGGCTTGGATCTGCTGAAGCATTTGCGGCAGTCGCCCCAACTCCAAAACGTGGTGGCGATCGCATCTTCTGCTAGTGTATTTGATGCTGATCAAAGTAGGTGCTTAGATGGTGGAGCGGATGCTTTTTTACCTAAACCTGTGCAGGCTAGTCTGATGTTGGAACTGATTGGCAAACACCTGAATTTAACCTGGATATATGACCAAACCGAGTTGATGCCCATTTCTCATACAACGCGATCGCCTGATACTCATCTAACTTCAATGCTGCTACCATCTCCAGAAATTTTGAATTGCTTATACGAATTAGCTCAGGATGGAGAAATTGATGCTGTTTTCACTGAAGCGGCAACACTCAAATTAGCGCATCCTGAATATACAGATTTTACTCAACAGGTGATCCAAATGGCAGAAAGCTGCCAACTTAAACAGATTAAGGATTTCTTAAAGCAATCTCTATCTCAGTATCTACCATGTGGACTGACCCAGGGAGGCACTAGCAACCCCTGAATTCTCATCTTCAGTCTGCCCAACCGAGAGGAAGACGAGGAATCAAAAAATCAGGCTTTGGAGCAGTGGTTTGGGCTAGCGCATTCCCAATTTTCCAGCCCCTGCTTTCAGGTAAGGGGTCAATCTAAAATCGGCAATCTAAAATTGATTGACACTGCTAGATTCAGCTTCTTATGCACCCAAAATTTCATTCATCATGTTAGATGTTTCTACTGCATCAATCTTGCTAGTCGATGATAACCCCACCAATCTGTTGGTGCTCAAACAAGCACTCAAAGAACTTGGGTTGAGTGTCCGTATTGCCACAGATGGAGAAGAAGCTTTAGAGCAGGTGCAACGCAAGCTACCTGATCTGATCTTACTAGATGTGATGATGCCAGGGATAGATGGCTTTGAAACCTGCCGCCAACTCAAATCGAATTCGCTGACTCAAGACATTCCGGTGATCTTTATGACTGCTCTCACCGATACCAATAGCAAAGTTAAAGGCTTATCAGCTGGTGCGGCAGATTACATCACCAAACCCTTTGAGCAAGAAGAAGTTTTAGCCCGCGTGAAAGTGCATCTGCAACTGCGGTTTCTCAGTCATGCCTTACAAAAGACAAATGAATCGCTAGAGCAACTAGTTCAAGAACGCACGGCAGATTTGCAAAAAGCACAGGTGCAATTGGTGAAGCAGGAAAAAATGTCTACTCTGGGACAGTTGGTAGCGGGAATCGCTCATGAGATTAATAACCCTATAGGTTATATTGTCGGCAATCTCGACCAGGTAAAGCTGGCATTTAAAGATCTGCTGGGACATCTGCGTCTGTATCAAGAAACATTTCCCCATCCAGGAAAGGCTATTGAACGCAATGCTGAAAAAATTGACCTAGAATATTTGCTGGCAGACTTACCACATATGATTTTATCGATGAAGCTAGGATGCGATCGCATTCAAAACATTAGCACGTCTCTTCGTACCTTCTCCCGTGGTGATCAGGACTGCAAAATTCCTTTCAATATCCATGACGGCATCGATAGCACAGTCCAGATTCTCAAATATCGTCTCAACGCCAATGAACGGCGTCCGGCGATTAAAGTCATCAGAGAATACGGACAATTACCGCTAGTCAAATGTTTCCCCGGACAGTTAAACCAAGTATTCATGAATATCCTGGCAAATGCAATCGATGCCATAGAAGAAGGCAATGTAGAACGCAGTTTTGATCACATCAAAGCCCATCCCAACTGGATTAAGATTCAAACAGAACTAAGCCCAGACCGCCAGCAAGTGGTAATTCGGATTCAGGACAACGGCATTGGCATATCCGAGGAAGTAAAGCAGCACATTTTTGAGCAATTATTTACCACCAAAGCTGTCGGCAAAGGAACAGGTTTAGGGTTGGCAATTTCCCAGCAAATCGTAGTAGAAAAACATGGCGGAGCACTTGATGTGAGGTCTGTACCTGGTCAGGGCAGCGAATTTATCATCAATCTGAGTTCGATTTAAGCGGGATAAATATCGGCATCTGTCTGAGATAAATTAGCCACACAAATGCTTTCTCACTTATTGATAAATATTTTTTTTGACATTCACTTCCTGTTTAACTATTCCCATTGCTGAAATTCCTCACTGGCGTTGCGAAGTAGTATACTTATTTGGGCACGACGGGTTTCAAAATTGGCAGCGATGTAAATTAGTAGGATGCCGACTAGCAAGCCAACAATCCATTTTAGAAAGGAATATTGGAAGCTGAAAAGCACCATTTGATAAATACTGGTGATCAAAAATGTGGCTGTGCCAACGTAGAGAAAAGCCCGCACTCTCAAGGCTAATCCGGCAAATATGGCGATGAGGCTGAAAATTCCCGGTATCAAGGCTGTGTCTTGATGAAATAAAATTGCCCAACCACAAATTACGCCACCGCCTAACATTCGCAGGTTATGGCGACTTACTTTAGATTCTCGTGGTGTCAATTGGGGATCTACTTGGGCAATATATAGCAGAGATAAGCCGATGGGTGTGACGTACCACAAAGGATCAGTCAAGCGGAAAAAATTATCAAACCAGGAAAATAACGCCCAATCAATCGAGGCTACGCTGAGATAAGTAAACCGGAATTGTGCTGTTCTCTTGGCGAGAAAGATGTAAAAGCCAGCAGTGATGACTAAGGTGATGGGAGAAATTTCCTGTCTGGTTTGCCATAAAATTATCAGTGGCAAGATGTATGCGGCTCTTTGCCAAGGTGTTTTTGACCAACCCAAACGTTCCCAAGGTAGGATGTAGAAGAAGTAGGCGACTATGCAGGCTAATACACCTTGCCAAGGAAGCAACTGTTGAGCTAACACACGTAGTACAGGCAAATCTTGCGAATAAATACTGATGACACCTGCTTCTATCAAACCCAGGTAAACCCAAATTTCATCGATTGTCAGTCCCCACACCCTTGCTTCTGGGGAATTTAAAGAATTTCTTCTACCCTGCCATAAGGCATAACACATCAAAAATGCTCCTGTTGCCAATCCCACATATTGGTTAGCTTGGATGTCTACTGTAGTGGCAGCGATGAATAAGCAACTACTCCAACCCCAATGCAGATGGGCGATGCCTTTGAGTTCTTGGGGAGTTAGGCAAAGGTAGCTGATTAGCCAAGGGGATAAGATGCGGTAGGCATACATGATGCTAGCACCAAGGGCTGACATGGCAATCAATCCATCACCTAATGCGCCGCCCGTGGCTTGGGACATTTGATAAAACAAAAGTTCATAGGCAGAAATTGAGACGCCAATGATTCCCAGGTAAAGCATGGGTTTGAAGCTTTCGCGGCGTCGCCCTACGCCAATGATAATTAAAGCTACACCTAAGGTAGAAAAACCTGTCCAGTCGGTGAAGGTGCTAAACCGCAGCAAGACACTGAAGGCTGCATAAATTAGCGGTAAAATGTGGAGACTACTGGGCAATCTGTCTAATTGGTATCGCCGCTGCCACCATTCTCCGAAAAACTGCGTTGCTAAACCTAGGGCAATATTGGCGATCGCTATTCTGATAATTGAGTATTCCCCAAACCCTAACCCTTGGACAACTAATAACTCTAAACACCAACCAATGGCGTAAAATGCTCGGTTTGTTGTTTCTCGCCAACTGCGATAAATAATCGCCCCCAAGGTGATGGCTGTGGCGATTAAGTAGAGAATTCCGGTGGTAGCAAACCCTTGGTAAAGTAGGACTGAGTGCAGTGTCAGGGTGAATAACTCAAAGCCACAAAATGCGATCGCCCATTTATCACTTGCTTCTGCATAAATTACGGCTAATTCACTACCTTGTCGGATTAATGCGGTACGCCCTAACCATAAACTTAAAATTGCCAAAGCGCCAACAACAAACCAACCCCCTAACCCTAACTGTGGCACAACCGCCCACAGCAGCGCCCCGATAAAACTCAAAGAGTAACCGATGGTAATTGCCGCAGATATTTGGTTCCTTAAATAGCGCGTATTCAAGAACATCACCACCACAGCCGCACCCAAACCAATTAATCTAGTTTGCGCTGTGGGTAAAGTTAGTAACTGGGCAACTCCCACAGCCAAAAGGCTCAAAAAACTATTCGTAGTGCGATTAGATGCTGTGGTGCGACTGGCTAAACCTGTAAGTGCTAAAGGTGTAATTAGCCAAATAATTCCCCAATAGTCTTGGAAATAAATAACGCTATTCCAGACTAATTCTAGATTTCCCGCCAAGAGGGCAAAACTAACCGTAGCAAGTCCTAAACCGATATACCAGCCACTACGCCGCCATAATCCTTCCCCAAGGCTAAATCCCCATTCTGCCAACATCACGACTAACAAAATACTCGCCCAAAGTTCTCTACTCAGGGTTGGTAACAGCCAATTGATGATTGAACAAAGCGTTAATACTCCTGTGATGTGAGTCAGGTATACCAGAGGAGGAGGTGAAGCGGGGCGGCGTTGAGTAACGATCGCTAAAGTGATCGTAGAAAATAGCAGATTTAGCGATCGCAATGTGGGATTTATGAAAGCAATCGTTGTTAAGCAAACCCCCAACAACAGCGTTAACTGTTCGCCAAAAATAGCTAATTCCCGTTTTTGGGCGCGATGTAGGCGATCTGTTAGCGCCACCATGAAAATTATGTAGGGAAATAAAGCGAGACTCAATAACGCCCATGGTGCATTTTGCGAATTGGTGAGATTAGTGCCAATGGCGATCGCCGTTTGCTGTAATTCAGTAGGTACTAACCGCCAACCCAACCAAATCGTCTGTAAGCCAATAAAGAAAATAGCCGCTAAATCATTTTGCAAACTATCCCGCTGTAAGCGACGACTGAAAACCCACAAACCTAACCCACTCACAACAATTGCTTGCCAAGGTTGAGTGATCACCGAAACCATCCAACCCAAAAACAGCAGAATTTCGCCAAGTCTTTGCCAGAGTAAATCAGGGATAGATGAAGATTCTCTTACCCCCCTCTCTGCAAGCGGAGAGGGGTTGGGTGTGCGGTTCTTCTGGGCTAACCAAGTCACCAACCAACCACAAATACCAATAGCTAACCCCAACTGAGTAACATCTACCCCCGCCACAAAAATCGACCGTACCAGCAGCACTAACAAAGCATAAATAATTACAGTAGCGGATAAACTTATATTTAATCGAGTCCGCTGTGTACCTTCATTTTCCTGGGAGTTGGGTAAATTCTGATTTTGATAAACAGTGATGATGGTTGTACAGATCATCGCCAAATAAACAGCAATTAAGGGAAATCCTGATAAATTCCAACCCCAATGCAGATAACTCAGCCCTAAAATATTTACCAGCGGCAATTTACCAACAGGGGCATTATTTCTGACTGTGGGGTTGTTGCAGAGTGAAATTGTCATCCAGGAGAGGACAAAAGTTGCGATCGCAATTACAAGCCAATTCACCGGATTTTGCCACAACCTGAAGCTATCCATCGCCCAAAAATTGATAGGCACCAACAACAGCGCCACAATCAACAATGTCTGCGCCGTCAACCTGAGATTATTTTGCCTATCCGCCCAAAAACTGAAACCCCAAAAACTCAAAGAATAAGCCAGCAAAACCCCATATTGTCCAGCCGGGGGGAACCTTTCCCACTGACTCGCAGCCAGCACCCCAGAAGAAAGCACCACCAAAAACAAACCTAAAAAAAGCAGCCAGCGGACACTTAATTCCGCCACCAACGACTGCAACATCGTCGTTACAAAATTGGGTGACCCTGGCTTTACTGGTGTAACTGGCGATGGGCTACGCCCCGCTGTTCGCGATCGTCTAGGTGATGCTAAAGGCGCTACAGGCAACCTCTCGACAGGGTCAAAATTGGCTATTGACCGGGGTTCAGGTGCAACTTGGGGTTGTAACACCACTTTACAGACAAGAAACTCACGGCATACTTGCCTAACTTGGGCATCAGATATCAAACCCAAGCCCAGCCAGATATCCAGTCCTTCTAATAATTGAGGATGGGAGGATGGGAGCTTAACTTCAATTTTTAGCGGACGGTCAAGGGGTGATGACATAAACCGCAAAGTACAAGTAGATACTTAAATAATCCGTTTGATTAAGGTATATTTTGGCGCAAATTGTGACACTTATTCGGTTGGCTGATGTTAATTTTTAGCCGACATGATCAATACTCATCTGGCACAATTGACTTTATTTAAGTTTTGGTAATGACTCAACCCGCCGCTACCGCGCAATGCTGTAAGAATTTAAGATTTTCTGGCAAAAATCGCTATATTTATTTAAATTACACTTAAATCATTTTAATTGCCATGAATCGCATTCTTACACCATCAGAACATTTGATGTGGTTGTCATACAAGAACAGCCCTGAAAATGTTACCTTTTCGGCTACCATTAACGGGTCATTTACCGTTGATTTGTTAACCGAAGCTCTGGCTTGGCTGCAACTTCGGCATTCTCGGTTAAGACTAAAAATTGTCACCGACAATAAAAATCAACCATACTTTTGCTCAGAAAATGTTCCGCATATTCCACTGCGAGTAATTGAGCGACAAGGAGAAGAACACTGGTGTCGGGAGATGGTAGAAGAATTACTTCACCCTATGTCTGGGAATGAAGAACCCCTGATACGTGTATTGTTGCTGCAATCAACTGAAGTTTGTCACCTAATGATTACTTTCCATCATTGCATTGGCGATGGTTTATCAGGAGCTTATCTCATCCAAGATATCTTGCAATATATTGGTGAACCAGACAGCCCTCGTGAGCTTTTACCAGACTTGCCTCCAGTTGATGAAATTATCCCTGATATTACAAAAAATTGGGTTGATGAAAATTTAGATAATTCGCTAGAATCTGAGTCTATATTAACAGCAACTTATCGAAATAATCAGGAAACGAATACTACAGAAGAATTTCCAATTCGCCTATTTAATTGGACAATATCTTCTGCGGAAACCACCAAACTTGTAGCTCGCTGTCGAGAAGAGAGAGCTTCGGTTCACGGTGCTTTATGTGCTGCATTTCTTTTAGCGATTGCTACTGAAATAAAATCTCCTAACGAGATTCTTCTTAAATGCCACACACCAGTAAATATCCGCAACTATTTGACAATTCATGTCGGACAAAATCTTGGAGAATACATTGCTCGACCAGTTACCGCTCATCGATTAAGTCAGAAAACCGATTTTTGGGATTTAGCCCGTGAAGTTAAATATAAGCTCAATCAAGTGATAGCAGATGGGAAATTATTTGACGATGTACTGAAAGCAAGAGCTTTATTATCTAGTAAATCTAACAAAGGTGGGGAAACTCCAGATGCGAGAGATATAGGAGGAATGGATATTGCAATTACTAATTTGGGTAAATTAAATATTAAACAGCAATTTGGAAAATTACAGCTACAGAAACTTTATTTGATGCCTACAGGTCCAAAATCTCTACCACTTTTAATAGGTGTAGCAACACTTCAGGACAAGATGTGTTTTACTTATCGTTATCAACAATCTCTTCTACCTGATGCGATCGCCTACAACATAAAGAATACAGTTATGGAACAATTGCTTACAGCCCTTGTAGAGGTTGGGTAGGGAGTAGCAACTGAAGGTAAAACAGCACAAGGTTGGTACTCTGCTTTCAACGCCCACTATAGTTACCAACCAAGTACTGCACGCTCCTTTACCCAGCGTTTCAGCAAGGTTAAGTCTTTTTTGCTAACTTGATTCAATAAAGAACCCCTGTAGTCGCCAGGTAATTCATGAATCCTGAGGTTTACCAATTAGTACAGGAGTGCCAACAGGTTGAGGAGGAGAAGGTACTGGTTCTTTTGTCACCACTAGGGTTGCTTTATCTAAGCTGCAAACATTACTAGGAATAGGAAAGCTGTCAAAAACTGTTCTTGTCAAACTAGCATTAAACTGTCCACAAGCAATTTTTTTGTCATCCACTACTGCCCAAAGCCGATAAATTTCATTCTCAGGTAGCCGAGACAGATTTTCCGCCACAATTACGAACTTCTGTTTATTGGGTGCGAGGATAATACTTCCCGAAGCAGTGTTCGCATCCACGCCTTTGAGAGCAACCAGTCGAGAATTAGGCTGCTGTAATAGAGCAATAATTTCTGCTTGATGAGCAAGTTGAGCTTGGGTAAGTTGCAACTCTTGCCGCAAACGATAGCCGTCTAGCGCCAGACCTAAAGCCACTAGAGCGGCGATAATCTGTCCCCAAGGTAAAGAAAAGCGCTTTTTTGAGGCAACAGGGATTTCATTGGCTTGAGCCGCTGCCAGAATTTTCGAGCGCAGTTGAGGCGAAGGCTGTACTTCAGGAATTTCATAGGGTAAGAGTGCCATGACTTCCTGTAATTGAGCAATTTGTTTAACGATTTCCGGGTTTTGTGCAATCAGCCTTTCTAACTCTTCAGCTTCTTCTGATTCGAGTTCCCCAAGGGCATAACCCGCAATTAATTCTTCTAGGTGTTCAGATGAAAAGGAATCAGTCATGACATCATCATCAGCTAATTAATCCAGTCTTGCAAAATTCTTTTCAGCTTGATTAAGCCAAGTCTAGCCCGCGTTTTGACAGTTCCCAAAGGTGCCTCTAAGCGTTGTGCAATCTCCACTTGACTTAGCCCTTCGTAATAAGCCATAGCTAATACTTGACGCTGATTTTCTGGTAGTTGAGCCAAGGCGCTGCGGACTTTCTGAGAACGTTCCTCTATCGAGACTTGCTCAAAAGGGTTATTGGTAAGGGGTTGATTAGACATCTGTTGAGACCAGCGGTCTAAAAACTTTAGAGAAGCACCACGAGAACGGAGTTTATCGATCGCCCGCGAACGTGTCAGAGTTACCAAAAAGCTACTCAAAGAACCACGAGCAGGATTGTAGTTAGGATGCCGCCATAATGCCAGAAAGACTTCTTGCGTCAGGTCTTCTGCCGCTTGAGGATCGCGCAATATCTTCAAAGCTAACCCATAGACCAAATTGGCATAGCGATCGTAAAGCATTGCCAAAGCAGAGGCATCTCTGGCTGTGAGAGCTTGAAACAGCGCTGCATCAGTTGATTCTTTTAAATCAGGTTTGTTGTTAGGAGAGTCAGGATGCATTTTGCTCAGTCAGATAGGGGCAGAAGCAACTTGATTTTTTGTGTCATAGCATTTTGGGCGTTTGGCAAATGGCAAAGTCTGACTCATTTTCACTTAAAGAATACGGCTGACATTGTCAATTGGATGTTTTGGGACAATGTTATCTCATTATGCAATCCAAATTAACCCCTAATCCGTACTTAAGTAAGGAGAACAGCTAATTATGTGTTTGCCAAGGAAAAAATTTATGTCCAATACGGAAAATTCAAAAATCATTTCCCCGCAGAGACGCAAATTGATCCAGCTAGGAGTACTGACGAGTGCGGCTGGTGTATTCGCCCTGGCTACAAACAGTCCTGCTGATGCCCGTGGTCGGAGAAATACCAAAACTGATATCGAACTTTTTAACGGCATTGCCATACTGGAACAAAAAGCGATTAACACTTACAAAGCAGCCGCTGAGAACAATCTTCTCCCAACAAAAGCATTTTTGGATGTTGCTCTCCAGTTTGCCGGCGACCACGCTCAACATCATGCCAAAGTACAAAGTATAGTAGCGACAGTGCTCAGAGGGACTCCTGTAAATACCTCAAATGTAGGCACTTTTCCGATTCCCAAGAAAGTCCTCACTGGTGGTGAAGCTGAAGTGCTTAGGTATGCTCTGAGTTTGGAAGTTATTGCTTCCAAAGCTTATCTAGAAAATATTCAAAGCAAGTTAACAACTGATGAAGCCATCAATGTGGCAGCAACTATTCTGCCCGTAGAGGCTTCACATGCAGCGGTTTTCCGCACTGTATTATTAGTTCTGCTGAAAGAAAAGGGACTACCGGGTGATGATAAGCTTGTGCCCTATGCATTCCTTGACAAGCAGCCTACACCACCATTACCAAAGGCTGGTAGTTGATTAATCAACTACAAAATAACAATCAAAAAAATCTGACATCAATGAAATAAAAGTAGTCAAGATCATGAATTGAAAAGAGGGCATAGGTAAGACAA
This sequence comes from Cylindrospermum stagnale PCC 7417, assembly GCF_000317535.1. Lineage (NCBI taxonomy): Bacteria > Bacillati > Cyanobacteriota > Cyanophyceae > Nostocales > Nostocaceae > Cylindrospermum > Cylindrospermum stagnale. Next base: position 502,252 of record NC_019757.1, read on the forward strand.
ATTTTCTAGCGTGTTAGCCTACCTAGTTCACGACGACTGTTGGCGAACATCCTGCAAGATTTTCAAAGCCTGATACTACCGTTACTAAAACAACTAAAATTCACAAGTTTTCTAGCATGTCAACTCTTTATCTTTGTGACCAATTATTTGCGGATATCAAATTTAATGAGATTGGAAGTGTCAACGATATTCCAATAGAAGAGTACCTTGCCCAATGGAATCAAGATGAGGAGAAAAAATATCCACCCTTCACGGGAGAGGAGTTTTTAACCACACACGACACCATAGACGAGCATCCTTATGCTGTAGCATTCGGTGAATTCTTGGAGCACGGGATTGACCCGGACACTGCCAATTTGTTGGCATTCGGTGAAAACAGCTTTGATTTGATTTCTGATGATTTAAATGATCTACTTAGGCAAACAGCTTTGAATATTTTTGAACGCTTGGCAAAAGCTGGATATTGGAGTGAATCAGGCGAGTTTGAGCAACAGCTATTAGGCTGCATTTCTACTGCTTGATGGAGTAAATCTAGTTAAGACAACTAAGCTTATCTTAACTGCCTAGAACATCGCGAATTAAAATTTGTTGCACTAGAAATTTAGGCGCTTTAGTAGCAGTTATAGTATTTTCTGAGGTACAAATTAACTGGCTATTTCCGCATTCAATAGTAGGGACAAAACACCTTAATAAAGGCAACTATGAGGATAAGTCAGGATAAGCATCACCTCTTTTGTATCAGTTGAAAACAAGTTGTCTATATCTATAAATAAATCGGTTCCAAATATGGCATTTTTTCCCGTCAAGTCATCGCTTAAGTGGACTGGAGCAAATGGGTTTTTTCGTACCATAGCGGCATTTGTCGCTATTTTGCTCGTAGTACTAATCTCTGCAACCCCTCAAGCCACGGCTTCAGACCACCAAGACACAACTTTTCTGGCCACTAAGCTCACTGCTGCGGATCTGACAGATTTGTATTTTTTTGAGAGTCCGACATCCGACAATATTGTTTTAGTGATGGACTTTGACCCGCTCATTGTTTCTGGTGAGACTAGGCCGTTCGACCCAAATGTTCTTTATCAGTTCAAGATTGATAACACGGGTGACAATGTTGAAGATTTAGTAATTCAATTCAATGTAAATGGCACAGGCCCTGGGCAAAATGTCACAGTGCGCGGCCCAAGTAGTCCTATCAAAGTAGGAACAGAATCTGCTTTGGTTCCAGTAACTGGGGGAGGGGCACTCAATCAAGCATTCACCACAACTAATGGCTTGAATGTCTTTGTTGGCGTACGCAAAGACCCGTTCTTTTTCGATCTGGAACGGTTCTTCCAAATCCTACCAGATCGCAACTATAGCTTTCAGCCTAATCCCGCTGCTCCTTTCCAAGTCCTTTCCTTTAGACCTGCTGGTGAAGCACAAGACACCCTAGCTTCATTCAATGTCCATTCAATTATTGTCGAGCTACCCAGGTTCATGCTTGGTAATGGCAAAATTGGTGCTTGGATCACAACTAGTGTCAAAACTCCTAGGCTCACAAACGGAAACTTTGCTCAGATTGAGCGGTTAGCGGTTCCGGCTCTGAATGAACTTTTTATGGACTTCAAGGCTCATAATAACAGTAATCTTCAGACACCAATAAAAGACGCTCCTAACCAATCCCAATTCATTAAAGCTTTTGTAACTGCGATTGGTAGACCTTCAGGCATAGCCGATGCAGTTATCTCGGTGGCGATTCCTGATGTTATCCAAGCTGATGTTTTTCAAACCAAAGGTAGTTATTTTGGTACTCAGTTAGGCGGCAACTTTGGCGGTAGAAGACTACAAGATGACGTAATCGATGTAACAGCATCTGTTGTCTTTGGTGATGCAGTTACAGGGATTGCTGTAAATACATATCCGGGTCTAACCACCGATAATGTCGGGCCGAATAATGCCAACTTTCTTCCTGTGTTTCCTTATTTAGGTAATCCTTTGTAGGGTATATGCATCTACGAACGCTATGGGTGTTAGTTCTGACTAGCCTACTGGTTTTACTAAGACCCTCTGATACACAAGCGCTAAGTTTAGGCTACACCAATAGATTAGTAGGTACATACTCCTCTGTTGTGCAACTGCTGACTGTTAAATCGAAGCAGATGTTACCAGTTCAGCAGTCACAGTTAGTCTTCCCGGATTATTTAGAGCGATCGCATATTATCAGCGTTTATGAGGAAAAAGTTGCCCAATCTCCCAATTCCTCAATGTTCTTGCGTCTGTTGGCTGATCAATATTTGAAGCGCTTTCGAGAAGTGGGAGATGTAGAAGATATCTTACGAGCAGAACAAGCGGCACGTAGATCCCTGGCACTACAACCGCGCCATAATCAGCTTTCTTCTATGCTCCTAGCATCAGCTTTACTATCTCAACATCAGTTTCGAGAAGCTTTGGCTGTGATCAATGATGCTCAAAATTTATCTCTTGACCATCCCAATATTGTCTCGCTCAAAGCATCGATTCAGATGGAGTTGGGTAACTATGAAGCAACCTATCAACTATTGCAGACCCTGACTGACGAAGCATCAAACTCTGGTAACAACGCGGTTGCAGCCCGTTACTTAGAGTTAACTGGCAATCTAGCCTCAGCGCGGCAACTGCTAGATGAGGCTATGGAGGAAATGGACTCTTTCTACACGACAAGCGCAGAAACCCGTGCTTGGTTTCATGTGCGGGCTGGGGATCTTGCTTTTGCCGTCGGGGATTTTGCCCTGTCTGAGCAGCGATACCAAGAAGCTCTTGACCTATTTCCACGGCATATAGCTGCATTTACAGGACTGGCTCGCCTCTATGCATCTGGGCATCGATGGCAAGATGCTCTGAATGCCGCAAACCAAGGTGTAGAACTGATGCCCTTGGTAGAAACCCTCTCTTACAAGGCAGATGCTCAACTAGCTCTGGGAGACCAGGAAGGTGCAGCTGAAACTGAAGATTTAATTGGGGTGGTAGCTTACCTGAGCAAGGTTAAAGGAATCTATGATCGCGCTTTGGCGGTCTACTACACTGAACACGGAATCCACTTACCAGAGGCACTAGAGATTGCCCGTCGTGAAGTAGCCGTGCGGGACGATATCTTTGCAGAGGATACGCTAGCTTGGGCAGCAGCGGCTAATGGGCAATGGCAAGAAGCGCAACAGGCAGCACAACGGGCTACTCGCTTTGGGACAGAGGATGCCTTGCTGCAATTTCATGCTGGGATGATTGCGCTGCACTTAGATAACCGTGAGGAAGCAATCAGGCGATTAACTTCTGCTGTTAGTCTCAATCCTCAATTTCATCACTCTTATGCCGATGAAGCTCGTCAAGTATTGGCTAACCTAGCGCCTTCTGTCTCTCTAAAAATAACCTCTCATAGTCTTAACACTATCGGGCGTTCTTTATGAAAAAGCTGCTGCATCACTTGGCTTGGAGTACTGCCATCATCGCCATATGTTTGGTTTGGATGCCGAGAGCGGATGCCCATCCCTTAGGTAATTTCACTATCAATCACTATGCAGGAGTGCAGGTAACGCCGGATGGTGTGGGGATTGATTATGTTCTAGACATGGCAGAGATTCCCGCTTTTCAAGAAATTAATCAGTTAGAGAGAAATCGCGATCGCTTCCAGCGGGGCGCAGCCCATCGCGAACAGCGGGGCGCAGCCCATCGCCAAACTCAGCCTGTAGAGACAGTTCAATACCCATCCCAAAAATGCCAGTTCGTCAACTCACACCTAGAACTGCTGATCAATAAACAGCCTTTATCGCTTTCTTTGGTAAAGTCAGCAGTCGAATTTCCCCCAGGTGTCGGAGGATTATCTACACTGCGGCTGAGTTGTAACTTTCACGGGTCAGTAGAGTTAGTAGGCGCGAATCAGTTAATTGAGTTTGAAGATAAATTATACCCGCAGCGCTTAGGTTGGCGTGAAATTACAGTGGCTGCAAATAACGTTCCCATTCAAGGTAATTTCACCTCGAACAGTATTACCAACCGCTTGAGAGATTATCCCACTGACTTACTCAGCAGTCCTCTTGACCAGCGTCGGCTCTCTTTTAAACTCAATGCTTCTCTGACATCGAATGAACAAGCGCTTCCACCGTCTGTTCAATCATCCAGCCGCTTAGATAATGCTTTGACAGGAAGAAGCAACGATGTTTTCACCGGTTTGATTACCCAGGAAAATCAGAATTTCCTGACTATTCCCATAGCTTTAGCGATCGCCTTTTTCTGGGGTGGTTTACACGCCCTCTCCCCTGGTCATGGAAAAACCGTAGTCGGTGCTTATTTAGTGGGTTCTCGCAGCCAGCCCCAACACGCCTTATTCCTGGGGCTGATTATGACTATTACCCATACATCTGGCATATTTGCTCTGGGTTTGGTAACACTTGGCACATCCCAGTTTATCTTGACAGAGCAATTATACCCTTGGTTAAGCGTCCTCTCTGGTGTGCTGGTAACTGTGATTGGGCTGAATTTATTTATCAGTCGATTACAAGGTACTGAGGTCTTTCATTCACATGACCATGAACATAGTCATCAACACAGCCACCACCATCATCACCATCACCATCATCACCATGTACACCATGAGCATTCACATGCTGATGTATCTCCGATGAAATGGTCTAGCCTACTGGCGTTGGGAATATCAGGTGGCTTGTTACCTTGTCCTTCAGCCTTGGTGGTGTTGTTGAGTGCGATCGCCTTGGGAAGAATTGGCTTTGGACTAGCGCTAGTAACTGCCTTTAGCTTAGGTCTAGCAGCGGTATTAACTGGAATCGGATTAATGCTCGTTTACGCCAAGGATCGGTTTGAGCAATTGCCACTCAATCTCCCCAAGATCAGAATGTTACCAGTAGCAAGCGCTTTATGTATCACCCTAATAGGCTTAGGTATCACTACACAAGCTTTACTGGTTCAACCGTGGAACTAAATGAAAATACTGAGATAAAAGCACTCAGTTTTGTAAAAACAACCCTGAACAACGATATGTCACAAGCAATTAAAGAATCCATCGTCTCAGAAAACAATCTATCTCTTCGCTCTGCTAAGGTTGCACAAAAAGCCGAGATTAAGAGTTTGAGTCAGTGTTATCAGCCGATTAAATCGCTTAAGCGCTCAATCTCGATTGCATCTGGTGCGATCGCTCTATCTCTAAGTTTTGCACTGCCTTCTCAAGCAGTCACAATTTCATACTCAGGTGACACAACAAATGCACCAACTTTTAACCGTCCTGAAACAGAAGGATTTGAAGGTGGTACAAACCCACCCACATCACTTTCTAGCAATGGCACAGCAGTCCCTTATTACAGCCAGCCTTTCTTTGTTGATACTACTGGCTCCTACGACGTTGTTGGTTCTCAAAACTTTTTAGGCATCCAGTTCTTATACCAAACAAGCTTTAACCCAGCAACTCCGTTAGTTAATTTACTCAGTGGGAATGATCCCTTTCCAGATGAGGGCAACTCTAGTTTTTACGGCTTAAACTTAACTGCTAATAATCAATACTTTTTAGTCACCACTGGATTTGACAATAGCGCTAACAGTTTTGGTACTTTTACCAATGATATCTCAGGCCCTGGCAATATTACACTCGGTAGCAGTCCTGAAAATGTCCCCGAACCCGCTTCAATACTAGGCACAATAACCCTTGCCATATTTGGTGGCAGCCTAAAGCTAAAGTATCAGCCGAAAAAGCTAAAGTCTAGCGATAGTTAAGCATAGTTGCAGACTATCTAATTCATTTCTCGCTGTTTGTGATGAGTTGGTAAAAAAATCACATTTTGAGGAAAACATGAACCGATTTATCTTGATCTTTTTAGTCACTGCATTGTCCATCATCGGCTATTTTGAATTTAGCTTGTCACAGGCTGAAAAACTTTTTTGGCTCAATCTGAGCCTTTGACATCTTCCTGGACTAAATCATTTCGCACTCAGCACTTGTAATTTAAGTTGAAGATTTTATCGATCAGATGTTCCGCATTTATAGCGGTTCTGGATTGCCTGTAATCCGCTTGCGTTCGGTAGTCAGGAGCCAGGATTTAGAACAATAATATCTTCTAAATTCTGACTCCTTCGTTCAGATTTTCGTGCTTCATTAATTTCTGGAGTTTAGACTAGTAGTTAGTCTAAACTCCAGATTTTCACCTATGCATGAGCAAACTACAAATCAAGCCATTACACAACATCTTGGAAGGGCTAGTCCTGTCTAAGTTAAATTTACTAGGTAAACGACAGGTTCGCAGATCCCACCCCAAAATGTTGCAACTCACCTACAAGAAATTACTGTGAATAAAATATGAAAAGTAGGTAGCAAGCAGTTTTTCATCAACTGGCGGACAACTAATAGAACTACCAGTGAGTCCATGCATAACATTTTTACAGTCAAGCATTGGTGCATCTATATACTCGAAGATCGATTTCTGTCTTTGTGTAGTTTCATTTGCTAGTAAAGGTAAAAGAGGGTACATAATATGTAACGGAGAATCATTCAAATGTTTGCGTAATTTTGAATACCATTGCCCATAAGGAATTCTCTCTAATGGGTAGCCCAATAACTGAATTAAATCAAACAACTGCCGCCACTGGATCGGCTGAGGATTAACTAAGTGAAAGTTTTTATCTAAAGATTCTTTCTGCATCGACAGATGAACAATAGCTTGGCTAACGTAGTCAACTGGGGTAATATCAATTCTTTTGAGATTTTGTTCGGGTGCGCTGCCAAGTTTGATACAGGTTGCCATGAACCTAGCAGTGAAGCTACTGGGACTAAAAGCACCTGTTTGACTATGTCCTCCTAAATCTCCTAATCTATAAATACTAACTGGTATTCCCCGAGAGCGAGCGCTCAAAGCTAATTTTTCCGCAACCCACTTACTTTGGGAATAGCCAACATAAATGCCATCACCCGCACGCAATTGATCTTGTTCACCAATGATCTCATCATTGGAATAGTACTGAGACAAGAAGATAGAGTATGAAGAAACAAGGTGAACCGGTTTCACCTTAACTCGGCTAGCCAAACGAAGGATTTCTTGAGTACCAAGAACATTAGTTGCCTTATATTTGTCATAAGGATAAACCAAATTAACCAAGGCACCACAATGATAGACAACATCAATCTGGCTTGCTAAAATTTCAAACTCATTCTCTGATAGTCCTAGTAATGGCTCAGATAAATTTCCGATGAACGGGATGATTCTGTCGTTATACTCTTCATCTTGTAGCAAATAACGTTTCAGATTTTCCCGAATTTTCTTGTAGCCTGACTCGATATCATCAGCACGTACCAAGCAGAAGATTTTCGCTTGAGTTTTTTTCAGTAGTTCGTCAAGTAAGAAAGCTCCCAAAAATCCTGTTGCACCAGTTAGTAAGATAAAATCTGGTTCGGTAACAGGAATGACATTAGCAGTTGGCAAACAAATGGTGGGATCAAGAACAGTGTCAGCGTTGAGATTTAAATGAGATTTATTCAAAAGAATACGAGAAGTTGAATTTGAAGCGGCAAGTTTATCAGCTAAATTACTTCCCAAAGCGGTAATACTTGGAAAGTCCCAGATAATTGTTGGTTCTAACGAAATTTGCAGCCAGTTTTCTAGTGCTGCAACTAAGCGAAGAGCAGAGAAAGAATCTAAACCAAATTTTGTAAAGGATTGACTTGGGGTTATAGAGGTAGCTGCTATCTTAAATTCTGTAGCCAACCAATTTATGATCCATTCATTGATGGCTTCGAGACTCAGGGTAGAATTTGTTGTTGCAGGATGTGGCTGAGATTGTTTTTTTGGCGCAGTAATGCCATTAAGCTCATTGATGGCTTCGAGACTTAGGGTAGAGTTTGTTGTTGCAGGATGTGGCTGATATTGTTTCTCCGGCGCAGTAATGCCATTAAGCTGATTCTGCGTATCAGTTGCTTGTTGAATGTTGAATTTTTGGGCTAACCAATTAATTACCCACTCTTCGGTAGCTTTGTCACTTAAAGAAGAGTTAGATGCAGAAGATGCTGTTGGCTGATGTTGTTTCTCCTGCTCTACTAGACGGTCAGACTGATTTTGTGTATCGGTTACTTTTCCAAGGTCAAACAATTCATAATGTGCTTTTTGTGGTTGCTCAAGCAATAGGTTATCTAGTTGCTCATCTTCTCCAGGAAGAGTTTGCACAATATCGTCAATTACTTCTGTGTAACTCGATATTATCTCGCTCGCAGTTTTGGCATCTGTCAAGGTTGATTCCTCTGGCATCCCGATGACAGCCTTCTGGAGGCTTTTTTCAAAGTTCAGTTGTGACCATGCCACTGCTTGTTGCATGAGGTGCGAGGGGGCAACAGTATGAGTGCGTCGTACAGCTGCTAACATTAGGGCATAAATTGTGACTTCGCCAATCAGAAAATAAGCCCAGGCTCTGGCAGAGGAGTAATCATCAGCATTAATAGTCTTTAATTTCAGGCAGCGAGATTGAATTTGTTCGGCAGCCTCCTTTAATTCGTCCGCAATTTTTGTTGCTCCCAGGTACTCACGCAAGAACCGATCCAGCTGTTCGCCATGAGCTACGCTTTTACCTAGAAATAACTGCATACCTTCATTTGCTCCATCCGCAATACGCATAGCTCTAGCATCGCGGAGAATTTGCGGAGCGATGTTAGCTTCCATGTAACCTCGACCGCCCAACACCTGAACCAGGCTGTCAGCTGCTTGCCATAAGAGTTCGGAACCAGCAATTTTAGCAACTACCGCTACCTCTTTAGGCACTGCTTGTCCTGCATCTAAAATGACTGCAACCTGGTTTAATAGTGTTTCTAGAGATGTAATAGCTCCAGTCAGGTGAGTCAAGATAGTGAGAGTAATAGGGCTATCCAATAACCGCCCGGTTGTCACATGACGATGGGAGGCGTAGCGGAGCATCAGCTGAGCACATCGTTTCATCCCGCCAAGACTTCCTATGCCAACTCCTAACCGAGCGTGAAATAATGCTTCATCAGCAGGCTTAATACCATTCCCCAATTCACCCAGCAAGTTGACTGGTTCTACTAAGACATCATCGAAGTAAAGAGAGTTTTGAACCATGGCACGCAGTCCCATCGTCACTGATTCTGGGCCAACTCGTAAACCGGGCATCCCCTGTTTCATGACAAATCCGGTCAGACCCTTGGTTTGATTGTTGTCATCCACTAGCCTGACGAAAACATTAATTATTCCTGAGTAGGCAGATGTATTCCACCGCTTCATCCCCCGAATTCGCCAACCACCATGACCGTTTGGCACAGCTATTGTAGAGACAGTATTACCAATATCAGTACCTGAATTTGGCTCTGTCAGACAAAATGCAGGAAACTCACGACCCTGAGCCACAATAGGTAGCAGTTCGTCCTTCATGGTTTGCGTTGCGTACCCCATGATTGGCCGAACCCCAAGAGTATTGTTGTAACTCACTATTGAGGCAATAGTTGAGTCAATGGCTGCGATTTGCTGCATTACCCTCATAGTGTCAACGTTGGTGAGAGCCAAACCTTTGTATTGCTCTGGAATCTGCAAACCCATAAATCCGTGATTGCCTAAATCTAGGGTGATATGGGGTGGAAGACAGGAGCGTTCATCAATTAAACGAGAGTTAATTCGCGTTTTTGCATATTCCCGTACCCACTCAATTAAATTATCTGCACGCTTCTTGCTAACTTCTTGGGATGTCAAAGTGGTATTAGTCATGTCTGATAAACCTTTTTCTGATTGTTTTTCTTCACCAATACTTATGTGTAGCGAAGGTATCGCCAGAGGAGGCTGTTGTTGTCCGCCTTCAACTTGTGATTCCTGAAGGCTGCCATTGATAAAATCTGCTTTACAGGCGTGGCGTTGAATTTTGCCACTAGATGTTTTGGGAATACGACCAGGCTTGAGCAATACTATTTCATAGACTTGAAGTTCGTGCTGCTCAGACACTGCTTGACGGATAGCCCCGACAACTTCATCCACATTCAATTGACGCCAGTAAGTTCGCTCTACTTCTTGCACTACTACCAGTCGCTCTTCCCTGTCGACTTCAATAGAAAATGCTGCTCCACCTCCAAAGTGTAATGCTGGGTGACTATCTGCTACTGTCAATTCAATATCTTGGGGATAGTAGTTGCGACCCCGAATAATGACAACATCTTTGAGTCGCCCAGTCACGAACAGTTGACCATCCCGCAAAAATCCTAAATCGCCAGTGCGTAAGAAAGGCCCTTCGCCAGTATTTATAAGACTTGCATGGAAAGTTGTTGCTGTTTGCTCCGGTTGTTGCCAATAGCCGTCAGCTACACTCGTACCCGACACCCAAATCTCCCCCACTTGGTCAGGGGCACACTCAATCAGCGATTGGGGATCGACAATGACTATCTTTGTATCGAGGCATGTATGCCCAACTGCTACCATATGCCTGACTTTTGGCATATCCTCAGTAGCTGCAATAATTCGATTTTGTGCTAGTGCTGCTGCGTCAACCGTACAGTAAGTTGGTTCATCTTTTACTTTACCGCCGGAGATCATTAGTGTGGCTTCAGCCATACCATAGCAGGGATAGAAGGAGCTAGCCTGGAAGCCATAGGGTTTAAATGTGGCAACAAACTTTTCTAAGGAATCTTTATGAACTGGTTCAGCCCCGCTATATGCCTTACGCCAACTACTGAGATCGAGATCCTCTCTTTCTAATGGAGTCGTCTGACGAACGCAAAGCTCATAACCGAAATTGGGACCACCGCTATGGGTAGCTCGATATCGGGATATTGCTTGCAGCCATCGAATTGGTCGTTGAACAAAGGCTGTCGGCGACATTAAGATAGCTCGACACCCTGTGTATAGAGGCTGGATAATTCCGCCTAGAAGTCCCATATCATGAAAACTGGGCAACCACGATAAGCTAATGCTGTCTGGGGTAACTTCAAAGGCAGACTTAATGAGTTCAGAATTGTGTAGTAAATTTTTGTGGCTTACCATCACTCCCTTTGGCGTTCCCGTCGAGCCGGAAGTGTATTGCAAAAAAGCCAGTGTGTCACGTTTGACATTCAGAGACTGCCAGTCATCTGCCAGGTTATAGGCAATATCATTAGTAGCTAGGCAACGCAAAACGGCCAATTCTGGTTCTTTTGCAAAGCTCTGTTCGATAAACCCAATGATGGATGTAGTGGTGAGTGCGAACTCTGGCTGTGCATCTACTGCAATGGCTTGTAACCGTGTCATCCGCTGATTGCGGCGAGGTGGATATACAGGAACAGCAATGACTCCGGCATATAAACACCCAAAAAAAGCAGCAATAAATTCCAGCCCAGGTGGATAAAGTAAAAGTACCCTTTTTCCAGGTGCTTTTAAGTTCTGTAGCAGAATTGCGATCGCTCTTGCCTTTTGGTCTAATTCTTGATACGTAAGGCTAACTTCTTCCTCTTTTCCATCAGCCAGATAAGTATATGCCAGCCGATTTGGCTGCTGTAGCGCCCTGTAGTGCAGTAGATGACTGAGGGTAATCCAGCTAAGAGAATTCACATGCATAAAAAGGGGACACTGAATATGTAGCTACTGTGTATTTTCAACATCAATTTAAAGCTTATAAATAGGATAATCAAGGGTTAGTACAAAACATCCTACTAAACCCACTTTTCCCACTTAACCACACAAGTACTATCGTAGCTAAATATACAATTACTCACTTGTTGCGACTCATTCTAATCAATCAACTCCCCATCCACACAAGCAATACCCCACTTGGGAAACCTCCCCAGCAGTTTTTTAATTACAATCCGCAAAGCAGGATCATCCTCCCAGCATTCCACAAGAAACTCTTTTGCAGGTTTTTCCCCAACTATCCCCGCCATCTTCATCTTTTCCATACGCAGAGGTCGCGCATTAGATGGAGTAGAAGGACGTATGGACGTATCAGTTTTTTGAAACGATGTTTTGGCTTACAACGTTGTTTATATAGGGGAGAGTTAGGATTTTGTCGTTGGGTTGGCTGGGGGATTATCGCTCATAGCTTAACTATTATTAGTCGAGTGACTCTCAAAGAGAGAATAATTTATCACGCTTGTATTGGAAATTTCTAATATTAATTAGACTTGAATGTAAGATATTATGCTATTAGAAATAGCGGGAGAAAAATAGTTAAAATGATCTGGGCTATAATGATATACTTGGCACATACAATTATTGATTATTAACAAAGTTTTATATCTGATTTGTTCAGCAGGTTCGCACCGCTAAATAGTCCAAACTCCAGTCGTTTGATAATTGTTATAAATTGCTTTCTTTGAATATAAAACAGCAGTCGAATTTTTGAAAATTTCTCAGGAAAATTATTTAAATTATGTTCTTAGTCCGCGCAGGCGGACTTTGTTTGTATAGCTGCGACTTCCAGTCGTCAGGGCAAATTTACACCCTTTTGCTGTTGATAAATTTCCTTAAACAAAGCTTGCTGTGTTTTATGATCCACAATGGGTTTAGGATAACCAACAGCATGAAGTTCTAAAGGGGGAATTTTACCAGTTACTAAATATTGTGTATCTACAGACCGCAGTTCTGAGACCCATTGGCGGATATATTCCCCATCTGGATCGAACTTTTGCGCTTGACTGGCTGGGTTAAAAATTCGCAATGGTTTGGGGTCCATGCCACTGGAAGCACTCCATTGCCAGCCGCCATTATTAGCAGATAAATCACCGTCAATTAACTTCTGCATAAAATATTTTTCTCCCCATTGGGGATTTATCTGCAAGTCTTTGGTGAGGAAACTGGCGACAATCATTCGACAACGATTATGCATCCAGCCGATTTCATTTAACTGGCGCATGGCTGCATCAACGATGGGAAAGCCGGTTCTACCTTCGCACCAAGCTTGAAAATGTTCTTGGTTATTTTCCCAAGGGAAGTTTTTAAAGGTTTCCCGATAAGCACCTTCAGCTAGTTCCGGGAAGTGATACATTGCGTGTTGATAAAATTCCCGCCAAGCTAATTCCTGTTGCCATGTGCGGATACTGGCTTCTGTTTCTCCACTGCGGCTGTTTTCTAATGCCTCTATTGTGGCTTGCCAAACGGTGCGAATGCCAATAACGCCAAATTTTAAAGCTGCACTCAGTTGTGATGTGCCATCTACTGCTGGAAAATTGCGCTGTTCTTGGTATTCAGTAATGGCATTATTGGTAAAAGCCTCTAAACGTGCTTGCGCCGCCGCCTCTCCAGGAGAAATCACCAATTCTCCCTCCCAGACAAATCCTAAATCTTTGGCGGAGGGTAATTCAATTGCTCCTGCAAGCTTGGCAATTTCCTGTTCATCTGCCGTTAATCCCTCAGCATTTTCCAGTGTTTCTACTGGTTTTGCCTTCGGTTTACTGCTCCAATTTTTCCAGAAGGGAGTATAAACCGTGTAAGGAGTTTTAGCACCGCTAAAAATTTCTTCTGGAGAGTGGAGGATCTGATCCCAATTTTGGTTAAGAAACTGAATGCCTTTTTCCGTTAGAGAATTAATTATAGTGCGATCGCGTTTTTGCGAGTACGGTTCCACATCCCAATTCCAAAACACAGCCTTAGCTTTCAATGCCTCAGCTAAATCTGCAATCACTACCACCGGCGGCCCATGCAGAATTAACAACTGACTACCAGCTTGAATATATCGCTCTTGTAGCGCCTGCAAACACCCCAGCATATAAGTTACTCTCGCTGGTGCGATATCATCCCGCTCCAGAATATCAGGATCAAGGCAAAACACACCTACCACTTTTGGACTCTGCCGTTGTGCCGCAGCTAGTCCCGTATTGTCAGCAATGCGTAAATCGCGGCGATGCCAAAACAGAATTAAATCAGACATTCTCTATTGATGATGGTTCACCTGTACTAGATTAAAGTCTAACGGTACCCTTGGGCATCACTCCACTGATAAATTTATATCTGACTTTAGCTGAATGCCTCAATATGATATTGGAGTACCCTTGGAGTACCCAAATAGACGATGACGGCTCAGGTTACACAACGACACAAATCACTGATGCAGAAATGCGATCGCAAACAGTAAGACAAAGTGCGATGGTCGAAGACCCGCCTTCTCTTCGAGACGCTACGCGAACGACCATCGCATCACCAAGAACCTAAAAGGGCTGTAAGACTAGAGGTTTACGAAATCAGCAGCGGTGAACGTCGTGGTATTAATACCAGTCAGCGTTGCCAAAATTTCATTCGTGGAAGTCACCAGGATATTGCTACCAGAGAAACTCAGTTGCCCAAAGCTCAAACCACTATACAGTCCGATTAAATCTTGACCGTCAGAGAAATCAGTAATAGTATCAGTACCTTCCCCAGCAGCAAAGGCAAATGTATCGTTACCATTGCCACCAGTGAGGGTATCGCTGCCAATACCGCCATAGAGGAGATCGCTGCCAGCACCCCCGTAGAGGGTATCGCTGCCAGCACCCCCGTAGAGGGTATCGTTGCCATTACCACCGTTAAGGGTATCGTTACCCGCGCCCCCATCCATCAGTCCATCGCCATATAAGACATCGTTACCATTACCGCCGTAGAGACTGTCGTCACCTGCGCCGCCGTAGATGGTATCGTTGCCATTACCGCCGTCGATGATGTCGTTACCGCTAGTACCAAACAGGTTATCAGCAAAATTAGTGCCCAAAATGTTCAGACCAACAGCCACAGTCACCGTAGCAGTATCAGTCAGGCTACCATCACTGAGGGTGTAATTAAAGCTGGCATTGCCAAAGAACAGAAGATTTGGGGTAAAGGAAACGAAATCATCTGCGGTGTTGTTGGCTGTGCCGTTATTATTCAGGACGGCAGTACCGTGAGTAGCACCGCTGACACCAGTAATGCTCAACGAGGTGCTATCTATATCGGTATCATTTGCTAGTAGGCTACTAACTGCGATGTTGACAGAAGTACCAAAGAATGTGGAAGCACTGTCATTAACAGCAACAGGCGCATCGTTAACGGGGGTGACAGAGAAACTGCGGGTTTGTCCAGCTAGGGTGGCTGTGCCATCGGTCACATCGTAAGTCAGATTAACTGCACCATTAAAGTCGGCAGTTGGGGTGAAGGTATAAGTCCCATTCAAGTTGTCCACCAATGCACCGTTAGTGGCAGTTAAGTTGGTAACTGAGAGGATATCACCCGCATCCACATCACTGAAACCTGTTAATAAGTCAGCCGCAGTAATATTGATGGCTGTATCTTCTGGTGTGTTGCTTAAGGTTGCAGTGGGTGAACCTGTTGGCGCATCGTTAACACCGTTGATAGTCAGGTTAACCGTTGCTGTGCTAGTGCCACCATTACCATTATCGCTGACTGTGTAAGTGAAACTATCGCTGGCAGTAGCACCCACACCCAAAGACTCAAATTGACCGTTGGGATTATAGTCGAAAGTGCCATTGGCGTTGAGAGTAAGTAGCGCACCAGAAGCTAGAGTAATTGGTGTACTTACTGTGACGCTGTTGCCATTAACTTTAATCACACTCAGGCTGTCGCCATTGGCATCGGTGTCATTTACCAAGACGTTGATGTTGACGAGGGTATTTTCATCAGTGGTGGCAGTATCGTTGGCGGCAACAGGGGGGATGAAAGGTGATTCATAAGCGCCAATATCCACAGTATCGCCAATGGTGCGAGTGATACCCCGTTGGTCTGTGGTGACACCAGAGGGGATGAGGGTATTGTCTCCCGCGTTGATGGCAGCCGAACCGGAAACTATAGCGTGAGTGAAAGTGGCACCGCCGTTGTCGGCGAGAGAGGCGATGACTTGGTTAATATTGGTAATGCCAGCCGAGGCAAAGGTGATATCGCTACCAGTGCCGATGCTGCCAGATGCGCCAGTCAAGCTACCGATGAGGTTGTTGCCATTGCCTGTGACTGCACCCGCAATATCCGGGGCTTCGTTACCAGAATCAAAGTTGCCGGCGATGATGGTGTTTTGGACGGTGACGGTGCCTTGAGAGCTGATACCCCCACCATCTCCAAAACCATCGTTATCGAAATCAGCAGTGTTATTGGTAATAGTAGTGTTGATCAGGGTTGCTGTACCCGATATACTGATACCACCGCCATCTCCAAATGACCTATTGCCAGAGATAGTAGTGTTGAGCAGGGTTGCTGTACCCGATATACTGATACCACCGTTAGATCCTCCAGTATTGTCAGAGACAATGCTGTTAGTTAGGCTAAGAGTACTAGTACCATTATTTTCGATGCCGCCTGTAACAGCCCCACTATTGTTAGAGACGGTGCTTCCCGTGACGTTGAAAAGACCTTCGTTGAAAATACCGCCTGTCACAAACCCATCATTGTTAGAGACAGTACTGTTAGTTAGGCTAAAAGTACCATTATTGTAGATGCCGCCTACAAGAAACCCAATATTGTTAGAAACAGTGCTGTTAATTAGGCTGAGGGAGCCTTTGTTCTCAATAGCGCCCACATCTCCTCCATTATTGCTATTGTTAGAGATGATGTCGTCGGATAGTGTCAGGTTTTCTACGTTAAAGATACCAGCACCGACAGTATTATTACTTCCAGCCGTAATCGTTAGTCCATTAATTGCTACCGCAATTTGATTGCTACTGCCATCATTGACATTAAAGACAGTAGAGGCATTGTTACCACTAATAATCAGGTTACTTGCCCCTAATCCATTGATGGTCAAGGCATCAGTAATAACTAATTCCCCAGAAGTTAAGGTAATGGTGTCGGGGGTGGCATCAGCGAACACACTACTCGCAAAGGTAATTGTATCTGCACCTGCAAAGGCATTGGCGTTGAGAATCGCTTGCCGCAAGGAACCTTCACCAGAATCGTTGGTGTTGGTGACGACGGTATCGTTGGCAGCGATAGTAACCGTTGCGGTATTGTTGGTACCATCTACCGTGTAACCTGTGCCAGTATCTAAGTTGAGGGTGAGGGTTTCGTCTGCTTCAGCAGCGATATCATTAATAGCAGATAAGTCAACGTCAACAAAACTTTGTCCAGCAGCAATGGTGACGGTTAAGGTATTACCAGAAACCGTGACGCTACCACCACTGAGGCTATAGTCAGCAGTTGCAGCTGTGCTGCCGCCATCAAGGGTGAGGTTAATGGTTAAATCCCCTGTGGTGTCGGTGCGAGTGATGCGATAGACACCGTTACTGCCGCCTTCATTGGCTGTGGCAGTTTGTGCGGTGATGCTGACAGTAGGGGTAGAAACGGGTTGATTCTCGAAGAACACGGTATTGCCGTAACGTTCCCCCACAAAAGCATCGAGGTCGCCATCGCCATCGATATCGGCAAAGGTGGGCGCGGCATAGAACCCCACATCAGTCAGACCGAAGGGGTTGGTAGTGGGGGCGGCGAAGGCTGGATTGCTGGCACTGCCCGTGTTGCGGTAGAACAACGTATTGCCGTCCCGATTGCCCACAAAAGCATCGAGGTCGCCATCGCCATCCATATCGGCTAAGGTGGGCTTGGCGGCATTCCCCACATCAGTCAGACCGAAGTCGTTGGTAGTGGGGGCGGCGAAGACTGGATTGCTGGCGCTGCCCGTGTTGCGGTAGAACAACGTATTGCCGCTAAGATTGCCCACAAAAGCATCGAGGTCGCTATCGCCATCGATATCGGCTAAGGTGGGCTTGGCATATAACCCCACATCAGTCAGACCGAAGTCGTTGGTAGTGGGGGCGGCGAAGGCTGGATTGCTGGCACTGCCCGTGTTGCGGTAGAACAACGTATCGCCGGCATTATTCCCCACAAAAGCATCGAGGTCGCCATCGGCATCGATATCGGCAAAGGTGGGCGCGGCATAATTCCCCACATCAGTCAGACCGAAGGGGTTGGTAGTGGGGGCGGCGAAGACTGGATTGCTGGCACTGCCCGTGTTGCGGTAGAACAACGTATTGCCGTTAACATTGCCCACAAAAGCATCGAGGTCGCCATCGGCATCGATATCGGCAAAGGTGGGCGTGGCAGAAAACCCCACATCAGTCAGACCGAAGGGGTTGGTAATTGGCGTGATAAAATTCGGGTCAGTGCCTAAAATCTCGTCAGCGCCGTTAATTGTAATGGTGACAGTAGCATCGCTAGTCCCGCCTTGACCATCACTGACGGTATAAGTGAAGCTATCACTAGCGGTTTGACCCGCAGCCAAGGATTCAAATTGAGCGTTGGGGTTGTAACTGTATGTGCCGTCACTGTTGAGCGTTAATAAAGCACCGGAAGCTAAGGTAATCTGATTGCCGACATCAGCAGCAACGCCATTTACAGCCGCTACTGTCAAGATATCGCCCGCATCGGGGTCGGTGTCATTGGTTAAGACGTTACCAGTGACAGAGGTATCTTCGCCGATGGTAGCAGTGTCGTTATTGGCAATGGGAGGATTGTTGACTGGGGTATTAGCGGATGTATTCTCGAAGAACAGGGTATCGCCATCAAGATTACCGACAAAAGCATCTAAGTCGCCATCGCCATCGATATCGGCAAAGGTGGGTGCAGCAAGATTACCCACATTAGTCAGTCCGAAGGGGTTGGTGGCTTCCAGGGTGAAGGTGGGAACAGTTGCACTTCCGGTGTTGCGGTAGAACAGGGTATTGCCGTCAAAATTACCCACAAAAGCATCCAAGTCTCCATCAGCATCGATATCGGCAAAGGTGGGTTTCGCAGAAAACCCTACATCCGTCAGTCCGAAGGGATTGGTGGCTTCCACGGTGAAGCTGGGAGCAGCCGAAGTTCCAGTGTTGCGGTAGAACACGGTATTGCCGTAACCATTCCCCACAAAAGCATCCAAGTCCCCATCGCCATCGATATCGGCTAAGGTGGGTACAGCAACATACACCACATTTGTCAGTCCGAAGGGGTTGGTGGCTTCCAGCGTGAAGGCGGGAGCCGTGGCAGTTCCACTGTTGCGGTAGAACAGGGTATTGCCATCAACATTACCCACAAAAGCATCCAAGTCCCCATCGCCATCGATATCGGCAAAGGTGGGTGTAGCATACGACCCCACATTCGTCAGTCCAAAGGGATTGGTGGCTTCCAGCGTGAAGGCGGGAGCCGTGGCAGTTCCACTGTTGCGGTAGAACAGGGTATTGCCCTGCTGATTACCCACAAAAGCATCCAAGTCGCCATCGCCATCGATATCGGCAAAGGTGGGCACGGCAGAAAAAACCACATTCGCTAGTCCGAAGGGGTTGGTAATTGGGGCAATAAAATTCGGTTCAGTCATGTTAGTTTTCTCTTGATTCAAGTGTAGGGTTAATCAACTTACTCGTTTGTCGCACTTCCCCTACCCCAGTTAAATAGGGTGTCAGGTGTCGTTCGACAAACTGCAACAAACGCGGGTAACGGTAAGAAACCGAACCCGTGAGGTAGGGAACACCACTGTTAACTTGACGACGAATCGCTGCTGCTAACAGCGAAACCCCTCGCCCCCGCTTCTCAAATGCTTGTGCAATTGAAATAGTGGTGTAGCGAATTGTGTCAGGTGCTACCCGATGGGTTAACACCCAACCAATTACCTCCCCCCGATAGCGCAATCCCAAGCTATTTAGGGGTTCTAAGCGGTGTGCCTCGACATTAGGCGGCAGGGATAAACCGGCATCTAACCAAGGAAACACCTCAAAGGCTGGAGGTAGGGGATACTTATTTAACCAAGGTGCTTGGGCAATTTTTTCTGTAGCGGTTTTGCCTAGCACCAAGTTAATTTGGGGTGGTTGCCAATGTAGCTTTTGCAGTAGCGGTTCTAAAGCGACATTGGTAAGTGTACTGGTTGAATAGCTGAGGATGATTTCAACACATCCCTGTTGGGCTAATTCTCGTTCTAAATAGGCGAGTAACCTTGTGCCAATTCCTTGACAACGGTATTCGGGTAATACGAATAGGGAGATGATTTCGGCTTGTTGGGGGTTTAAACGTTCGCTGATGGCAAAGCCGACTATTGCACCGTCTAGGGAAGCAGAAAGCCCAGTTAATTCGCCTTGGGGCGGTTGAGTTTGCCAGCGTTTTTGCAGGCTGGGATAGGTGAGGTGATTGTAGTCGAGGGCGTTGCTGCTGTTGAGGTGATACACCCGTTGGTAACGGATTTGATCCCCCCTTGAAAAGGCTGCCTCACTACTAGTCTTGGGATTACCCCTCCCTAACTCTCCCCTTGTCAAGGGGAGGGAACTAGATTGTCCGATTTCCCCCCTTTCTAAGGGGGTAATTTGTTGTGTGGGTAAACCAGCGACGGGGGGGGTTGCACCTAAACTGGGACGTTTGGCGGTGGGTTTGGTGGTGACAATGCCGCCACTGTTGGGAAATGTGACTAGGCGCTGAATTTCGTCTGACTGTAAACCAATTGCTTGGGGTTGTAGCACCCCAGGTAGAACTACAACATCAAATAGTTCTTCAATTACTCCCTGAAAATATAGCCAGTGCAGGGCTGTGCCTGTCTGCAAGTCAATTACCATTAAGCCACACTGGGGGCGATTTCCTTGGGAATTTAAGCGGTTTTCTAGGGTTAATCCGGTAAAACTCTGGGAACGTAGTTGAGATAGTCCCACAAAGGCGAAGTTTTGCCAAAAGGCTAATCCACGCACAAATCCAGGGCAGAAGGTGATGGGATGGAATTGATGATCTTGGATGTAGCCTAATTCCCCTGTGCCGGAATTGAGTAACCATAATTTCCCCTGATACCAACGGGGAGAATGGGGCATGGATAAGCCTGTGGCGATGATTTCGTTTTGGGCAACGTCGATGACGACTCCGCCATCAATGCGATGATTCCGCCACCCGGCGGCTGTATCTGTGGTACTACAGGCAGTGACATAAGCGGGTTTGCCCTCTACCATTGCTAGCCCATTCAGATGACAACGATCTTCAGCGACGAGTTTGGAGATGAAGGGCGGTTGCCAAATGGGGACAAAGTTGTAGTCTGGGCTGAGGGTGGCTAAACAACTAAAGTCGGTATTGACAAAAATAACTTTTTCAGAATCGTCTAAGACTACTTCATGGGCGTTGACATCGCCTGTGGTGTAAGCGGTGCGGGGGACATAAAGGCGATCGCATTCCTTGTACTTTTCGCCATTATCCAAGAAGTTATCAAAATGCCAGAGTTGGTAGCGGGTAGTCATGTAGAGGCTTTTGCCATTCAGATATAGCCCCATTGGTTTGTCGAATAGCCTTTCGTTGAGCTTCAGCTTTCCGTTCGCTTGGCTACCAACGAAAAAAAGGCGGTTGGTTTGGTAGGTTGTGAATGCCAAGCTGAGATTTTGCTCGCATAGCCAAGCGCCGAATTGCTCAGAAGCGTTGATTTCTAGTCCACTAGCGGCAGAAACAGGGGTTTGCATTGGTTATTGGGTTAAAAGAGACTAATTAGCTTTGATTTTTTACCCTGGAGTCTTGAATGCTCCCACATGCGCGACATTATGCGACTTTATTTAATAAAGAATTAGCATTTAGGTTAAGAAAACGCAGTAAAATAGTCTCCTGCACTGTCTGGAAATTGTTTTTTAGGCTCTAAAAAAGCTGAGTTAATAATAGGATTTTAAATAATAAGTTGTTTCAATTTAGTTTCCTATCAGCCTTTTTTCAAAGACAAATAAGTAGGTGGACTGAAAAAAATCAAATCATGTAACAGTATGTAAAGATGCCTCAATGCAATATTCTGGTTGAGTTTCAGGCATTTTACAAAACGCAATACATTTCTGTTTTATTTTGTAAGCCTACTTATTTATTAGCTAAATTTTTCCGCTGTTCTCCCATTTCATCAAGCTTACGCTCAATCTTTTCCATAGCCAGGGGTGACGGCTGAAAATGCCCATTTTCCCAACGGTTAATTGTGGGATAAGTGACACTTATGTTCTTTTTCCAATTCACGATTTAATGAATCTAGATAATCTTGAATTTCTTGTGAACGGTAATGTCACACTCAACAAAACAATAGTTCTAATAACGACCAATTGCAATAAATATGTTACTAAATTTTATAGGAATTTTGATTTTTATTCAGTAAATACCCTCAGTAGATACCGCATAATTATAAATTTTAGATAAAGAAATAACTGCTTTTCAATAATAAAAATTACCCATAGACAGCACAAAATTGACCGTTGCTCTCAACCTGTTTAATCTTTTTCAAAAGAAAAATCATTAAACACTGAAACAGAGGACAAAACTTGCTATTGCTAGAGTTACCAGTATAATTACAGCGCTAAACCAACTCTTTATGCAAGCTCTTGAAAAAAGATTGCAGTAGTTATTTTGTACTATTAATAAATTAGAGATTCCCACAATCAATCTTTGGAAACAGGCGTGGATCTAGCGAAGATACCGTTGGCGAATTCAAAAATAATGAATATTTAGCCTCTGAAGTTGGTTTACAGTAACGACAGCACAAGGCTTTTAGGCATTTGTAGTACATTCGCCAACAGTGTCAACGCTAAATTCAGCACTGGCGATCGCCTCCACCCCTGAAGCAGAGTTCATCCAAACTTCAAAGCTCGATCCAGAAAAAGCCAGAGATGCTTCACTACGCTGCGCTCTGAATGAACCATCTACATGGAGCGAAGCTACTCAAAGTCTTTTCTTGTTGCCTAGTCTAAACTCCAGGAGGATGCCATTTTTGCTAAAATCCGCAATTAACTGGCAGTCTCAGACGTGAATTCAAGCCGCATACTTAACTAGGTAATAAAACTCCGGTTTGTCTATCGGAAATAGTGGCTATTTGATTTAAAATTAAGTATACTCTTGTTAACAGATAATTAGTCTTTTTGTCATGGCGACTTTATTACTTGACGACGGCACCATTGAGACTGAGTTAAGCGAGATAGTTCGTGAACTTGAACCCCTCGGCATCCACCTAAGCCATTACGACCCCGGAACATCTCTCCTGTTCCCCAACTTGCTAGATCAAGATCTTGTCACAGAGTCTGAAAAGCGTTATATTTTGGGACTCCATAACAGCGTCTTTGAATTCCTGCAACAAGAAAACGGTTATCTCTGGTGTGATTTGCAGAGTGTACATCCAGGTTCGCCAAATCTCCAAACGCAGATCACGACTTATAGCCAGTATCATACTCACACCACTGCCGAACCAATCTACGTATTAGCAGGAGAGATGATCTATGGCTTCGTGCGACCAGATGGTAGTCACGTACAGCTTTTGCTTCAGGCACAAGACTATCTCCACATTAGAGCCGGTGTAGAGCATTGGTGTAGTCCTTCGGCATCTTTGCATTTCAAAGCGATCCGTTATTTCACAAATGCAGAAGGTTGGATGCCACATTACACAGGAACTCAGTTGAGTGATTCTCTCAACAAACCTCGCTAAAGCTTAATTCCTGCTGCTAAAAACGACTTTGTAAGCATCTACCAATTTTCTATTTCGGTGTTCTAAAGCGAATGGATTCGCATTAGTTTTTGCTGCTTGTTTACCGAGGATAAAACAGTAAAAAACAACTACCATTCAATAAAGCAGTGATTACTGCACCAATAATCACACCTTTCATTATTCCTGGTCTTTGTTGTCTTTTTAACCTGAGGCAAACTGGAATTACATATAAAAGTTGCCAGAATAAAAAACCATAACCCCCAACAATCCAAACCATAAAAAAAGAGTAATTACCGTATATCTGATTGACAATTAAGCCTAGAGCAAATATTGCTGCTATTGCTATAAGATGCATACCCAATAACAACAATATGCCTAAGAAAATTTCGCGAGTCTCATTTCTTTCCGACATTAATTCACCTCAATATTTAATGTTGATAACTCACATTTAATCGGGACGATTATTAACTAAGTGATACCCAGCGCTACCCTCGCGGTAAAACATATTGAAGGTATCAAAGGGAATAATCCTCCCGTCTGGGTGGACAATATGAATACAGGAGCGCTTCACCGAACGAACATCAAAGTTATAAGGGTCGAGAAACTGGACAATCATCACCCGAAATACATTCTCATAGGTAATACCTTCAGGTACAGCCAACAAGGGTAAACAACACAAAAGCTGCTTTAACGAAGTTGCAGCGGATTTTGGTGAATGACTGGTAGAAAATAATTCAAAAATTTGTTTTTTCAGTTCTTCATTTTGCTCATAAAGTACGCTGTTTGGCAACATCTTCACAAACACATCGGGATTGATTAAGCCAGTTAGAGGGATAACTTGACCATTAATTTTTAGCGCATAAGCCATTGCTAAACAATCAGGATGGCAGGGAACTGGGAGAATATCTTCAGGTTTAAAATAGGGACTTTGTTGGAGAATTGAGCGGCGAACTTCTGTTAAAGTGTACCTATCTCGCTTTTCTTCAAATCCCTCTAACCTTCCCGCTGCTTGGATTGGTTGAAAAGTCACACCCCGAATACATTTCTGTTGTAAAGCATATTCAATAATTTTGCCGATTTCTTGGTCATTCAAACCTTTTTTTAGGGTGACAACTAAAGTAGTAGAAATGTTATATTCGTTGAGATGGGCAATAGCTTTTTCCCGCACACCCCGCAAATCTGCGCCGCGTAATTCCTGTAGTGCTTCGGCTTCAAAGCTGTCAAATTGCAGATATACCTCAATTCCGGGCATATATTGGCTGAGGCGATCGCAAAATGATTTATCTTTAGCAATCCTCAAACCATTGGTATTAATCATTAAATGCTTAATTGGCCGGCTTTTAGCAATATCCAGAATTTGAAAAAACTCTGGGTGCATTGTTGGTTCACCGCCACTGATTTGCACTATCTGTGGTTCTCCCTCATTCGCCACCACCGCATCAATCATCATGGTGATGTGTTCTAAACTGCGATGACGACGCGTTTGTTGCGATATATCAGAAACTTCTTCAGCACCAGAATCAGCATAGCAAATCGGACAGGAAAGATTACATTTATCTGTCACCTCAACAACAGTTATACAGCTATGCTGTTCATGATCAGGGCAAAGTCCGCAATCATAAGGACAGCCATATTTAATTGGGGTATTAAACTTCAGAGGCATATCCCCTGGCTTGATAAATTCCAGAGATTTTTGATAATACTCAATATCATCAGCAATCAAAATTTCTTCTCTCCCGTGGGTGGGACAGTGCTTAACAAGGTAAACACAATCATCTCTAAAAATTATTTTTGCTTCCACCTTAACGAGACATTTAGAGCAAACGCTATTCGTCAAAGCATGAAAAAGGTAGTTGCGAGTAGGCATGGTAACTAATAAACTTTTTTTATTTGGAATATTTTGGTAATACTACGATGATAATATAAAATAGCTAATAAAGCAGCAAATTGAATCGCGCTTATTCCTAAAAATGGGTGAAAATCAGGCTTAAGAAAATCTATCAGGAATCGAAAGCTTAAATATAAAACTAAATAAAATTTAAATAAATCACCATTTTCATAGCGATAGCGACGACGAAATTGTAAAAACACAATTAGACATATGAGAAACATAATTTCATATAATTGTGTAGGATGGCGACTAATCCCATCGCCAAAATCGACACCCCAAGGCAATGTAGTGGCAACTCCATAAGTGCGATCGCTTAACCCCGTCAGAAAGCAACCAATCCGGCCCACCGCTGTACCCACAATCAACGGATAGACAAACGCATCACCAGTAGACTGACGAACGCCAATGATTTTTTTGGTGATTTCCACACCAATCAAACCACCCAAAAGTGCCCCAACTACAGTTTTCCCTTGCAGGAATATGAATAAAAATTCTTGGGGATTTTGCCAAATTAAATCGAGATGTTGCAGCCCCACCAATACCTTAGCACCAATTAAAGCGCCCACCATACCGCCAACCATCACAGAACTGCGTTGACTGGGTGCAATTAAATCTTTTTTACCAACATTACGCAATAATAAACGCAAGGCAACGGTATAAGCCAAAGACTCAAATAAAATATGCGGATGAATCTGTAAAGATCCCAACCAAAAATAAACGGGAAAATTCACAACTTACTTATTTCCAGTTTTGAGAGTTAATTGGTGAGTAATACATCAGGAGTTTAACTCAAAATTCAACTGCAAAATTCAAACCCTTAACATAACTATTCAGCCGAGATCAAATCACTCCACTTCCTCGCAGTGGATTAACAAAGTTTCCATCGCCTCAGCCAAAGAAATCAACTCTGTCCAAGAAGAACCACTAACTAAACTTTGGGCGTGCGCTAATCGGTTTCGCAAATGTTCCGCCGACTTAAGGAAACGTTCACCAAACCGCTTTGACTTCAGTCCTAATTGCTGGAAAAGTTCAGGTTGATTTAAAACTAAATCTCGCTTATCACAAAATTGTAAATAATCTAATAAATCAGTGGCTTCATTTCTTTCTTGACTCTCTCGCCATAACTTTTGAGCAGCTTCTAAACGTTCCGGTTTCAGGACTTGTTGCCAAGAATCTTGGGGATAATAAATTCGTACCAGTCGCAACAGATTCATTTCTAACAACGTCACCAAGCCAAAAAGCAGCATTCTCACTGGTGCTTTTTGCAAATCACCACAGGTAATAATTCCTGTCACCTGATTACAATCTAACACAAACAATCGTGGCGTTTGTTGCAAGATGGGTAACAACTTAATTAGTGGGGTAGAAATGGCGACGAGTTCTTTAGTATGGAACACCCGTTGATAGTCGCCACAATTGCCAGAGTTGCCTTGCATCAAAGTAGCGCGTTCCACATAACCGCTGATACTATCTCCCGTCTCTACGCCAACAACATCAAAATCTTGTAGCTGCATCCAATGCAGCACATCTGTCACCTGTGCGTCAGCTGACACAGCTTTTAGGGGTTCCGCCACATATTCAATAGTGATATTGTTCTCAAATAAACTCCGCAAGTCTTGAGAACGGGATTTTAGCTGTTTCATCTGCCTATAGATATAACATATCAGCAGAATTAGTATTTCATAGAAGCCCGCTTTGTAACTGTGCAAGCTTTGTACTTGTAAAAGAAAATTAATACTTGATCAATTAAACATCGCAGTGAAAATTAAATATACATTATGCAGAACCCTTGTAGAGACTAAGTATGGCAAGTCTCTACATTCTTTCCCACTAAATGTCCATTGATTGCAAAACTTCAAGCGCCCAGACCTTTTGAGCCTGAGCGCTTGAATATTAGGTTGCAGAGAAACTTCTGCTGGTTAATGAAATTAAGCAGGCATCATTTGCATAGATCTACAAGATTCTGCACATTTGCGGCAGGCGGCAGCGCACTCCATCATTTTGGCGTCATCACTCATCATTTCGCAGGCCATTGCACAACGTTCGCACATTTCTGCACAAAGCATACAAGTGCGTCCCATGAACTCAGAACCGCCCATCATCATGCTCATGCACATCATGCACATTTCAGAGCAATCGCGCATCATGCTCATCATGCTCATGTCCATATACCTACCGCCTTTGCTCATGCAGTAAGTCATGGTTTCCATGCACATCTTTTGACACTCCATGCAAGCATTCATGCAAGTTTGCATTTCGGTGGTCATGGTTTCAGTCATCATCATCATCATAGGAATTACCTCTTGATTTTCTGATGTGTAGATGGTGCCCTTTGCAGGACTACTTATAACAGTAATCATATCTTTTTAAGGAGTCAATGGCATTTTTTTTGCGGATATTATAAGCCAACAATTCCGATAGAATTACCGGGAATTGAGAACAATTACACATAATTAAGTGCTATTTTTCTAGAAATTATTGCCAATTAAGGGCTAGAATCTCCCCTAGGAAGGTGGGGATTTCTCCCACTCGTAAGTTTTGAAATTAAAGACTAAAACCCAGGCAGATATTTGGTGAAAAACAATGTTATGCTTTGCTGACAAACGTCTAATAAATAATATTTATGAATTTATATTAAGACATCATTTGTTAAGTTATATCAAATTGCTCAACAAAATAAATTGATCTGTCATCTCTAACGATGCGTAGACGCCATAGGCTCGTTGATGGCTTTTGATTATATGCTGATTTTTGGGGATAATTCCGGCTTTTGGAGAGATTATCGGTTTAGTTAACCCCAAACTAAAGTTTTGAGATAAGTTATCCGTCTAGCACCCAAATTTGCCTGTTTGCTAAACAAATATCAAACAGGTTTGTTGCAGAAACAGTCTTTCCTGCGTTTTGTGTCTTAGTTAGTCAACCCTTCAGAAAATCAAATAACCTTCTATCATGGTAGTTAGTAGTAGAACTTGACCTTTGTTCCATCCAGTCTTTGATGGAATAGCTCAGGTTTATGCACATTGATGCCACAAGCTTAACTTGCTGAACTACACCACTAACAGCAAGGTAAAGAGCATCATGTTAACAAAAGTGTTTGATGCTTTGCTTTTTGCCTTACAAAGAATATCGGGTAAGCTACGACCTGAGTTCCTGCCGGCAGAATGTGGAAGCTTTGACTGAATAACCTAGTTGGAGAATGATCATGTCGAAGGAACAAAAAGGTAATAGAGAAACTAAAAAACCCAAAAAAGACGCCAAGGATAAAAAGGATAAAAAAGATCCAAACAGATATGACGGCAACTTAGGTAAATAACTGTAGTGCTTGCGGTGCGTTAGCCTCAGCGTAACGCACCGTACAAGACTTAGCAGTTTTAAAACAGAGCATTTTCTAAATCAGCTTGCAAATCTAGAGAGTGCTCTATTCCTACAGAAAGACGGACTAAATTATCCTTAATTCCCCGTTTTAGTCTTTCTGTTTCTGGTAGAGAACCGTGAGTCATTTTTGCGGGATAGCAAAGCAGCGATTCTACTCCTCCCAAACTCTCTGCTAGTAAAAATAACTGGAGACGGGATGCAAAACGTTCCACTTCGGCGAAACCACCTTTTAATTCCAAACTAATCATCCCCCCAAAGCCAGACATTTGCTCTTTTGCTAGTTGATGTTGTTCATGACTAGGCAAACCTGGATAATAAATTCGCTCGACTTTGGGATGCTTGGCTAAAAATTCCGCCAAAAACAAAGCATTTTTTTCATGTTCGCGCATTCTCACAGCTAAGGTTTTAATGCCTCTGAGAACTAACCAACTATCGAAAGGACTGGGAACCGCTCCAATGGCATTTTGATAAAACTTCAGTTCTGTGTATAGTTGTTCATTAGAGGTGACAACTGCGCCGCCAATAACATCGCTATGTCCCCCTAGATATTTGGTTGTGCTGTGAACCACAATATCAGCACCTAATTCTAATGGCCTTTGAAAGTAAGGGCTAGCAAAGGTATTATCAACCACCAGAACAATATTGTTTTTCCGGGCAAAATTTGCTAGGGAGACAATATCAATAATTTTCAACAGTGGATTTGTAGGAGTTTCAATCCAAATCAGCTTGGTATTGGGTTGAATTGCAGTTTCAAATTCAGCGATATTGTCTATATCTACATAGGTAGTCGTCACACCCCAGTTTTTAACCACCCGTTCTAGTAAGCGATATGTCCCACCATATAAATCGTCGCCAGCAACGATATGGTCGCCAGTTTTGAGCAAACTTAATACAGTAGTTGTGGCAGCTAAACCAGAGGCAAATGCTAAACCAAATTTACCGTTTTCAATAGAGGCTAAAGATTCTTCTAGGGCATTGCGGGTAGGGTTCCCTGTGCGAGAATATTCATAACCTTTATGTTGCCCTATTGCTTCTTGCTGGTATGTGGATGTTAAATAAATCGGCACAATTACAGCACCTGTTTGGGGGTCTGGTTGCTGGCCTTCATGAATTGCTCTAGTTTCAAATTCCATTTGATTCCTGGTTTTGACTAATCCAATATCTGATTAAATCGGCTCTGGTGATTAAGCCTATGGGGACTTTTTGCTGTGTAATAATAATCCCTGTTGTGCCTGATAATAGCACTCGATAAGCTTCGGATATATCGACTTCTTCATCAAGACTCGGTAACGGTTTACCCATGACTGCCGAAACTTCCTGATTAGAAAAGTTGATTCCGTCATGGAGGTATTTCATCAAAGATGCTTCATTGAGGCTGCCGACTACATGGTTATGATCAATTACTGGTAACTGGGAGATATTTAACTTTTGTAGTAAGTTTGTGGCTTTGCTTAAGGTATCACGAGGACTCACTGCAATTAGAGAGGGGAAATCTGTTTTCTGTACCAGGATTTCACCAATTTTTATTGGTCTGACTGTTGTCCCTTCCCAAAAACCATTTTCTTGCATCCAGACATCGGAGTAGATTTTATTGATGTAATTTCTGCCTGTATCTGGTAACAGTACAACAATATATTGAGGCTGGGATAATCTGGCTGCATACTTGAGGGCTGCGGCTACTGCTGTACCACAGGAACCTCCCACTAATAAGCCTTCTTCTCGTGCAAGACGCCGAGCCATATTGAAAGATTCTTTATCACTGACGCGAACCATTTCATCGACTAATTGGCGATTAAAAGTTTTGGGGATAAAGTCTTCACCAATGCCTTCAACTTTGTAAGATTTGGGACTATCTCCGGAAAGAATTGAACCCTCTGGGTCTGCACCGACAATGATTATATTCTGATTTCGCTCTTTGAGATATTTGGCAACTCCGGAGATGGTGCCACCTGTGCCCATACCTGCTACAAATACATCTATTTTTCCGTTACTATCTGACCAAATTTCTGGGCCTGTGGTGAGGTAATGAGCTAAGGGATTGTTTGGGTTTTCAAATTGATTTGGTCTGTAAGCGCCGGGAATTTCTTTGGCTAGTCTTTCGGCTACGCCGTTATAACTTTCTGGTGAGTCTGGTGGGACTGATGTGGGGGTAACGACTACTTCTGCGCCATAAGCTTTGAGCAGGTTGATTTTATCTTGGCTCATTTTATCGGGCATGACGAAGATACACCGATATTTTTTGACCGCGGCAATTAGTGCTAGTCCGACTCCTGTATTGCCTGCGGTGGCTTCGATGATGGTGCCACCGGGTTGCAGTTGTCCTGCTTTTTCTGCGGCTTTTATCATGGCGAGGGCGATTCTATCTTTGGTGCTGCCGCCAGGGTTGAGATATTCTACTTTGACATAGATGCTAGAGGGGATGTTTTCGGTTGTGCGGTTGAGTCTGACTAATGGTGTTCTGCCGATTGTTTGCAAAATGTTGTCGTAGGTTGCCATGATTCCGCCTTGTCAGGGATGGGAATTAGGTTTTGTGGGTTTTTCATTTGGGATGTTGAGGAGAAGAGAAGAGAGGAGAGGAGAAGAGAAGAGTAACGTAGATGCGGAGCGGTGTGCCGCAGGCTACCGCAAAGGACGCTGCATAGCGCGAAGGGAAGAGGCAAGAGGGAAGAGAAGAAATTACTGTTGAGCCTGTGTTGATCTTTTTTCCTTTATCTAGGGATTTTGGAACTCTTGATAAAGTACATAATGTTTATCAATATACCGTAGTATGTTCAAAGGCATAAATCTACTGTAATTTCCACAATTGATTCGATGTAGAATTATTGCTATTGATACAGAATAGTTGAAGGTACTGACCCAGAATCATTATGAAATCTCTGCACCGTCCTGACCTATATGGCTGGTCTACTTTCAATCCTGCAAGAAATATTGATTTCAATGGGGTTGCCTGGATTCGTCCAGATGGCAATATCTTGATTGACCCAGTAGCTTTATCAAATCATGATTGGAATCATCTGAAATCTCTCGGTGGTGTGGTTTGGATTGTGTTGACTAACTCTGATCATCTGCGAGCGGCTAAGGAGATTGCTGATCAAACTTATGCGAAGATCGCGGCACCGGCAAAAGAAAAGGAATGTTTCCCTTTATTTTGCGATCGCTGGTTGGCTGATGGTGATGAGTTGGTGCCAGGACTGAAAACTATTGAACTCAAAGGCTCAAAAACTCCGGGTGAACTGGCGCTGCTGCTGGAAGAGACGACTTTGATTGTCGGAGATTTGGTGCGGGCATATCAAGCGGGTAACTTGACGATTTTGCCGGATGAAAAGCTGTTGAATCGAGAAGAAGCGATCGCATCTGTTCGCAGATTGGCGGAGTTGGAGAAGGTGGAGGCGGTGCTGGTGGGTGATGGTTGGTCTGTTTTTCGTGACGGATGCGATCGCTTAAAGGAACTTGTGGCCACGTTGGAATGATTTAAGTGATTTCAATGAACCATAATTATCCATAAAGGTGACTGTAGTATTAGGAATTTTGGGCTGTGTCATACCTCTAGCCCGGATTTCAGTGCTCTCTATTCAATAGAAAACGACTTTATGGCGAATTAGTATCAAAAGGAATAGATATCACAAAGGAAGCACCTTGCCCTAAGTCAGATTTTACCTCGATTGTTCCACCGTGTTTTTCTACCACAATTTGACGGGCAATTGCGAGTCCCAACCCTGTTCCCTTATTGACAGCTTTAGTAGTAAATAGGTGGTCAAAAATTCGGGATTTGACTTCTTCAGTCATCCCCACTCCGTTATCCTTAATACTAATCACAATTTGTTTTTGGTGCTCATCCAGAGAGGTGCTTATTGTTATGCGATTAGGGTTAATCTTGAGTTCATCAAAACTGCGGCCAACATTTGATTGCTCCAAAGCATCAATAGCATTAGCCAGCAGGTTCATAAACACTTGGTTCAGCTGACCAGGAAAACACTGAACTAGGGGTAATTCTCCGTAATCATTGATGATTTCAATTCCTGGATGTTGTTCGTTAGCTTTCAAACGGTGCTTGAGAAGCAACACCGTACTGTCTAATCCATCATGAATATTAAAGGCAACTTTTTGTTCAGTGTCTGCCCGAGAAAAAGTTCGCAGAGAAGTGCTGATATTGCGGATGCGTTCTGCACCCAGTTTCATCGAGTTAATTACCTGTGGTAAGTCTGTAATCAAAAACTCTAGATCAATAGTCTCTGCATCCTCAACAATTTCAGGTACGGTGTTAGGATAGCACTCTTGGTAGAGCTTTAAGTGATTGAGTAAGTCTTGGACGTATTCAGTGGCATGGCGGAGATTGCCACTGATAAAACCAACAGGATTGTTAATCTCATGTGCTACACCTGCTACTAGATTTCCTAAAGTCGACATTTTTTCACTTTGTATGAGTTGCAATTGTGCCTGTTGAAGATATTCAATGGAGTTTTCTAACTGTTGGGTATAGTCTTGAGCTTGTTGGTAGAGGCGGGCATTTTCTAGAGAAATAGCAGCTTGAGAGCAAAGTAAGTTGAGGACTTGCAGTCTGTCCTTGGTAAATGCTGCAATAGTGAGATTATTTTCCAAATATAAGATAGCAATCAGCTTTCCTTGATTAAGAATTGGGCTACACAACAAACTCTTCGGTTTTTGTTGAATGATGTAGGGATCATTGAGATATTGGAATTTTGACTTCTGTTTTTTGATTTCTTCAGCAGCGTCATTGGAAATAAAATGTTCTTGTGTGCGCCAGACATAGTTAATTAAACTAATTGGCACATCTTCACTTTCTTCAATCGGAATTGATTGCAATACTGTTGTTACTGTGTCGGCGGCTAAATTAATAGCTTCAATCACTAATTGATTGGATTTTGGCAAGATGAGAACAGCTTTAGATGCCCCAGCATTCTCAACTAAAACTTGCATTAAACAGGTGAGTAATTTATCAATTTGGATTTCGCTGCTAATGGTTTGGGAAGCTTTAATAAAACTTCCAAAATCTAGTAGCTCAGAAGTTTTTCGACTGCTACCCACACCAGCTTTGCTGGTGCTATTCCTAATAAGTGTCACTTCTAGAGAATTAAAGTGAACTTCTTCCCGTTGTCGGATGGAATTAAGTAATTCAGGATAATGGTTTTCTAAATCATCTACTTTGGCTAATGCTCCCCATCTGGCATAGCAGTAATAGGCATTAATTAAGTAAGTTTGGGCAATAGTATTTTTATCCCATTCAAGGTAAAATCTGGTAGCAAGTTCGTTCGCGAGTGCTTCTTCTTGAAGGTATTCGTTTTGTTTAGCAAGAGCAATAGCTTGGTCGTAATAGTTCATTGCTACTAATTTTTCACCTAGAAATCGATGCCGTTCCGCCTCAACAAGATAGTATTTATGCAAAAAATTCATTGGTGCATGATTTGCCCAATGCTGCATTTTTTGTTGATTATCATTTACCTTTTCTAAAATTTTATTTTGTTCTAGTGGTGTCACATCAACATATACTGCCAACCTCACAAGGGAATCATAAAAATGAAAAGCGGGAAAAATTAGTAACCCCGTCAATCCACTTAGATATTTTTCGGCTTCTACTGAATATTCAAAAGCTAACGAGAAATGACCAAACAAATAATTAAGTGTAGATTTATTGAAATAAACCATACATATTGCTGTTATATCATTCATTTGATGATGCAGAGGCAACATAATCTGTTCATCATAAGTGTTACCAATCAGGCTACATATTTCTTGGTTTTGGTTCATCAAATTTAAAACAGTCTGTTGCCAAATTTGGACATACCCAAGACAGGTCTTTTGTTTGAGACGCTTGAGAGCCTCACAAAATATTGTCATTTCACACTCAAGCGCTGTTAATTCTTGACCTGTTAAATATGAGCCAAAAGAGTAATTATGTAATGCATAAGATGCAAATTCTAAATCGCCAGTTTGTAATCCAATTTTATAAACTTCTTGTAATGGACTTAAAAAGTTTTGGGCATGATTTTTCCAATGTCCGACCAAGCTATTGTAAAGAAGTAAAGTTTGCGCTTGCGCTGATGTGGCATTGGTTTTGGACAATATGTTTAGAGAAAGTTGTGCAAATTCATAACCGATATCGATATTGCCTACTACACTGCATAGAAGAAAACCGTAGCCACAATAACCAATCGCCGACAGTTCTGTATTACCATGTTCAATTGATGAGTCAACCATCTTCAAAGTAATCAAAGGCACAAACTCGGGACATCCAAGAAAGGCAGCAGAAAACATGCTTGCTAAAATACGCATAGCAATCAAAATATTGGGTTCGGTAATTTCTGGCAAATTAATTAAATCTGGAATTTTTTGATCAATTAATTTTGCTGCTGTTGCTTGAAATGCCTGTTGAATATCAGAATGAGTCGGTGCTTCTGGAAACTCGATACCGATAATTTTTAGAACATTGAAAGCCATTTTTAAGGCTTCTATGAGTTTGTTTTGTATAACATAAGCTTGGATTTTAATTTCATAGACTCTGACTTTATCTTGAAGGACTATCCCTAAGTTAATAACTTTTTCCGCAAATTCTTCCATCTGCTCAAATTCACCGCAGAGATAGGCAGCATCACAAGCTTCTTCATGTAAAGCTAAAGTGAGAGAGTACTGACTCTGCCAACAATCTTCTGCCAGAATTTCAAGTGCTAAAGTAAAATATTTAATGGCCGCTTCATAAGCAGTAGAGGTTTTTGCTTTCTGTCCAGCAATTAAATTTAACTGTGCTAGTTCATCCAGTTCTTCCTGATTGTTAATTAACGCCACTCCGTAATTCAATTGATTAACAATATCAAAAATCCTCTCTTCCTGTTTTTCTTTGGATGTATTTTTCAGCAACAGTTGACCAATGTTTAAGTGTCTTGACTTTTTCTGCTGATCAGGAATAAGGAAATAAGCTGCTTGCTGTACACGGTCATGAAGAAATTTATAAATGATTTCTAATTTTGGATCGCCATTTGCTAGTAACCTATGATAATTAGCAGAGTAATTGGGCGATTGATCTTGAAAAAATTTATAAACTTCATTTATGGGAATTATTAGTCCTTCTTCTAATGCTTTCCACAAATTAGCAGCAGTCTCTGCTTGAGATTTACCACTAACAATAGCAAGGGTTGCTAAATCAAATTGATTACCAATACAGGCAGCTAACTGCAAAACTTCCTGCGTAGCTAGTGGTAATTTTTGTAACTGAGTCGCTATAAACTCAACCACATTATCCGAGAGGACTGATTCTTTAATTTGCGAAATTTCGCACTGCCAATATTGCTGGTTAGAGTTGAACGAAATTGCTCCATCTTCGTATAGTGATTTGATAAATTGATGACTAAAAAAAGGATTCCCCTTGGTTTTTTTGTAAATCAACTCTGTAAGCGGCAAAGCGATAGCTGAAGGGCAATTCAAGGTATCTGCAACTAGATGATTTAGGTCATTTATAAATAGAGAATCAAGCGAGATCGTATTAATTATTTCTTGATTCTTGGTGATTTCACTCAATGTCAGCATCAATGGATGAGCCAGTGATACTTCATTATCTCGATAAGCTCCAATTAGGAATAGATGTTGGGTGTTACTTTGACATAACAGTAACTGTATCAATTTTAAAGATGCTGAATCTGCCCATTGCAAGTCATCGAGGAATATAACTAAAGGATGTTCTTTTGCAGCGAAAACTTGGATAAATTTCTGAAATAGTAAGTTGAAGCGATTCATCGCTGCATTGCCAAAAAGTTCAGTTACAGGGGGTTGTTCACCGATGATTTTTTC
The DNA here is from genome assembly GCF_000317535.1 of Cylindrospermum stagnale PCC 7417. Taxonomy (NCBI): domain Bacteria; kingdom Bacillati; phylum Cyanobacteriota; class Cyanophyceae; order Nostocales; family Nostocaceae; genus Cylindrospermum; species Cylindrospermum stagnale. The sequence continues at coordinate 538,607 of NC_019757.1, forward strand.
AAGTTCAGGAACAACTTCGATGATTACCTGACTTTGTTCGCCAAGTGCTGCCAAAATTTGACTTTTCCATTGCTGAAATTGGGCATCGCTTTCACTTAGTAATTGTTCCACCAAATCGCGGAAGGCTTGTACAAATCCCGAAAGGGGTATATTACGTTGGAATTGGTCATATTTACCTTTGATAAAATAACCTCGTTGTCGCACAATTGGTTTTTGTACTTCGTTGACAACGGCAGTTTTACCAATTCCGGAGAAACCACTCACTAACATTATTTCCCGATTTCCCACTGCAACACGGTCAAAGGCAGCAAGAAGAGTCTCAACTTCGTCCTCACGACCATAGAGTTTTTCAGGAATGGTAAAGTGATTGGATATATCTCTAGTTCCTAACTCAAAAATTTCAAATTTCCCAGTTTCTTGGAAGGTGTGTAAGCAACTTTCTAAGTCATATTTGAGACCCAACGCGCTTTGATAGCGATCTTCAGCATTTTTCGCCATTAGTTTGGCGGTAATCTCAGAAATAATGGGAGGAACGTCAGAATTAATACTGTGGGCTAAAGGAGGCTGCTTTACTAGATGAAAGTACACAAATTCCATGGGATCATCACTTGTAAAGGGTAGCTTTCCGGTAAGGAGTTCAAAGAAGGTAACACCTAACGAGTAAAAGTCACTGCGCCAGTCGATACCTCGGTTCATGCGTCCAGTTTGTTCAGGAGAGAGGTAAGGGAGGGTGCCTTCTAACTCATTAGGCGATTTTAGGGTTTGTGTTTCTCTGGGAAGTAGAGAGGCAATACTAAAGTCAATGAGTTTTACTTGTTTTGTAATTGGGTTAATTAGAATGTTGGCTGGTTTAATATCTTTATGAATTACCCGGTTGCGGTACAGTCCGTCCAGGGTAGTAACGATTTGTAGAGCAATATGAAAAAACTCACTCAAGAAATTGGATTTGTTATCCGCTTCCCAGTTTTTCAACGAAATCCCCCCAAAATCTTCCATCACTAGCGCATAGCTATTTTGATAAGGTTCCAAACTATAGGTTGCAATAACACCAGGAAGGTCGAGATTTTTAGCAATAGTATATTGGTTACGAAACTGAACAAGTTCACTGAAGGTTGGATATTCGTATCGCAGAAGTTTAATGACAACCGGCGACTCATTTGATTCTTTAATACCTCGATATACTAAAGTTTTGTTACCGGAATAGATTTGCTCAAAAAATTTATAACCAGATAGTTTAATCATCTCTACACTATTCTTTGGTGATTTGTTAGAGTTACTGAATTTGACTAGCAAAAAGGGGCGTCCCTCATCAGGGATATGCATAATACTAGCATGATTTGATACTTAAATTTCTAAGTATTATCCGCAGGCAGAATTAGAAATTTGTATTCCTCATTGCTCGTAGACATATTATTCCCAACTTACGTCTGAAAAAACAAGTTTCGAGTCACAACCTCAGAATTTGGTTTAAAGGCAGAAGTATTGAATTTTAATAAATATGCTAAAAATTAGCCCAAAATATAGTAGGCTTTTTTGAAATAAGTATATAAATGTATAAATTGCAACATACTCGTAAATTCATTTTCCGAGATTTTCAAAAATATCCTCAGATCTTTACGTGACACACTCCACACACAGAAGGAGGAGTACTGAGTACAGTGTGGGCTTCTCAACTAATCCGGTTATTGCTGAGGAGGAGTTGAGCTTTAATAACCGCGTGTCCGTCGGCTCTATTCTTGATATTTATTGCCGCGTTTTGATCACGCTAAATCAGATGATCTATCAAGATAACCTAGATTTTCATGGTAATACCATTAACATTTTTAATAATTAATCAAGTTTTAAATCCATTTTAAAAAAGTTTCACAATCACCCTTTTCTGTCACTCTCCTGAGACTCAAATAGTATTGAGGGTGTTAGCAGACCTTGGGGAGATCCAAAAAATAAAGTGCCCAGCCGTATCAAATATATTTTGGTAAAACCCAAGAATTTAGCCTAGCTATCGCCTTGAAGGCTGCTAAGGATTAATCAACCTAATGGTAAGTTTGAGGAAAGATTTGTTAGAGAAATAGTTTTTGGCAAGCGTCGAACGGTTAGATTCCAATACGGTTCAGTTAGAGCTAAAAACCTTAATCTGCCTAAGTTGGGGAGCCACAAAACGTGCGTATTTTCTCCCCGTTTCCTCTAAGTGGCGTTTGAGGAACGAAACCCAACGTTTTTCGCGGTTTGTTGGGTTTCATTTCTTACTGCTCCGCAGAAGCAAGCTACAACCCAACCGACGATTCTCCTTAACTGAACCGTATTGGGTTAGATTCTGGCAAATTACCACAGATAAAGTGACTGTTCCAGAAAATACGACTTGGTATATTATGACGGATTTATCTAGAGATATTCAGTTAAGTGTTGGTAACACCTACGGTCACGGATCGAATGGCTCATTTCACCCAGCATCTTCAGATTCATTTAACTATAAATGACAATCACCTCGAAGATTCAAAACACGTGGGTTAAGTCCGATGACCTGTGTTGAGTCTACTGGTACTTCAACTAAAATGGACTGACTATTGGAGTTATAGCAGACATCCATAATTTCGAGCAAATTGCTCAAGTCAGGCTTTAACCGATATCCATCCCAAGCGTGGGCTTTTGCGGCTGCGACAAAATCAATATTTTGGAGGTGAGCATGATAGCGTGTGCTATCAACTCCTGGGAGAATTGACGGTGCACCCTGTTCAATTATGCCGTAGCTGTGGTTATTGATGATAAACAAACATAATCCCAGATGACTAGCGTCGGCGATCGCACCTCCATATAAGCGCCAACAGCCATCACCAGAAAAGATGAAAGTGTGTAGTAATGGATTACCAAGCTTTGCGCCACAACCAAGTCCGAAAGCACCACCCATTGCCGAACCATGATACATAGAGTGGAACCTAATATTAGGGTGACGGCGTTGCATGAGGTAGGGGCGATCTTTGTAGGCCATGCAAACATCGTCAAAACCAATAGTATTAGGTTGCCACAACTGCCCAATTTGTTCGTAGAAGGATAATAAATCTACAGTATCTGGGCGCACTGTCCGAGAAATGATCCGGGTATTTAGGCTTACAAGTGGCGGATTAACGCCGGATAAATCCTTGTTTTGTGGTAGTCGGTTCAGTAATTCTTGAAGCACGAGGACAATGTCACCATAAACTTTTTGGTACTCAAAAGCCGCGCGATGTTGAAAATTTCCGTCTTTATGACCGTAAGGGCACAGAAAATGAGTTAAGTGCCATACATTACCTGCCCGGATTTGTTCGTTATTGAGAACATACTCATAAGGGTCAAGCCCGATCATAATCAACACATCATCAGAATTTATACTCTGCCAAAGTTTCATTGCTCGGTCGTTACCACCAAACATAATATGTCCATATCCGTAGGGATTGGTTTCACTAACGGCATTAGCACCATTGACAGACCAGATGATAGGTGATTTGAGTCGATACGATAAATCGTCGATGAGGCTGCTGATTTGCTCATATCTTGCCGCTTCCTCACCAACATACAGAATAATCCGCTGGGTTGGTTGGATTTGGGCAAGTTGGCTGGCTAATGCATCGATATCTGAATAGTTGATTTCGCTGTTGCTATGTGTAGGGGGGAAAGATAGCTGATTTAGATCAATATCTTGGGAAAGGATATCTGGATGAAATGCAATTACTACTGGTCGTGACTGGGACAAAATCTTTTGAACCATTAATAGTTTGTCTTCAATCACACTCAGATCATCAATAACCACGCAGCCATCACCCAATTCTGCTTGCAATTGAGGAATCAAGTTCATTCCATTTTCGGAAACGTCCTGTAAGGGAGCTTTGTCATGCACTTGGGTTGAGTTTAAGGCTACAAGATATACTGCTGGTATATTATGTAGTTTTGCCTCAGTTAAACCACAGAGACCCAATTTTGTTGCTGCCCCAGTTGTCAAAATTGTTCCCGCAAACTTACCTGTTGCTAAATAATAACCGAGGGGAATAAAACCAGTAATATATTCATTCATCGTCAGCATTCGTGGTATTCCATCACGCAGTTGGTGAAGATGAGTGAGTGGCAATAAATGTTGCGCTATCTTAATTACGCCACCGCCATTAACACCAGCATAATGCTTGATTCCCCATTGCTTAAGAATTTCGAGCAACGCAAAATTTCCAGAAACTAGCTTGCTTAAGCTTTCCTGAAGAAGAAATTTAGTTTCAAGTAACATCGTAGATTGCCTGAGAAGAGATACACCTTAATCAATTCAACGATAAGTGTAAATACATAATAAATTTGAAAATTTACTGTGAAGTGGAGTATTCTTTTATGAAGATATGGTTACTCCTAAAAATTGCGCTTACTGAGATTTTGGTCAGTTAACCCTTGGTGTGCGATCAATTCCAGTAAAATTATAAATTTGGTATATGATGTGACTTTGCAAAACTTAAAGGAGATTTTTCAGGATGCACAATCCAGTAGGTATTCGCTCACTCTCTGTCAGCTTTCCCAGCATAATTCGTACCAACGATTACTACAAAGAAAATTATCCTAAGTTGGTTGCTCAGGCTGAACAACAAGGCTTGGCAAAGCTATTTTCGCCTGCTAAATCCACTCCCAGCAATGAGTTTGAATTAGAGATGATGCCACATATGTCAGATCCATTTCGTGGCACCATTGAGCGACGAGTACTAAGTCCGGGTGAGTCTTCGCTGACACTGGAATATCGGGCAGCAAAAGATGCTCTTGATGCGGCGCAACTTTCTGCCGATCAGGTTGATCTGCTGATCGTCTCCTCTGTCTCACCTGAATACATTGGATATGGCAATGCCGCCTTCATTGCCCGTCAATTGGGATTGAAATGTGGTGCATGGAATCTTGATGCAACCTGTGGTAGTACCCCAGTTGCACTGGAAACCGCCTGTGCCATGGTAAAAACAGGCACTTACCGCAATGTACTGGTAGCTATTTCTTGTACATACTCTCGTTTCTTAGATGAAGATGATACTCTCTCATGGTTTTTTAGTGATGGTGCTGGAGCTTTTGTAGTCAGTCCACTGGAAGTCAACCAGGGTATTCTGGGCACAAAGACAGTTAACACCAGTGCCTTGTGTGATCAATTAAGAGGTAAAATTGCACAAGATAAACAGGGCAAGCCACATCTGCGTTTTCAAGTATCAAAGAACATAAACAAGATTATGGGGGAAACAGCTACGGAATTTTTACGTACGTGTTGTCAAGGTGCTGCCGCCGCTGCTGGTGTAACCTTAGATCAAATTGACTTTTTCATTTTTAATACACCCACTGCTTGGTTTGCAAGCTTCTGTATCCGTGTATTGGGTATTGATCCAGAGCGGACAATTGACATTTTTCCTCTTTACGCTAACATTGGGGCCGTGCTGGCCTTAGCCAATCTCTACCACGCCATACAGTTGGGTAAGATTCGTGAAAATGACTTGGTTCTGATCTATGGCTTCGGTGCAGCCAGCAGTGCTTGTGCAACAGTGATGCGTTGGGGTGATGTGGCACTAGGTACTGCCCCTCCGAAGGGAGAACGACTTTGAAAAACATTTGGACTGGTTCAATCAATGGTGTCAAAGGCAAACATTACTTGAGGGGAATTGTGACTACAAACTGAGCACCCTCTCCTGGCGCCGAAATACACTCCAATTTCCCAAGATGTTTTTCTACAACAATTTGGTAGCTAATTGATAAGCCAATACCAGTGCCTTTACCCACAGGTTTTGTAGTGAAGAAGGGGTCAAATAGGCGGTTTTTTACTTCGGCGCTCATGCCAGGGCCATTGTCAGCGATGCTGATTATTAGGCGATCGCCTCCGGCGCTGCGCTCCGCGCAATCGCCTTTTTGAATCAAAGTGCGAATGCGGATTTTGGGTTTTTCAGTCATTTCGCCCTTGACTGATGACTCTTCCAAGGCATCGATCGCATTTACCAACAGATTCATAAATACCTGATTCAACTGTGCCGCGTAACAATTCACCTCTGGTAAATTGCCGTACTCTTTGCTCACCTTAATTTCCGGACATCCTAGTTTAGCTTTGAGGCGATTTTGCAACAGCAGTAAAGTATTATCGATGCCTTCATGGATATCAACTGGTTTCATCCCAGCTTCATCCAAGCGCGAGAAGTTGCGTAAAGATAGAACAATCTGCCGAATGCGTTCGGCTCCCATATTCATCGAATCCAGAATTTTAGGTAAATCTTCGCTGAGAAAATCTAAATCAATCGCTTCGATTTCCTGTTGAATTTCTGGTACTGCTACATAGTGCTGTTGATAAAGTTCTATTAAGTGCAATAAATCGCTAATATATTCGCTGGCGTGGCTGATATTACCGTAGATGAAATTGACTGGATTATTGATTTCGTGAGCAACACCCGCCACCAAATGTCCCAAACTAGACATTTTTTCAGTTTGAATGAGTTGAGCTTGGGTAGAAGAGAGTTCCACTAAAGCTACTTCTAGTTGCTGTGCTTTCTGTTCGGCAGTTATGGCAGCCGTACGACTTTGTTGATAGAGTTTAGCTTGGTCAATGGCGATCGCTAATTGGACTGAAACTGCTTGTAATAATTCCACTTCACTTTCTTGCCAAGGTCGGAAGCCACTACAGTAACTACAGGTAAACGCACCAATTTCACCACATTGAGTATGTATAGGCAATGACATAAAGGCAGTGAAGCCAAGATCACTAAAAAACTGCCGTGCTATCGGATCAAGCTCAGTTGCCACATGATCAATTTGAATGATTTCTTTATTCAAGACTTTTGTGGCTATTGGCCCAATTTCTGCATTAGTCGGTTTGAAACCTAGCAGAGTCTTGAGGTGGGGATATTTAGCCTCAGAGACAACCTCCCAGTAGGGTAGATCTGTGTTTTGTCGATACCAGACAAAGGCGCAACGATCAATTTGGAATATTTTGTGGATTTCCTGGACAGCAGTTTCTAAAATCGAATTGAGTTCCAAAGAAGCTCGGATTTGGTTGGCTATCTGATTGATCAGGGCTTCCCGTTGAGCGATCGCTTGAAAATTAGCTGCCGATGCTTGTGTACTTTCGCTGTGATCACGCACAAGAACAATGATTTGTTGTTCTGGCAATGGTGATAAACTCGCTTGAATATGACCCTTGGCGAATGGCGGTGGTAAAGTATAGTCAAAACTGACTGAAGATTTAGTCGCCAGTACTTGAGTTATTGCTTCTTGAAAGCGAACTCTCACAGCAGGTGGGAAAAACTCCAGTATCTGCTGGACTTGAAAAACTCCTGATTCGCTAGATAAATTCTGTGTCTTTCCCACCTGATAATCTAGGACATTGCCATCAGCATCAAGACGAAAGTATAAATCGGGAAGCGATTGTAAAATAGCTGCAAGTTGAGAATTTTTTTGGCATAACTGTGCTTCAGCTTGGCAGCGTTGTTTGATTTCGCTTTGCAGTTGCTTCAGTGCTGTTTCTAACTCTATTGCCTGTTTTTCGACAGTAGCTTTAAGGTTTTGATTGGCCGCTTCTAGTGCAGCTTCTGTCAATTTACGCTTAGTAATCGACATGACTGCACCCATCATCAATACTGATTTCCCGTTTTTGTTCCGCAAAACATTACCTTGAATCTGCAACCAATGCACAGTGCAATCGCCTAAGACAATCCGAAAGTCAATATCGCAGTTAGAGCCATCGACAACAGAGTTATGCATCGCCTCCGTTACCGAGTGCCGATCCTCATGATGGATGCAGTTGAGAAACGCCTCATAAGTACCAGCAAAATCTCCGGGGTTCATGCCAAACAAAGCATCTGTACCCTGGGACAAATTAAATTTCCCCGTGGTAATTTGCCAATCCCACACTCCCATCTGCGCCCTATTCAGCGCTAGCCGTAACCTAACTTCACTTTCTTGAGTTGGTATTTCTTTGATTTCTACATCTGTAAAATCCACAAGATAACCGACATAACCGAGAAAACTACCATCTGCTGCAAACCGTGGCACTGCTGTATCTAAAATCCAGCGGTATTCGCCCGACTGATGACGCAGGCGATATTGTCTCTGGAACGAATCATGCACCGCAAATGCTGTGTGATATCTATCTTCACACCGCTGCCTATCTTCTGGGTGTACGCAACAAGCCCAAATGTTGCTGTTATCTTCTGCTAGCGCCGATACAAAGCGGTCTGTGTCCAGACATTGTCCCGTAAATTCCCCCCAAACTGCATTGAAGTAGTGGTAAACTCCATCACTTCCAGCCATCCAAATCATCAGAGGTTCTGTATCTGCCTGCTGGGAAAGTAGTTGCTCCGACCGTTGTATTTCTGCCCCTACAACTATGATTTGGTCGATCAAGTCTGATACTATTTCCGGAAACACTTTTACCTGCCTGTTTTGCAGAAGTTTTTAATGGAAGTTTAAATACTTATCTAAAAAAATATATAGAGCTAAATTCTTGACTGAATTATCATTAAGTAAAGAATTATATTACATATTTACAACTAGATTATGTCGGTTTCCTATCGTGAGTAATAGTAAAATTACTGAAGTTATAATTACTTATAAGTCCTCAAATATCCAGACACCGGAGTTATCTTTTAACCTACTTTAGATAGATGCAGATCTAGACTGATAGTGATATCACAGGGGAGAAAGGTTATAACTATCTCTAAGCCAAAAGTTATAGGCTTTGCTTAGTTAACTAATATACAATTTAGATCAGTAGCGCAACATAATTAAGTTCGAGTATTGTTAATTTATGACAAAGTTTCCGCAAAAATGTAAAATTTTAATGAAGCAAAAAATATATAAATGAAATAAAATTTGGCTGAACAAAATATAAACAATAAATTTCTAAGACGTTCATCCTCATTCTGCGGTTGTGCTGGTTCTGAATCTTCCCGGCGCTTTATGGATAAATTATCTTCCTGGCAAAGTATGTAAAGGCGATACAAAATTCCAGAGAGATTCCTAAGTAATTGAAAATTCCAGAAAGGGCCGCAGGCACGCTACATGTAGGCATTAGCCGTGGGTAAGCACTCCTGCCCTCAAAATGATAAAAACCATGACTGGCAAGAATCCTGGCTGCTGATGATTGTGTGCAAATCAAATCGGGAACAGCTAACCCATAAATATTGACGGATTTTTGACCTTTGCCACTGAAATTATTTTTTTAAGGATGTTGTCAGCTAATAAAAAGCACTCAGCCCAAAGTTGCAAATAGACCCATAGCAATGGGAAATGAGCTATCAGCCTGTTGCATGAATAGTTGTCGTTCGCGTTTTTTATGTTATAAAACTCACAGAAAATTATCTGAGGTGAAAAACTACTCTATGGAACCAGGAAAACTGGGCCGTTTTCAAGAGTACGGCGAATTCATTCTCCGGAAAATAGACTCGGTGCCCCAACACCCCTCTCAACAAGAAGATTGGGTTCCTGCTAGCCTTGATAACTGTCTGGTTCGCCTCCGAGAAACCGCCGAAAAAACTGTAGAACTTGCCACTTCACCAGTTAAAATCGGCGTCATGGGGGAATTCAGTAGCGGTAAAACTTTGCTTTTGGGGAGCTTGATTGGTTATGCAGATGCTTTACCAGTGAGTGAAAATCCGACTACAGGTAACGTCACCGCCATTCATCTCCGACTGCAAGACGGCTTTGCAACAACCCAAGTAGATAATTACACGGTAGATTATCTGTCTCATGAAGAAGTGAAGGATTGCCTCAACTTCATGTTAGAGGAAGCAAACAGACGAGCAATAGCAGCCAGACTCCCAGCCCTACCACAGGCGTTAATCAAGACTGGGCAAGATATTCTTAACTGGTGTGAAGAAGCATGGATTGCCAGTAATAATTTAGAGCTACGTTATCTACTGCGGGAGTTGGTATTGTTCCTGCGAGCTTATCAGGCTTATGGTGAAGCGATGTGTGGTAACAGCTATGAAATTGATGCTACTACTGCTCGTGAAGGGCTACAGCTAGTCGAAATGCCCATAGCCATTCAAACTCTCAATTTTGAAGATTTACCACCAGCGCATATCCGATTACCGAGTCCACCCCAGCGGTTACCAACTAAGTTATTGCAGAATAGTTTTTTACTTATCCGCCGAGTTGATATTGAGGTAAAAATCTCACGGGAAATTTGGGATTTGGCGGGTGTTTCCGAGTTTTTGCTGCTAGACTTTCCCGGATTGGGGGCGGCGAACTCTGGCGCACGGGATACATTTTTGTCACTGCGGGAATTAGCAGAAGTACAGACAATTCTCGTATTGCTCAATGGTAAATCTCCGGGAAGCGATCGCGCAAATAAAATTTTTACCATGATGCAGCAGCAGCGACCAGGACAAGATCTCAAGGATCTAATTCTCGTCGGTGTCGGTCGGTTTGATCAACTACCCCTAGAAAATGAAGGCGGTGAAAGAGAACTCGATTATCTGATTGAGGATAGTCTTGTCCCCAATGCAATGGATGGGAAAACTGTTTTCCAAAAACTCAAAGTGCTGCAAACTATTATTGATGGCGCTGAAGCCTTTACCAGCCAAAAAGACCGGATTGTTTTACTATCGCCGCTGTTAGGATTGGCTGAGTTGGCAAAACGTTCGAGTACAGTCAAAGCTGGTTCACCAGAGTTTTTAGCTAACCTAGATTATCCTAATTACCTGGAACAGTCTAAACGACTGCAACAGAAATGGGGACGATTAAGCGAACTGTTGCAAGCATCCGACCCTCGTAACTATCTTGGCAGACAACTAAGTTACTTTGCCCAAGATGGAGGTATTAACAAATTGCGGGAATTGATTCAAACTCATGTAGCTAATCACGGTCTGAAGCAATTGCATGAAGATACTCGCAGGGCTGCTGATGCAGTGCGTCAACAACAAGATCGCCTGAAGTATATCTTAGAGGAAATTCACGAGCAAGGGATACCAACAGCAGACAGTCCAGCTTTAAGCGAATTGCGCTTGGTAATTGAAAGCTTGGACAAAAATTACCGGAATTTCCAAAAAGATTTAGGCAAAGAACCACTTAAAGACCGACGGGGAGTTGTGGTTAGTGATCTGGTAAAAGACGAACTAACATTTAGAATACTTAACTGGAATCAATGGACTTTGCTCTTCAATAAAGCCAACAATGGCACAATTGCTTTAGCAGAATCTAAAGGTGCAGCAGGGAAGCTATTTGACCGAGGAAACCGAGTTAATAATTCCCTACCAACAAAGAGTGATGATTTTTATCCAGCATTTGAAAAAACTGTTCAGGAACTAGAAAGTTTTGCCCGCGATCTTATTCGTCAGGCAGTTGCTGACTGTTTGAGTAAATTATCAAGTCAAGTATCCCTAGAACGTACACATTTGCAGGCTATTATCAACCCAGATTTGGAACAAGATATTGAATCAAAATTTGGTCTGGAAGAAGCCGACCTATTTTATAAACTGCTGTTAGGATGTGATCCTCAGCAATGGCACGGGGCAATTATCTCAGAAATTAGTAGCCAAGATCAAGGCATTTCTCCGGGAATTATGTTTCCTTTGGCGCGTCAAGACGAAAAACACAACATTGGTCAAATCTTTGATTGGGCACCTGAAAGAAGTCAAAACTTACCCAGATCCGCTAATCACCAACTTTTCGTGTTGCGACTGCGAGATGAAATTACTGCTAGCGTCAGTCTCCATCTTGTGCAATATGTTAGCGAAGTTAATCGGCAAGTTAATTCTGAACTAGAAGGTATTTTAGATCAAATTATTCCCGGTCTGCAAAACCTCTCGAAAAAAGAGGCTTTGCTCAGATATATTGCTGCTGGAGACTCACCAACTGAGTTAGCAATTCCTGCTTGGTTACAGATTGTCTCGGAAATTTCGGCAATTTCTTATCTGGATATTTAACAGCGTTTTTGCAAAAGCTAATCTTAGGGAAATGTAACCACAGATAAACTACGAGATTTACACAGATAAATATAGATAATTTAGGGGTGTTTATTTGTGGTCATAAATAATTAACTAGGGTTTTGGCAAGGTGTCTCATTGTTATACCAAGAAAGAAAAATGATGGCGACAGATGGACAGAGGAAACCAGATACACCAAGCGGTTTCCCATCCAAAATCTAAAATCTAAAATGGTATTAGTTGTCAGTGGTGATTGGAAAAAATGACAAGTTTGATATGAATTTCGCGCTCAAGGAAAATCTAAAATGCCTGTGGAAATACGGCTTCCACCTCGCTATCAACTGCGGGTTAAAGAACATAATAATTTGGACATTCCTGCCATTCAAATTTTCGCTTTTGGCAGCAATATCCCACATATTTCTCGCATTCTCTGCACTGTTAGAGGAACACCAATAGAAATAGCAGTCCAAATTCAAAAAGCCTACAAACAATTCAACTCTGCCACACCAACTAAAATTTCTAACCTGGGTCAACTAGGACAATACCCTTGTAAACTAGAGCAACCTATAACAGAACCAGTCAACTGCACTTTACAGGTGATTGTTGAGTATTTTGATGCTGACGCTGCGGGAAATCCCCTACTGTCTGTGCAAAAACATATCGGGGCTGAGTGTTATCTGTGGTGTCTACCAGATTTTCCTGAAATTTCACGCTATGTGGAACAACCAACGCAAAACCTAACTCCCCAGCCCTATTCCCTAGCTCTCTCTAAACCTTTCCTTCTAGAAGAGGGAAGCGGAAAAACTTTTGTTAGCTGGAATGGGGATAATTCAAAGCCTCTCTCCTTTCAGGAGAGGTTTGGAGAGGTGGAGAAAGGTTTTCTAGATATCGTGGAAAGTCAGCCAGATTTTCAGCAGTTGCCAATTGAGCAAACAACAGAAATGGATACTGCAATGAACCCTTTTCAACTCAATCTCAATAATTCTAGTGAACAACAACCGAGCGAGAAACAACAAAAAAGATTTCCTGGCTGGTTCGCTTTAGATTTCGGAACGTCTAACTCTACGGTCACACTTTTTGATCCGATTGAAGTGCCGATCGCCGAAATTTTACCCAGAGAGCAAGAACTACGGTTACGCGATCGCTTGGCCCAATGGCTGAGTTCCCCTGCTGCTGTGGCTTTACCAGATGTGAGTGCGAGTGAATGGGAGAAATTTATTGCGGATATTAGCAAAAACCTGGAGATTGAACCGCACCGCTTGAGCGAAGTTTTTGAGAGCGATCGCAAAGAGCAATTTTTAGAAGCGATTCGCCAAATCGAGTTGTGTTTGGGAAATAGCGATCGCTTTCGGCGGGCTGTGAGCAAAAAGCTTTACCAGATATATCACGAAGTCTTCCGCGTCCCCACCCTAGAGTCGCAAAACCTGATCCCGGTAGTGCTGGATATCGACCGCCGCGAGACCGAAATTAAGAGTGAGTTGGAAGTTTCCCAATTGATGCCGTTACAACTGCGGATGGGTAGAGAAGCTAGCGACAACCGCAAAAAAGCGATCGCCCAAGGAACAAGTACTTCTCTCAAGGAAATTATCAGCCGGTTTCACCACTCACCCAAACGCTACTTTGGTCAAGAGCGGTCTTTTCCAGTCATCTTGGATGGACAAGAAGCAACAATCAACGTTAATCAACTCATTCAAGCAGCTTGGGGAAATCTGATCGAATTAACCGAAGATTACCGCCAACGAGCCAGACGCAGATTTTCTGAAGGCGATTTCTTAACAGCAGTTGTTACCTACCCCACAGTCGCCCCCCCAGTAGTTCGCAAAGAAGTTAAAGAACTGGTAGAGCAGTTGGGTTTTGACGATGTGCAAACGGCTTACGATGAAGCTGTAGCCGTGGCGATCTTCTTTCTGTGGCGCGAATTTGGCGGTAATCTCAACATCGGCATTGAGTCATTCAAAACCCGTTGTCGCCAAGTAGGGAATAAGTGGTCACAAAATGTCCTCGTCTTGGATATCGGCGGTGGTACCACAGACTTAGCTTTAATTGAACTCACTTTAGAAGATAAAACCCCCTCCTTTGCCGATCATGAAGACCGGGGTTTAGGGGGACGTTACTATAAATTGACGCCAAAATTGCTCGGTTCCTCTGGTCATCTACAGTTAGGCGGTGAGTTAATCACCTTGCGAATTTTTAGATTGTTGAAAGTTGCGATCGCCGATTTTCTGTTAACAGCCGTCACCAAAGGTGATTTAGAAAGCGAAAAACTCGAAGATTTAATTAACTCCGAGTTAAACGAGCGCTTTTTAGCACAAGGGCAATTCAAAAGCGGCAGTCTATTAAGATGTCTAGACAAAGAAAATCCTGAAGGTGATGTCGCCTCAAAAGACGCCCTAGATACAGCCGAGAAAGTATTACCCACCCGCTGGCAACAAGCCCCCCAACGCCTGCAAACCTTTTACACCCTCTGGGAACATAGCGAAACAGCCAAACTCAAATTGGGTCAAAAACCACCAACCGACGCCTCCCTGCTGACTTTCACCCTTTCTGAACAGCAAATTGGCGAACTACTCACCCAAAGTGGCGTGAAATTCCAAATCAGAGATCCAAATAGCATTGGCCTCACCCTAGAGTGCCAGCAGTTTGAACGAGCTGCCATTTCCCCAATCAAAGAAGCGATCGGTATTGCCCAAGGACTGATGGAGAGCCGCTTACATCCAAAAGATCTCACCAAAGATTCTGCCAACACTCATAAAGTTGATTGGTTAATCCTCTCAGGCAAAACTTGTAATCTCGACCTTGTACAGCAGCAAATTTACCAGGAATTTAGCAAGTCTCCATATTTCGTCTGGAATCCAGAGCGGATTACCTTTGTGCTGGAATTTACCAAGCTCGCCACCTCCGCCGGTGCCTGTTACGCCGAGAAATTGCGGAGGCTGAGATTTGACCCAGAAGAGTCTAAAGAATTGCTGCGTAAGGGAGCCAACCAGCTAGAAATAGATGTCAAAAACCTATTTTATTATTTGCCCTGTAACTTCAAACGCAAAACCCAAAGCAACGACCTGCTGCCAATATTCAATGCTGGACAAGAACTCTATCAACTCTCCGCTTGGGAAAATGTCGCCAAAGTACGTACTCAATGGAAAGGCATACAATTAACTAACATCATCTATCGGCAAGACTACGAAGATGGAGATTTACGCCTGTGGGGCAGCTTTGATGGCAAAAGCCTGATGGATAAACTACAGATGGAAGAAAAAGAGTTTCTCACAAAAATCAAAGTTCAATTTGAAATTGACCAAACCCTACAATTTAGCGTCCTGCTGTGTCAGGGAAATCCCCATTATTTAATTGATGTTTCTGGCATTGATCTAAATTCAGTAATATCTTCATCTGCGGACACAGCAGATAAATCAGACCTGTTTGCTGATGGTAAGTTGCCGTGGAATATCGCCGTAGAAGGCTCTCATAAAGTATTGAATGATGGTGATATTGCCATCAATGTTCTAGAGTCAGCCACAGTAGATCAACCAGATGCCTATCATCTAGTATTTGAAGCCGGCAAAGAGGAGAGTAAATCGCTAAAAATCTTTCACTATTTGCTCGATGGCGTCACCCAACCAGGAAGCGGGTTAATTAGTAATCCCTTACCTCCATTTCCCCAAGCAGGCCAGCACACCTTTTATGTTTATCAAACAGACACTGAAACCAACAGCAAAAAATGGATCAGAATTGGCGCACTCAGTAAACCAGACGTCACCACAGATTACCCCTGCCAATATCGTGTATCTCTCGACGATAAAGGTATACTGCGGATGCACGCCGGCGAAGTCCCTTACTGGACATCGACAAATCAAGAATGTCTCAAACAAGAAGGATGCATTTTTCGCGCTGAACTAGAACTGCAACCCAACGAAGTCGATAAAGAACGTGACCCCTTTTGTGGCATCCATTAACAGATAATAAATCCATATTCAATTCAAATGTTTCGATGCGTTTTTTACGCATCCTACCTGTAGGGTGCGTTCCCTAACGCACCAATTAAGATTTTCAATGAATAAAACCAATACCCATATTTAGCATTTTTTGTCAATGAGTAAGTTCTAATTATCAGCAAAAGCGATCGCGCATAACGCACCAAATTCTTAGACAACACAGGGCGCATCCAGATTACAAGAGACAACATTCATGCAGCACCTCAAAAAGCTATTAGAGATAGAAAACTCAGAGTTAGCCCAGTTACTGCGGTTTAGCTTGTACGGACTAGAGGCTTCTCTGAAAAAAGCTCAGGCAGAATTACCGCTAGATCCCGGTGCAAAAGTATGCGACGAGGTGCTGCAAGAACTCCACAGCCTGCTACAAAGAGAAATTATCCCATCTCCACAGCTAGACTCTGGAACCGAGTTAAAACTGATTCGTCTGCGAGAAGCTTTCAATTCTGACCCTGAATTGAGTTTATATCTGGGTAATTCCCCACTGCAAAGCCAAAAAGACGCCGATTTGTGGAACGAAATTCAGCGCAGATTACTGCGGGTACCAGAGGATTTGGCGACATCTTGGCGACAGCGTGCTTTAGAATTAGCTGAAGAAGCTGGTGCGATCGCAGATAATATACATCTCTACAAACTTCCCTTCATCCGAGATGAAGTGATCTACCCTGGTCTTAGTGGCAGTGTCAAGGCTAAAGGGTTGTGTTTATCGCAAAAAGCACTGTTAAAGACCGAATTCCCTCAAAGTTACTCATCTGGGGATCTGCATTTACTCGCAGGGTTTCTTTATTTATATATCAAATTTATCGAGATAGAACCAGATTTACATCATGCCTTAAAGAGCGTTTTTAGCTTTGATGTCGTTTCCTTGCACACCAAACCAGAACAGCGACATCAATATATTGATAGTTTAAGCGATCGCTTTGGGCGCATCCAAAAAACCGCAGAAAATCCTGATCCAGTTTTAAATCTACTTGCTTGGATTGACATAGACGAAGCCATACATTCCCTATTATTCGTTCCCCCAGCCGAACGCTATTCATGGTGGGGTAAGCTACAACAGGAATCACGACGCATTCTAAAAAAACTTGCTGATAAGGCAACTAATGCAGGTAATGAAGTGAGGATTCGCCAATTATCAGGACTTTATGCCGATATTTGTGCCTTGTCTAAAGATGACTTGCAACTAGATTGTGGTGGTAATCCAGGGGAAGTATTAACTTGTCTCCGGGTTTATGCCCGAATTAATCAGGAAGACTGTCCGGGAAGGGTAATATTTCGATCTCTACGGTGAAAAAGGAAGACGATAATTTTGCATTGCCGTCTTCCTGAATAATATGCATATTACCCAAGAATATCAGACGCTTGTCGAATAAGAAGTTTAAGCGGATTTTTGCGCCTGTTTGCGCTTGTGGAAGAAACCCACTCCAAATGGACTCAATCCCATCAGAAGACCGATCATAGAAGCAGGTTCAGGCACTTCTGTCCCAACTGTGAATGCTACAGTTTGAGGACCTGCGTTGGCGAGAGCATTAGTCTGGAACACAAGCGGATTGGCAGATCCAAAATTCCCGAAAATTTTCAACGCAAACCCATCATTAAAACCGTTGTTAGCACCAACGGGAGAAACAGTGCTACCGCTCAATGAGGCGTTGAAGCTATCTAATAAAGCTACCGTTAGACCTGAGAAACTAAACGAAGTTGAACCATCTAGATAGTTGAATAACAGTACAGGGTTTACTATGTTACCACTGAAGTTGATCGTCTGCGTTTGTGTTGAGCTGGTACTTGTATTGATACCCAGAGCACCGCCGCTAAGAATACTTGCACCTACACTATCTGTAGCAAATGATGTATTCCAATTGTTATTATTTATGGTGGTTCCTGCGTTTGAAGTGATAGCTGTAGTGTAACTAACAGTAACGCCGTCTAATATTCCAGTACCGGTACCGTTCACTGTGTTATCAGCATTCCAATTAACAGTGTTAAGCACAACACCATGGGCTTGTTGGTTAAATGAACCAACAAGTGCTGGTATTAACAACATGTGTAGTGTAATCAAGCTACGTTTCATAGGATTCAAACTGCTTACTGACAAGAAATTTACTCACTAAGTATAACATAAGGATTTCCGTTGACTATGTAAAATTTTCACAAGGAAAAAGTGGTATATTTACCAAAGTTTTAAAGTAGATATAGCAGTCTTATTTGATCCATGAACTGAAGCAGCAAAGATGGGTAGTAGGCAATAGGCACTCAGGCAAGCAGACAAGTAAAGGTGTTCTTTTAGCTGACGCACTATTCTATTCACTGAGATAGGCGTTTTTTCAAAAATCAAACAGGAATCCCATATCCCTTTTTGTCACTCCCGGAAAACAATAATCCAAGCCAGATTTTGCAACTCTGATTTAATCAAAGTTGGGAATTTGATTTTCTCTGAAAAAATCAAATTTATAGCCAAAATGTGAAAATTAAAGCCACGTAAACCTTTCAGCTATTGCATTAGCCCAAATTGACAAAAGCGTCTGAGGAAAGCGATCACATTCCCAATGGATGTAAAGAAACATTTCTGTTTCTTAGAAAAGGGATATTTTTATTCTTGTAGTTAAAGCGTGAGCATGAAAAAAAGCAAAATAAAAATATCAGGAACTTAGCTAGAGAAGAATAGAGGCAATAAAAAGGCGGCAATAACTCCACCCAGCACAATCACCTCAATAATTCTCAGTGAGAGATTATTCTGTATCCAATTATCTATACTTACACCAACATTGGCTCGTAAACTAATCAACCAAGTCCGGCAACGACTATACCATCGATTAGGGTGATCTTCTGGGCGGAATTTCCACGAATACATCGAGAGTAACAAAGTTGCACCACCTACCTTGGTAGAGAACAAAAGATGAATTGCCAGACAGCAAACCATCATCATCCATGCAGTCAGGTGAAGCGAGTACCAAATGTGGTAAAGTTCTCCTGTGGGAAGCCATTCTTCCTTCATCATCCTGCCAGAAATGACTGCAAAAACAGCAGCGATGAGCATGAATGTGTTAGTAAATCGTTGCAGGCTAACCCACCAAATCGACCTATTAACTTGGGTAAGTTGCGATAAAAAATCAGGTTGAATAAGGCGCTTTTGTCCAGCATGAAAGCTGTAAAGGGCAAAAACTGGCAGCAAAATCAAGAAAAATAGCCCCAAGGTTCCGTGAATATCTTGAATTGGCTCAATTTTCGGCAGTGGGATCTCACCAAATCGTCCATCAAAGGTATTGTAAACCAAAAAGCCAGTAATGATTGCCCCAATAACTAAAATTCCACTTGCGCCATGAAGAATTCGCAACAACAAAGGTTGATATGGTGCAGAACGGGACATATTAATCATCCTCGATAGCTTAGTTGATAAATATTTTTGAGGTCATGCTAGCTTTTGATGAGCTAACAAAATCGCGCTAGATATCCTCAGAAACAATTATAAGGGACTTCCAAATAATAAAATATCCTAAATTTTCTTGTGGGGTGGGCTTCTAGCCCAGAATATGGGACGGGCTAGAAGCCCATCCCACAAGATTGGGTAATTTATTTCTTGGAAATCTCTATTAGTGCGACAGTAGGCTCAATATAATTACTGCCGCGTGAGGTACATAGTACAAGATACAATTTAAAATGATTTAACGATTTTTGGCATGATTATCAAAAGCCCGCTCCGTTATCCTGGTGGTAAATCAAAAGCAATCAATCAAATAGTTAAATACTTACCAAAGAGCTTTTCTGAATTTAGAGAACCTTTTGTGGGTGGTGGTTCTGTATTTATTTACTTAAAGCAAACTTTTCCTGATTTAAAAATTTGGATTAATGATTTAAACCCTGAACTATATTTATTTTGGAAGTTTGCTCAGTCTGATATATGTAATTTGGTGAAACAAATTTACCAGATTAAAAATAACTGTAAAAATGGTAAATTACTATTTACAGAGTTAGCTAATGTTGATGTAAATAAAATATCTGAGCTTGAAAGAGCAGTGCGTTTTTTTGTTCTCAATAGAATTACTTTTTCGGGGACTGTAGAATCAGGTGGTTTTTCTCAGGAAGCTTTCCATAAACGGTTTACTGATTCTTCAATAGAACGTTTAAGTAAATTAGGAGATATCTTTGAGGAAAATATCAAAATTACTAATTTAGATTATAGCCACCTGATAAATGCAGAAGGTAAAGATGTATTTTTATTCTTAGATCCGCCCTATTTTAGCGCTACTAAATCAAAGCTGTATGGTAAAGATGGTGACTTGCATACGTCCTTTGAGCATCGGAGATTTGCTGAAGTTTTAAAACAATGTCATCATCGCTGGTTAATTACTTATGATGACTGTCCGCAAATTCGAGAAAATTTTAAATGGGCGAATATTTCCGAGTGGGAATTACAGTATGGGATGAATAATTATAAGCAGAGTGGTGCTGCTAAGGGCAAAGAGTTATTTATTAGCAACTATGAATTTAAAATCACAAACAAGCATCTTACCCAGCCGATGCAGTCGAGTCTTGATGTTTCCACCTAACTTTGATGGCTGCTAATTTTTCGGTAGGATAACTAGCAGATACTTAGGGATTTCCAAGAAATAAATTACCCAATCTTGTGGGATGGGCAGGAAAGCCCGTCCCATATTCTGGGCTAGAAGCCCACCCCACAAGAAAATTTGGGATATTTTATTATTTGCAAGTCCCTTAAACTGAACTACATACAAGACAAGATACTGAGAAAGCTGGTTATGACTAATTCCTCAATTCCTGCTCAAGAATCCTCTGCTAGCTGGCATCTCCTACTGCAACAATTATTAGATCGCCAATCTTTGTCCCGCGCTCAAGCTACGGCTTTGATGCAAGGATGGTTAAGTGAAACGATTCCCCCAGAGTTATCGGGGGCGATTTTAACGGCGTTACATTTTAAAGGTGTTTCTGCTGACGAGTTGGTGGGGATGGCTGAAGTTTTGCGATCGCAATCAATTTCTTCCCAATCCTCAATATCTGCTATTGATACCTGTGGTACTGGCGGTGATGGGGCATCAACCTTTAATATTTCTACAGCGGTGGCCTTTGTGGCGGCTGCTTATGGTGTACCTGTGGCTAAACATGGTAGTCGTTCAGCCTCAAGTCTTACGGGGAGTGCAGATGTTTTGGAAGCTTTGGGAGTAAACTTGAACGCTTCCAGCGAGAAGGTGCAAGCGGCACTCCAAGAGGTGGGTATTACTTTCTTATTTGCCGCTGGTTGGCATCCAGCACTCAAAGCGGTGGCACCGTTGCGGCGATCGCTAAAAGTGAGGACGGTGTTTAATTTATTAGGTCCCTTAGTTAATCCCTTACGCCCCACTGGGCAGGTAATGGGGGTTTTTGATCCCAATTTGTTGACAACAATTGCCCAAGCGTTACACCAGTTGGGCAAGTCTAAAGCGATCGCATTACACGGACGAGAAAGACTAGATGAAGCGGGTTTAGGCGATTTAACAGATTTAGCGGTGTTATCTGATGGCGTGGTGCAGCAAACTACCGTGAATCCCCTAGAGTTGGATCTAACGCCTGCTCCCTTAGCAGCACTGCGGGGTGGGGATGTGCAAGAGAATGGGTTGATTCTCTCTTCAGTGCTGCAAGGTAAGGGAACTCAAGCGCAACAGGATGTAGTGGCGTTAAATGCGTCGTTGGCGCTGCAAGTGGGGGGGGCAATTCCGTGGCTGAACCACGCCAAAGGTGTGAGTCTGGCTAAGGAGATCCTACAAAGCGGGAGTCCTTGGGCAAAATTGGTACAGTTAGTTGAATTTCTGCGGGATTGACATCTGAGCGGGATTGTGGGCGAAATTCCACGAGATTGCGTTTGATGGTGACATCATAGTTGCCAAAAAAGTCATGTCCTAACAGTCCAGTTTCTAGTTCGGCGCCGGCGATTGCCACTGGTACTTTATTCGCCATCACCCCGCCAACTTCCATAGAGTTAACATAGCCCACGGGAAATTCCACTGCTCTAGAACTAGCGGTATTGGCCTTAGCTTTCCCCACTGGCACCACGCCCAATGCGATCGCCATTTGTTGAGTAATCACAGTACCACTAGCGCCTGTATCCACAATCATCTCGAATCGTTGCTGGCCATTGAAGGTAACTTCGACAATTGGCGTTCCACTAACTCGCCGTTTAATTGGGGCTGTAAATACCTCTAAATCTTGGGTAAAGATTTCTGTTGAGGTAAAAACAGGCTTTGGTGGTAGCGGTTTGGTTTTGACAGCAGGGGACAGGGGACGGGTTAAAGGAGGTGTTCTTGCTGGTTGAGGAACGACGACGACGATGCTCTTGGGTTCAGCAGTTGGCTCAGGCGCTTGAGGAGGATTGGCTCTCTGTTGGGCATACTTAATTTGGCGCTGGTATTCTGAGATTTGTGTTTGGGCAAAGGGAAAGTTGGGACTTTGTCGCTGCACTTGTTTCATCAGCGCGATCGCATCTTCAAATTGACTCGCCACCAAATTCCAATCATCTGGAGATTGAGCAGATTTGCTGATATTCAGCGCCCCAGTAGCTTTATCCAGCGCCAGTTCCAAAGGACTTGGCTGATATTTGGGTTCTGGTTTTGGGCTAGCTGGTGCTGGTAGTGGTGTTGGTTTGGCGTTCGGCTGCACCGCCGCCAGATTGCCAATGGGCAATTTTTGCTGTTGACTACCAGCAGTCGTCTGTTTGTCTTGACTACAGCCAACACTCAAAACCGCTAGAGTGGTGGAGAGACAAATTAGGGCTGTGTGGGATAAAAAGGGCTGAAGCATAGTTGACTCAATTTTAACTGCCCTGGCTCTTTCCAATCTACATCCCACCCGCAAATTCCCCTTTAAATATTTTGAATAAATTACTCGGAAAAATCGCAAGTTATGAACTCATGAGATAATTAGCGATCGCAGGACTGGAAATTGGGGATAATTACCCATTACCCATCACCCATTACCCATTACCCATTACCCATTACCTATGCCCTTGTCTGACGCAATACCTGCTCTACTTGTCTTGGCAGATGGCACCACTTATCGCGGTTGGTCTTTCGGTGCTCTGGGAACCGCGATTGGAGAAGTGGTGTTTAACACTGGCATGACCGGATATCAAGAAGTGCTGACCGACCCTAGTTATCGCGGTCAAATTGTGATTTTTACCTATCCTGAATTGGGCAACACTGGCGTCAATCCCGAAGATGAAGAATCATCTCATCCCCAAGTGCGGGGTGCGATCGCCCGGAATATTTGTCACCGCCCAAGTAATTGGCGATCGACACAATCCTTGCCTGATTACCTTAAACAGCAACACATACCAGGGATATACGGCATCGATACCCGAAACCTCACCCGCAAAATTCGCACATCCGGAGCGATGAACGGTGGCATTTCCACAGCCATTCTCGATGAAGCTGAGTTACTAGAACAGGTGCAGGCAGCTCCCAACATGGCCGGATTAAATCTGGTGCGTGAAGTTACCACATCAACGGCTTACGAATGGTCAAATCCCACAATCCCAGCTTGGGAATTCAACCAAGAGGCTGGAGTGAATATTGGGGAATCCTTCACCGTTGTTGCCCTTGACTTTGGTGTAAAGCGGAATATTTTGCGTCGTTTGGCAAGTTACGGTTGTCGGGTGATCGTCGTTCCGGCTGATACGCCACCAGAAGCAATTCTCAACCACAATCCTGATGGGATCTTTCTTTCCAATGGCCCCGGAGATCCATCTGCTGTCACCGAAGGTATTGAAACAGCCAAAGCGCTGCTGTTGAGTGACAAACCGATCTTTGGGATTTGTATGGGACACCAAATTTTAGGTCATGCCTTGGGAGCGGAAACCTTTAAACTCAAATTTGGTCATCGTGGTTTAAATCAGCCTGCGGGTTTACAGCAACGGGTAGAAATTACCAGCCAAAACCACAGTTTTGCCATTGACCCAGATTCTCTGCCTACGGCGGTTGTGGAAGTCAGTCACCTGAACTTAAACGATCGCACTGTGGCTGGAGTACGTCACAAGTCCCTGCCGATTTTTTCGGTTCAGTATCACCCAGAAGCCAGTCCTGGCCCCCATGATGCTGATTACTTGTTTGAGCAGTTTGTACAGTCAATGCGAACAGCACGTCAAGCCGCGATCGCCAAAGTTGAGTAAAAATGGTAGATGGGGAACTGGGGAATTGAATTTTGAATTTTGAATTTTGAATTTTGAATTCCAATACCCCCCTATCCCAGCAGATTGTAGACAATTTGCTCAAAAAACATCTATACTTGAGCGTTCACTTTAACTTATGAGGATGAGGAGGGAATTATTGCTGAGCCATTGAACCTAACCGTAAGCCTGAGGGGCACTCGTGAAGCCCGGGATAACTGCCAGCTATTCCGCCTCACAGGTTTGTTAGACGCCTTTTCTGAGCCGACATTCCGCAAGGTACTTGGCAACAAGATTGAAGAGGGTCCAAAGCACATAATTCTGGATCTCTCACAAATCGACTTTGTTGACAGCTCCGGCTTGGGTGCGCTGGTGCAGCTAGCCAAGCAGGCTCAAACCGCCGATGGCACCTTGCAAATCGTCACAAATGCCCGCGTAACTCAAACGGTCAAGCTTGTTCGCTTAGAGAAGTTTCTCTCTCTGCAAACGACAGTTGATGCGGCTCTAGAAAATATTAAGCCGCTTTGATTGCTTGACCAGAAAGATAAATTTAGCTATCCGATGCAGAATCTGGATAGCTTAATTCTTAAAATTTCTGGCAACAAGACCTCTCTCCTTGTGGGAGAGGCAAAAAAGCCATCTAAGTTCTATGTCACAAGCCTAGCCAGTAAAAATTTTCTACTTCATACTTTATCCTGAAGATGGCATCTCAATCAAAAAGATCAAATTAGCCAGAATTTTTTGCTAGTATTGAATATGCTAAGTACAGCAGCATAGCGTGCTTCGGAAGGAATAAATCTTGATGAAGCCACTCACCCAAATTTAGTCTGCCGAGGAATTTTTCACTTGTGAACTCAAAGGAGGAAGAGCTATTAGATGGACAAGATGAAGCCGCCGACGGCGACGACGTGCAGAATTCAACTTGGACACCAGCGCTCTTAGCAATCACCGCACAATTACCCCTACCAATATCCCCAGCACAAGTGCAACAAATTTCTCCCTCGGCATTGGCATACTTGGGAGATGCAATTTATGAATTACATGTTAGGATGTTTTATCTGGTGCCACAGCAGCGGTCAGAAACTTACCATCGTCTGGTAGTGGCGCAGGTAAGAGCGGAAACACAAGCGCTACATTTGCGATCGCTGACGCCGCACCTGAGGAGTAACGAATTAGAAATTGTCCGGCGCGGTCGTAACGCTGCTGCAAGACATCCTAAGCGAGTTGATCCCGGAATTTATCAACAGGCAACTAGTCTAGAAACTTTAATTGGCTACCTTTATCTCACCGATTACCAGCGCTTAACCGAACTGTTACAAAAAATCCATCTAGAGAAATAGCGGAAAATTCCATCTCCCGATAGGAAAATCTGTCGCTTAAGTTCAGTAAATTCGGGTAACTGGTACGCCCACAAATACGCAATTCCACAACAAAATACTCGTATGACCAGCAATAAACCTAGAAAAATCAAGACTTCTGGCGAACCTAATCGTGGGCAACCCATCAAAATTAAGGGCAAGCGCATCCTGGCTAACCCAAACCGTAATCAAGGCAATGGGGAAAGTAAGCCCATCATCTCCAGACCACGCCCAGCCGGCAATGGGGAAAGTAGCCCCATCATCGACCGCAGACCACGCCCAGCCGGCAATGGGCAAGAAGTTAGCCCCATCATCTCTAGTAGACCACGCCCAGCCGGCAATGGGCAAGAAGTTAGCCCCATCATCTCTAGTAGACCACGCCCAGCCGGCAATGGGGAAGGTAACGCCATCGTCGACCGCAGACCACGCCAAATTCGCCAGATCACCGTCTCAGCCCCAGCGATCAAAGAAACGGAAGATAACGACCTGATCTACGGTCGCCATCCAGTATTGAGTGCTTTAGAAAATGGGCGAAATCTAAACCGCATTTGGATAACCGCCCGCCTGCGCTACGATTCGCGCTTTCACCATCTAATTCTCCAAGCTAAAGACAATGGTGCGGTCATTGATGAAGTAGAACCCAAGCGCTTAGACCACATCACTGAAGGGGCTAATCACCAAGGCATAGCAGCGCAAATCGCCCCCTACGCCTACATCGAATTACCAGACCTGATTGAACAGACAAAATCTGTTATTGATCCCGTAATTGTAGTTGCTGACAGCATTACTGACCCCCATAACTTGGGAGCAATTATTCGCACTGCCGAAGCTATCGGCGCCCAGGGATTGGTGATCCCCCAAAGAAGAGCATCTGGGATCACTTCCACCGTAGTTAAAGTGGCAGCAGGTGCTTTAGAAAACTTCCCCGTATCTAGAGTAGTCAACCTCAGCCGCGCTTTAGAAGAATTGAAAGAAGCTGGTTTTTGGATTTACGGCACCGCTGCCGCCGGCAGCGAACCTCTGCATACAGTGAATTTCCGAGGGCCGATCGTTTTGGTAGTTGGCGCGGAAGGCGAAGGTCTCAGTATGTTGACACAACGCTCCTGTGATATGTTGGTGTCGATTCCCCTACAAGGCAAGACTCCCAGCCTGAATGCCTCAGTGGCAGCGGGTATGGCGCTTTATGAAGTTTATCGCCAACGGTCTTTAAATACGCTGTATCTTGATAAATTGCAAAAAATCTCTTTGAAAAAAGCAGAGTAAAAGAGTATAAAGAAATGTAAAACAGAATAAAAGCAACATATCGTTCGGCACTCTGTACTACGTTTATAAATTGGTGAAAACCATGAAAACCATTTGGCATACCTTCAAGGAAGGGTTGATTAATATACTCAACAACTTCGGACGGGCTTGGTGGGTAGAAATTTTGACCCAGAACCCCCGTTGCACTTACTACTTCGGGCCATTCCTGAGTTCGTTTGATGCAACATGGGCCAGCAAAGGCTACGTAGAAGATTTAGAAATTGAAGGAGCGCAGGGAATCGTTGTGAATGTTAAGCAATGTAAACCTAACGCTTTAACAATTGCTGAAGACTTGGGGGAAAGGATTGACCGTAAAGTAAAGCCTGCCTTTAGCGGTCAAGTTTAATACAATTCCATAGGCAATCATCGTTCCGAGGCTAAGTCTGGGAACGATGGCAACAATGCAAAATCTCAAATCTCATAAAATCTAAAATTTGATGATCTCTGGGTGTTGTTCCAGCCACTCTTCAATATCCCTCAGTAATTGCTGGGGAATTTCCCAAGGGAAAAGGTGGGCGGTATTGGGATAACAATGCCACTGAGAATTTTTCAGGTGTTGAGCTGTTTCTAAGCTGGAATCAGCCGTGATGTGCCGGTCTTGAGAACCAGCAAGTACTAAACTGGGGCATTCAATTTGCTGGAGGTCGGGAAGTCGATTGTAGCCAGATTGAATCGCGCTATAGAGGGCACGAGTAGCACCAGTGGAAGTTTGTAAATATGCTTGTACGGCTTCTCTGGCGATATAGCCGTAGGCTGTGGGCGTATGTTGTTGGATTAAGTAGCGAAATAGCGATCGCTTGCCAAAAGTCTCAATATTCCACTGCCAACTCGGTTTAATCGCGTTCAGTAGCGCCGCAACGCCAGTATAGACATTATCCTGCCAAGAGATAGGGGGATGATTCCCACGGGGTCTAGCTGCTGTCGCCACCAAAATCAGCCCAGTAACCCGCTGTGGTAGCCGCAGTGCTAATTCCATCGCTAAAATCCCACCAAGTGACCAGCCCAATACTAGACACTTTTCAATCTCAAAGCGGTCTAGCAGCGCTTCTAAATCGGTCAAATGGTCACTCATGGCAAAATTGCCATTAAAGCGACTTTTGCCATATCCGCGCAAATCGGGAGCAAAAGTTTGGTAACGTTTTGATAAATGATTGGTAAAGACAGAAAGATTATGACCAGTCCCAGGATGACCGTGTAAGCCCAGTATGGGGAAGCCTTTACCTTGGACGTAGACGTTAAGATCTGTAGCACCAGCAGGGGTATGATGATGGCGATCGCCCATTAACTCCCGTTCTCCTGTCTATTGTTCTTTTAATTTTGACATTATTTTTCTCGATATCCGCCAGCGTAGGTAATCACGCACATCTGCCTGTATTTAGTGTGAGTGCCAAAAGCGACGCCTGTGACTTTAAAAGCAGGGTTAAAGATATTTGTCCGATGACCGCGTGATGGTACACCATCATCAATCACCAACTGCATCACGATATCTTGGGCTGTGCTGGGGCCATAACTGATATTTTCGGCTGCGGTGGTTTGCCATTTACCATAACGGTTGATGCGAATAAAGGGATCACTGCGATCGCTACCATTATGACCTGTCGCGCCTTTTTTGCCTTGGTCTTTGACATGATCCTTAGCGCCTAAAGACATCCCCTTAGAAGCACTCAACGCACCTACAGGACGAACTGACTTGAGAAATGCGATCGCCTCATTAACTGGTTTCACCCCTTCCTGAGTCACCAAATAGGTATTATTAGAGATTTTGATGCGATTGCCCTGGAAACGCTTTTTATAGTTTTCTAAGATAGGGATGTATGCCTGGGGGTTTGTCCGAATTTTGTTCGTTTCATCAATCACCTGTTGTTCCAACAATGAGAGGTAACTGGCTTTTGCCAACAAAATCGGGTTAGCATTCTCAACTAGATTTGGCTTAAATTCTGCTACAGATTGTCTGGATTGCAGCAGTAGTTGAGAAAAACTAGCTACCAAAGTAATCGGGAACAATATCCAAAACCTAATGTGACGCATTTATTACCTCAAAATTTTATCTTTCCGGTTTACTTTAGTTATATAGATGTATCTGAGCTTGGTAAAGTTGCCATTTTATCTCCATAAATAGACAAAAAGCAGAATTTGCCAGACTTTAGCCCAGATTAGCCCAGAGGCATTCTAGTTAACTCTGCAAATATCTGATTTAACTTTTTACACAGCAAAATAGTTACTCAATATTCGTTGTAACCTTAGCCACAATAAACGTAAAGAGTAATGTAATTTTTACATAATAAATAGTGACAAAATTCTGAGTTGCCAATTTAAATCGAACATAACAGATACAGTCTACTTGGTGTCGGCTTACAGCAGTTTTCAGTTGAATGGACTATGTACTGGCAATTCAAACCTCTGTGGAGACGATTCATCGATTATCTCTACAATGTGGTTTATTCAAATCCTTTTTCGCTGTAAGCTGAATAATTTTGTTAGTAAGAAGCCAGTAGACATTTAAGTCGCAATCTGTTAAAAAATAAAAGGAGTGATAAACTTTGTGCTTCTTCACTCCTCGTTACCTACTCCTTACACGTGCTTCAAGTACAGCAGTTTAACTGGGTATTAAACCTCTAGCTAAAGATGCACAATGAGCGTTAAATAGTAAGGTGTTTGCCTATACAAATATTGTGCAGTTATCAAATATTACCGGATACGCTCCAATATACTCTCGATTTCCGATAACTGCACTGCACCAGAAAAGTTTTTACTATTAATTACAAAGGAAGGCGTGCCAGAAAGCCCCAACTTTTGAGCTAGTTGGAGGTCTTTTTGAATTGCGGCATCGGCAAGAATGCGGTCACTTTTAAACTTTGCTAAATCTAAATTTAGATTTTTGGCAATATCTAAATACAGTGCTTCACCAAGTTGCTTTTGATTAGTAAACAGAGCATCATTATATTCCCAGAATTTGCCCTGTTGATTTGCTGCCCAAGCGGCTTTAGCAGCAGGTACTGCTTCAGCATGAATTTGACTTAAAGGAAAATGTTTGTAAACCAATGTCAACTCATTTGGATACTTTGCTAATAACTGTTTCAGGGTTTTATTGGCTTCAGCACAGTAAGGACATTCAAAATCAGAGAATTCTATCAGCACTGTTTTTAATGCACTTCCCTTAATGGGAGAGTCACCAATCACCGCTTTGGTATTGGTTTTTAAATCCTGTAAAAAAGCCTGCCGTGTTTGCTGTACTTTCTGTTGCTGTGCTTGCTGGTATGCCTGAACAGATTCAATAATTACCTCTGGGTTTTCCCGGAGGATTTGTAATACTTGCTGTTCTAATTGGGAATCAATCGGACTAGCCGCTTGTGCGGGGAATGACCAGGTTAAAAGTAGACAGAGTAAGCTGAAAACCGCCCAATTACGTAGATGCAGAAAAAATTGACGCATATCAAAATACTAGAGAAATCAACTCTATCCTAGTATTCCTTGAGATGGAGAAGAGCGAATCAGTCTCAGCATATTTTATTAGTAGCATGGAAAACAGAATCTGAGATTCCCACCGTCCCAACACTTACTTAGATGACGCGGCTATCAATGGGGAGAGACGAATCGCGCGACCATTCATTCCAAGAACCAAAATAATTTTTAGCCTTAATTCCAGCTTCTTCCAGAGCAATCAATGTATTAGCCGCCCTGGAACCCTTAAAGCAGTAAACGTAGACAATGGAATCTGCGGTAATACCCACAGACCGACAAATTGCCAAAATTTCGGCTTTTGAGCGAAACATGGGGATTTGAGAGTCAGAATTCATCAGCAGATGCCATTCTAGCCATACGGCCTTAGGGATTCTACCCTTGCGAGGACAATAATCTGGAGCATAGGGAGAAGAACTCAGTCCTTGCCATTCTATGCGATCGCGCACATCTAATTTAATAATCGCCGGATCATCAAGCGCCTGCAACATCTCGGCGGTAGAAACCATAATCGAAGCATCGGGATGTAATCTAAATATGCTGCTTTCACTTTCAGGTGCATCATCAGTGGTGGGTAAACCAGCAGCCAGCCATCCTTGATATCCCCCATGCAGCACAGATACCTCAGCACAACCCAAATATTTAAGTAGAAAAGCCGCTCGACAAGATTGTCCGTAGCCCTTATTTAAAGTATCCTCATAGACAATTAACCGTTCCGCACCAGATATTCCTACCTCACTCATAATTTCAGCAAAATACTCTTGCAATTTCTTTAATCCTTCTGGAGAAGACTTATCCAAAAGATAAGTGAAAAATGCCCGAATATTAATAGATTCAGGAAGGTGAGAAACAGCATATTCTTCAGGACTTCGCGTATCTATAACGACAGTTTGTGAAGATTTTTCTGCTAATAAAGAAGATAGTTCTTTAGGGGAAATGAGGAGTTTTGTGTCCACGTTGGAATTCTTCTGTAATAGTGCCATTGGGCATTATCCCGCCCTGGAGATTGGCACTTTGAAGTAAAAATTACAGAGGATTAATTGTTGAATGTTTGGGAAGAACTTTTATAGAGAACGGGGTTAAAGAGATATGGGTTAAGAGGGCGGGGAGACCCCGCCCCTACGGGGGTTGTGTGGATCTTTTGGCCAACGTAGGGGATTTGCCAGAATGTATTGCTGTGCGATGTGTAATGTGTTTTGATTGCGGATGATGCGATCGTAATAATTACGCTGCCATATCCGAAGTCCAGGGGTGTCATCAATTTGATTAATTATTTTCGTTGTTTGGTATTTGTAATACGCGACAATTTGCCCCAATGTCGGTTTTTTCAGCGTAAATTTATCAGTAATCACGATAATTCCATGAATGTGATTAGGCATAAAGACGAATTCATCTAATTCAACATTAGGAAAATGATTGGGGATGTGTAACCAAAACTGATATGCGATTCCACCCCTGACTATAAACTTCATATCCCCATTCACCAACTCGCCTAAAAAACATTCGTGGTGTTGCGTGCAAATGGTGACAAAATATGCACCTGGTTGTGAATAATCGTATCCCCGCAAGCGAATTGATCGGCGATGGCGAATATCAGGATTATATTTCACAGTAGCTAGTAGGTTAGGTATTTGTTAAATTGCAGAAACCCCGTAGGGGCGGGGTCTCCCCGCCCTCTTACTCTTACTCAACATATATTTTATCAAGTAGCATAGAAAACAGCGCCTACCTTTATCTCGTCGATGTATGGGCATTGATTTTCAAAGATACCTAGAATCTATTTGCACTAAATATCAACATTGGTGGAGCCTGGATAAGCTCAAAGATACCGTAGGTTGGCAACAAGCAGATGGGGAAAAATTATCCTCACTGTTTGATTTTGGCTTGATGGCGCAGATAATTGAGCGAAGACAACAGCAAGCTGAAAAAACAGAACGTATCTCAGTTTTGAAAGAATTGCGTAATTATGCCCCTACGGAGTCGGTGCTGTTGATAGGGCGTCCAGGTGCAGGAAAATCCACAACTTTAGCGCGGCTGTTGGTGGAAGCAGCCAAAGAAGCACTCCAAAATCAGCAAAACCAGATTCCGGTGTTGGTGGAGTTGCGATATTACAAAGATTATTACGATACTTCAGTGCTGGATTTAGTGAAAGCTTTTCTGAAACGGCACAAGTTGCGTTTGGATATTTCTACATTAGAAGACTTGTTAAATGAGGGGCGATTTTTGCTGTTAATGGATGGCATCAACGAATTACCTGACAACGATGCTCGAACAAAAATCAAACTTTTCCGTCGGGATAACGCTGATATACCCATGATATTCACCACAAGAGATGGTGGTGATGATTTGGGGATTGAAAAGAAATTAGAAATGCAACCCCTGTCAGATGTTGAGGTACAGCGGTTTATCGATGACTGTATGCCAGGGCAGACTAAGGAAATTTTACAACAATTACGCGATCGCTTGCGAGAATTGGGACAAACGCCGCTAGTAATGTGGATGCTCTATTTCATATTTCAGAAAACGCGAGATGTGCCTTTAAGTAGCGGGGAGGCATTGCGTAAGTTTACTCAGTTGTATGAACGTAGTTCTAAAGATGATGTCCCAGTTACCAAGGAGTCCCGTGACTGGTGGTCTGGTTTATTGGAACATCTAGCTTTTGAAATGATGCAAGCTGATAAACCTACAGATTTTCGGTTGAGTATTTCCGAAAGAGACGCAGAGAAAAATTTTACAGAATTTCTACAAGGTAGGGAGGAGTATCCAGAACGTTTAGCGAATATTTGTTTCAAAGATTTGCTAAAGCACCACTTGATTCAACGCAACCCTCAAAATGGCGAGATTGAATTTTGTCACCAACTCCTTCAAGAATACTACGCCGCAGAATCTTTACTGCAACGGCTTGACCAAATTATTGATGACAACCTGAAATATTATTATCTGAATTATTTGAAGTGGACAGAACCTTTATCACTAATGTTGGCACTGCCTGAAATAAAAGACAAACAGGCGGAGCGAGTAGTAAAGTTAGCTCTAGATGTGGATTTTAGGTTAGGAGCAAGGTTAGCAGGAGAGGTGAAGCGAGAGTTCCAAGAAAAAACAGTTGGTTTAGTTGCTAAATTAGAACTTGATCAAGAACTAAAAATTAGACTATTGTGTATAACCAGATCCAATATAACTTATAAACACTTATGCCAAATATTGAAAGATATGGATAACAAAACGTATTTACGTGAGATGTACTTAAACGCAAAAGGAGAAAGCTCTGGGAACATTATTTTACTTCTAAATTTATATAAAATTGGTAGTAAGATTACTGCCAAGATTCTTCCACCAGATATAAATATTGTACAGTTATTTAAAAAATCGATACATTCAAATCAAAGTTCCAATAATTACCAGCTAGAAGCTATAGAGGAACAAGACTCTAGGTGGTTTATGAAATTTATTGAATCTGAGGAAAACATAAAAAAATCTATTGCTTTTAATTTGTTTCATCAACAAGAAGCAGTATCAGTTAGAGGTTGCTTTTGGTATTATATAGATAGCAATATAATAAATCAGATCGGTATTGAAATAGCACTATCTTTGCTACTAAGAGCTTTAAAAGAAGATGAAAGTAGTGATATGCGTAGTCAAGCTGCTTCAGTTCTAGGATTTATAGGTAACAAGGCAGTAATTCCTGATTTATGTAATTCTCTAGAAGATAAAAGTTCTACAGTATATAAATCTGCATATGAATCATTAATAAAAATTATTCAACCTGAGTTGCTAAATTTAGTATCTAAGTATTTAGTCACTATCTCGAAAGATACAAAGGATTTAATTGATGGTATACTGACTAAAATATCAAAGATTCAAGAAAAGCGCGGTTACTTTAACCATATAATCGCAACTTCTCCCCCACCTGAAGAGGAGAATCAATCTAATCCTTTGCTCAATACTCTAAACAAACTTGAAAAAACAATGTCAGAAACTCCTAAATATGTTTTTCATAATCCTAACATCGGCAATTTTGCTGATACTGTCCAATCAGGTGGACGCCAGCAAGCTATTCAACACATTCAAACCCCAGAACAAAAACAAAATCTGGCAGAAGCAGCAAAAGAAATTCAACAACTTTTAGAACAACTAGCTAAAACAAATCCAACAATAGTCGAATCTCAAAATAAAGATATTGTAGTGACAGCAATTCATCAAGAAATTAAGCGCAATCCTACAATTAAAGCAAGATTAGTAAATGCTCTAAAATCTGGCGGAACAGAAGCATTAAAACAGGCATTAGATGCAATATTTAAAAACCCACTTGTCAGCATCTCCGTAGAAACAATTAAAGGATTTATCGAAGCTGAATAAATTTAATTAGCAGGCGGTTAGAAACCGCGCCTACACAGACAAAACCCACCTCCGTGGGTTTCAATTCTATTTAGTCCGCGCAGGCGGACTTTGTTTGTGTAGCCAAGCCACTGCGTTGGGCGGCTCCGCCGACTTGAAGCATGTGGCGCGCGAATTATATTCGCCAGGGCTATTTTCCGATATAACCTAGAAAATAGAATTATCCCCCGCCAAAATACATCTGTAAGGAGGCAGAGCCTCCAGAATGCATTCCCACGCAGAGCGTAGGAACGAGAAAATAATGAGAGAAAAAAGCCCCTCCTCGCTTGCGGGGAGGGGTTGGGGTGGGGTTCTTAAATCGGCAAACCCTCAACCCTTAACAAATCTAACCCTCGTTCAAATATTTCATCAATTGGCAACATTTCCTTATCAGTTGTCATAAACTTATGGTCTTTTGTTGCGCGAATAGTTGAACCATCTTCTAAACAATATTCAAAAACTTCCTGTAACCCTCTATTATGCCACTGCGCTATCGGTTGAGTATAAACATTCCCATGATTATCAACACTGTAAACACTACACTCAATTCTCTTTTCCACAATCTCCCCAATGGGAATAAAGCCATATTCAACTGTTAAAATTTCTGTGTCATAGCTTAAGCAATATTCGGCAAACTTCAACATTTGCTCAAATAAATCATCAGCTACCTTTTTCAACACCCCATTCTTCGCCGCACCGTCAACGAATTTTTCTCGCTGCTTTTGCATCTCGGAAACTTTCTTTTTACCCATTGCGCGACGCAGCAAGTCAGCTTGTCCTAGAGAATAACCAGCCAAATCTTGAGCAATTTTCATGATTTGCTCTTGATAGACCATAATTCCATAGGTTTCATTTAATATTGGTTCTAGAACTTTATCTTCATATTCAATCTTCTCTCGTCCATGTTTGCGGTTAATAAATTTAGGAATTAATCCCGCATCTAATGGACCCGGTCGGTAAAGTGCCAAAATTGAAGAAATATCTTCAATGTTAGAAGGCTTCAAATCTCGCACTACCTGAAGCATTCCCGAAGATTCTAATTGAAATATCCCTTCTAATTTACCTGCTTCTAATAGTGCATAAGCTTTTTCTACATCTTTGGGTAATGTGCTATGTTCACCTTTAGCTAATATCTTCTGAGCTTTTCTTTCCTGTCCTGTGATTTCATCAGGGTCAATCCGAAATCCTTTGGTTTCTTGAATCAAATCAATGGTCTTTTGAATCAGCGTCAGGTTCCGCAGACCCAAAAAGTCCATTTTTAACAAACCCAGCGATTCCAAATCTTCCATGAAATATTGGGTAATTACAGAACCGTCATTATTACGTTGTAGTGGGACAATTTCATCAAGTGGGTCAGCAGAAATCACCACACCGGCTGCATGAACACCAAAAGTTTTGTTAGTCCCTTCAATTCGCATTGCCATATCAAGCCAATGGCGAACTTTCGGGTCATTATCATATTTGTTTTTAAACTCTTGTTCTGGTGTTGCATCAGAAATCATCACCTTGAGTTTAGTGGGTTTACCCCGCACTACAGGAATCATTTTCGCCATTTTGTCAGCTTCCCCATAGGGAATATCTAACACTCTGGCGACATCTTTTAAGACTGCTTTAGAAGTGAGGCGGTTAAAAGTTATAATTTGGGCAACTCTATCTGCACCATATTTATCAGTTACATAATCAATCACTTTATCCCGTTGTTCAATGCAGAAATCTGTATCGATATCAGGCATTGATTTCCGTTCGGGATTCAAAAAGCGCTCAAATAGTAAGCCATGATGCACTGGGTCAATGTTGGTAATTTTCATGGCATAGGCAACCAAAGAACCAGCCGCCGAACCCCGACCTGGTCCCACAGGAATATTATTATCTCTCGCAAATTTGATGTAGTCCCACACGACTAAAAAGTATTTAGAGAAACCCATCTGCTGAATCATTTTTAGTTCGTATTCCAACCTTTCTTTGTAGGTGGAATCGACTTCGTTGCGAGATTTGCGATTTAACCTATCTAAAAGTCCTAGCCAAGCAACTTCTTCGGCGTAAGTGTCAGCAGTGTGACCAGAGGGAATAGGGGGTGTAGGAATCTGAGGCTCACCCATAATATGGTAAGGCTCGACTTTATCGGCTACTTCCTCTGTAGTTGCTATAGCTTCAGCAATGATATCATCAGGCAAATGGTCACGAAATAGCGCTTTCATTTCGTCGGCAGATTTAAGATATTCTGTGCCGCTATAACGCATTCTTTTATCTTCAATAATTAGCTTGCCAGTTTGAATACACAGCAAGGCGTCGTGTGCTTCTACGTCAAAACAAGAAATATAATGGGAATCGTTGGTGGCAATAATTTTAATCCCTAATTCCCGCGCAATTTTGACGATTTCAACATTGACAATTCGATCTTCCTGGGAGCCGTGGTCTTGAATTTCTAAATAATAATCTTCACCAAATACATCTTTATACCATTGGGCAACTTTCCGAGCTGCATCTGGTCTATTACTGAGGATTGCTTGGGGAATTTCTCCACCCAAACAAGCGCTAGTGACAATCAAGCCTTCGTGATATTGTTTTAATAAATCTTTATTGATGCAAGGACGAGAGAAAATTCCTTTTCCTTGAACACCCTGGAGGTGAGAAATTGTGGTTATTTTGACTAAGTTTTTATAGCCTTTGGTATTTTTAGCTAGGACTACTTGGTGATATTTGGGGCGGCGTTCTTGTTTTTCGATATCGCCGTTAATGATATACATTTCGTTGCCAATAATTGGCTTAATATTTTTACTACGGCAGATTTTGATTAGTTCAACGGCTCCATACATGACACCATGATCTGTAAGTGCGATCGCTTTCATCCCCAGTGCGATCGCCTGATCTACCAATTCTGGTAGCTGACTTGCTCCATCCAGCAAGCTATAGTCACTGTGAATATGCAAAGGGACAAACGACATAAGCCTCTCCAAAAAAAAAGCCTAAAACATCTCTAGAGGGCATCCTGATGGCTTACCCTTGCCAGTAGGATGCAAAGCAACGGCATCTTAGACTAACAGTTTTTACTCAAAATTCAAGGTGTACCGATTCCGGAATTTTTACTGCCACAAGTGGTGTTTTAATAAATACAACAACTTACAGCATATATAATGAGCCAAACCGAGAGCAATAATTCGCCTGAAACCAAAGCTAGCCCTTGGTGGCAGCGTATCCCTCTCACCTTACAGATTATCATCGCCCTAGTATTTGCCATCAGTGTCGGTCTAGCTTTGGGAGCGGGTAATCCTAGCCCTAGCAACGCCACCCTCATCACTAATTTAGCAATTCCTTCTGAGTTGGTGTTGAAGGCTCTCCGCGCTCTGGCAACGCCGCTGATTTTGGTGGCGGTACTGCATACCTTCATGACTACCAATATCCCCGGTACGGCTGGAAGGCGGCTAGCAGGGCTACTTTTAACCAACACTACAGTAGCTATAGTTGTCGGACTTTTAGTAGCTAACGTCCTCCGTCCGGGGACTTGGGGGAATTTGGTATCCCCAGGAACTACAGAAATCCCTACTCAAAATTTTGACCCTTGGGGATTGTTCAAGGACGCTGTACCAGAATCCGTCCTCAAACCGCTGGTTGATAATAATGTCATCCAGCTAATCGTGATTGCTCTGAGTTTTGGTATCGTTCTGCGGGGATTAAAATCGGAACAAATCGCCCAAGGTAAG
The DNA here is from genome assembly GCF_000317535.1 of Cylindrospermum stagnale PCC 7417. Taxonomy (NCBI): domain Bacteria; kingdom Bacillati; phylum Cyanobacteriota; class Cyanophyceae; order Nostocales; family Nostocaceae; genus Cylindrospermum; species Cylindrospermum stagnale. The sequence continues at coordinate 576,830 of NC_019757.1, forward strand.
AGAGGATACCAGCCTATTGAGGATGTGATCGGGACTTTGTTTGAGGCGGTAATCCGCGTCCTCAACTGGGTAATTGCTTTAGTGCCCTTAGCTGTCTTTGGGATTGTGGCGAAAATCATTGCTGAAAGAGGTTTTGCTCCCTTTCAATCTTTAGCAGCTTTCATCATCTCGGTGCTGCTGGCGCTGTTTTTGCAAGCTTGCTATTACCTCACCAGAGTGAAATTTGGTTCTTGGGTAGATCCACTTAAGTTCCTTGCGGGCGGTGCTGATGCCTTTTTGACAGCTTTCTCAACTTCTTCTTCAACGGTGGCCATGCCTATCACCTTTGAAGTTTTGCAAACAAAAATCGGTTTAAGAGAATCTTCTGCATCTTTGGGAGCGTTAGTCGGCGCGAATTTCAACAATGATGGTACTGCTCTCTATGAGGCAATGTCTGCGTTATATATTTCCCAGGTGATTGGGCAAAATCTGAGTTTAGGACAGCAGTTAGTTGTTGTTCTGACATCTATTTTTGCATCAGTGGGCGCTGCGGGTATTCCTAATGCTGGATTAGTGACGATGACTTTAGTATTTAGTTCTGTTGGCTTACCCACTCAGTATATAGCTTTGCTAGTAACTGTAGACTGGTTTTTAGATCGTTGCCGCACGGCAATCAATGTTATGGGAGATATGACTGTTAGTGCCTTACTTGATGGCAAAAAGCCTCATTCTGTGGAAGAGGCTTAGTTGTTAGGACAGGCAAGAAGCCTGTCCGACAAATTAATTTCAATTCGTTAACTTTTGACTGTTTTGGGCTGTTTATATAGCAATTAATGCTGTTGAGAGCCTTTAGCGTCACATTCTTTAGTCCAGCACCGTTCTAAAAGTCGAATTCGCCAAATAGATGCGAAGCGATGGGGATTCCATACTAATTTAGAATCGTGACTAAATACGGGCTGTTTTAAATACTGCCAAAGAGGAAACTTAATTTTTGTGTATTTTGGTGTCATAGGAGCAACAAAGTACTATAAAAGTGTTGTGTTACTAGTTGGCAATTTAAGTGAAACTTGCTAACTATTGAATATATAGTTACATATTGCACAATATTTTTGTGTTCGTCTTGGTTAAAATTACGGAATTTAAGTAAAGATTAATTTCGCAAGTTTTAAAGAAGTGTGAACAAATCCGGAAACTAATTCTGCAAGGAATACTGGGGAAATTGAATCCTTGGGAGAAAGTTTTGATGTGCCGGAAAAATTGATCCTAATTATTACCAATTGTCTATTAGAATATAACCCGTTTTTTTCTCACTACAAGACAGGACGCTGTTGTCATAGGTGGGAACATTCAGCGCTTTTTCTCTCCTGGGTTCTGCATTCAAGAGATTTGGTACATCTGTTGAGAATACCCAATTTCAATTTAAGTTATGTCTTGATCACAAAAAGATTCCCAACTTCTTTAAGAAGTCGGGAACCTGAAAGTCACTTTGATTTTCACAAATCAAATAGGATTGCTATAGCAGAATGAGAACTGCTATAAATATTTAATAATGTGTGCCTGCTTTGCGATGGTTGATGGCAGTCACAGCATCAGGTTTGATTAATTTACCGTTGTCAACGGTTGCATACACAACCCAATGATCGCCACATTCCAGGCGTTGGCTCACTGAGCATTCCAAATAGGCTAGGGCGTCGGTGAGGACTGTACAACCGTTATCTGCAAATCCTGTGGGGAAATTAGCAAATCTGTCTTCTCCTGGGGCAAAAGGCTTACGGAAATGCTTCATGTAGTCTATATGAGTGCCTTCAGGCAAGATATTAAGGGCAAATTTACCGCCTGGATACATGAGGGATTCAATTGCTCGTTCTTTAGCGATCGCAATTGTCAATCCAGGAGGGTTAAAGGTGGCTTGAGAAACCCAAGCACCGAGCATCCCTGTTGACACTTCCCCTTGTTTGGCACTAATTACGCAAACGGAACCGACAATCCGCCCAACGGCTTGTTCTACAGCGGTTGCGGCTTGTTGAGGTACGCGCACTTTCTTGGCTTTTCTCAAAGATTGGGCAAAATCTGTCCCGATTTCTTCACACAACTTGAGAGTGACTTCATCGGGTTTAAATTTGACCTTCAAGGTATCAAAGCCAAATTTAAATCCAGCATCCCGAAGTTTACCTTCAATTAATTCAACGGCTTCACCACTCCAGCCGTAGGAACCAAATACTCCAGCGAGTTTGCTGTTGTCACCGATGGTGAGAACGATACCCAAAGCGGTATGAATTGGGGTGGGTGCATGACCACCGATGGTGGGAGAACCGATGAGAAAGCCATCGGATTGTTCTAGTCCAGTACGAATTTCTTCAGGTGTGGCAAATTCGCAGTTGATGGTGTTGACTGCAACTCCACCTTTGGTCAGTCCGAGTGCGATCGCTTGGGCGAGAATTGCTGTATTACCATAAGCTGAGGCGTACAATAGCGCTACGGATATTTCGCGATCGCTTTGGGAACGACTCCATTCACCATAACATTTGGTCAGTTCGATTAAGCTGGAGCGCACCAAAGGCCCGTGACCAACAGCATACATCCTCACTTGCAAATCGGAGATTTTCTCCAAAGCTGCTTCGACGTGAGGCGCATGGGGAGCCATCAAGCAATTAAAATAGTAGCGCTGGTCTTCCTTAAACGCTTCCCAGTTTTCATCAAACACTTCATCACCACAGATATGCGCTCCAAATAACTTATCTGTGTAAAGAACTTGGGTTTGCTGGTCATAGGTACAAAGTCCTTCTGGCCAACGGGGACTAGGGATAGGCAAGAATTTCAAAACATGACCCTTGCCTAAATCTAGAGTTTCTTTCCCCCGCATTGTCAAAATTTTGATATCTTGATCTGCAAAAGCAGCACGTACATTGGCCGCACTAGGAAGAGAACAGACAAAAGTTATTTGCGGCGCTAGTTCTAGAATCGCCTTTAAAGTTGCCACGCGGGTGGGATTAAAATGACCAAGGATCACATAATCCAATCGTCTTAAATCTAAGGTCTTTTGCAATGCCTCTAGATAAATTTCGGTGAAGTTTTCCGGCGCTGGGTCAATTAGTGCGGTTTTATCAGCTTCAATTAAATAGCAATTGGCGGTGGTACCTCTTTCTAGAGCGTATTCAATTTCAAACCGCAGACGTGACTTACTACGTGCTCTGAGAATCTTAGTATTTGTCGCAATGGGAAGAACTTGGACGTCGCGTGGCAAAGATTCGGTCATAGATTTTGGTTGGAGTGAGGAAAACCAGTTTTTAGCGCGTTCAAGGAAGCTGGACAGGGAATCTGGGGGTGTCATGGTAATAGGTAATAGGTAATAGGTAATTGGTAATTGGTAATTGGTCATGGGGGAAGAAAAAAAACTATTACCCGTTACCCATTACCCGTTACCCAGTTTTAGTAATAATTGCCAACTTTCCGATGGCGAACTGCTGTTAGTCCATCGGGATTGGAAACACGTCCATCTTGCACGGTGCAGTATAAAATCCAGTGGTCGCTACATTCCATGCTGCTGGTGACTTCACATTCCATATATGCCAGTGCGTCGGTGAGAATTGGCGAACCGTTTTTCGCGGTTTGGGTTTTCACTCCAGCAAATCTGTCACCACCGGGAGCCAAGCGCTTGAGGAAGTGTTTCTTGAGTTCTTGGAAGTTTCCTTCTCCCAGAACGTTGAGGACAAACTGATCGCCTACTCTGACTAAGGAATCAATAGCGCGGTCTTTAGCAACGGCAATTGTGAATCCTAAGGGTTGTAAACTCGCTTGTGTTACCCAAGAAGCCAACATTGCACTGCTAACATCACCTTTTTTAGCGGTGATAATATACAGTCCGTTGCTAATCCGACCCAACGCTTTTTCCATGTTGACGTCGAGGGCTTTGATCTGCTTAATGTTGCGATCGCGCACCAGCAGTTGTCCCAAGTCTGTACCCGCTTCTTCACAAAGCTGGAAGGTAGACGCACTGGGAACATCTTTAATCCGAATCGCTGGGAAAGCTTCTTTCACACCCAAGTCGATAAATTTGCGCCGCAGGGTGTCAATGGGTTCATCATCCCCACCGTAAGATTCAAATAAACCCACCACTTGCTTGTCTTTGGTGACAGCTAGCAGGGAACTGATACCAGCTTGAGCCGCAACGGCTGTAGTTGGGGGCATGCCGATAATAATACCCGCTGCTCTACCTGCTAGTTCTTGAATTTCTTGGATTCCCGCTGAACCAAGATCCATCATTTCGATCGCAACGCCAGTTTTTTGGATGCCTTCACCAATTGCATGGACGAGGCGATCGCTATGTCCATATTCTGAGACATAAAACAAGGCGGCTGTGGTTTCTGATTTGGCTTGTCTTTGGCTCCAACTTTGATAGCACTCAGTGAGAACGTCTAGATTGTGATACAGTAGCGGCCCGTGTCCGTTGGCAATAATTTTAATTTTGCCGAGTTCACCCATTCGCTTCATCGCATTCAATAGCGAGCGAGCGTTGGGGCCCATTAAGCAATCGTAGTAAAATCTAAAGTCAGCTTCAATCGCTTCTAAATCTTCGTCGAAAGTGCGATCGTCACAGAAGTGCATCCCAAAGGCATCGCAGGTGAAGAGAGTTTGGGTTTTGCGGTCAAAGCTGAAAATCGTGTCCGGCCAGTGCAGGTTAGGCGCACTTACGAATTCGAGTTCGTGTCCTTTACCAATATCAATGCGATCGCCACTTTTGACAATCCGCTTGGAAAAAGGATCGTGTACCAAACCTTCCAAAAACTGAAGGGCAATTTTTGAAGCTAAAACAGTAGCTCTCGGCGCTAACTGGAGAACATCTTCCACTAAGCCGCTATGGTCTGGCTCTGTGTGACTGACGATTATGTAATCAATTGTCTTGGGGTTCACAAGACCCTTGAGAGTGTCTAAATACAGCTGACGAAACTTCTGGTGAGAAGTATCAATCAAAACTGTCAGCTCGCCCCTAATTAAATATGAATTGTAGGTCGTGCCATTTTGCAGCCCGAATTCGATATCGAAGCGATCGCGATCCCAATCAAGAGAACGAATCGCTGTTGTGTTAGGAGCAATTTCTACAGTTTGTATAGTTAACCGATGCTGAACGTTCTCTACGACCGCTACCATTATTCGTCTCCGAACGCAAATAAACAGTATTTTTTTCTGCTCCCATTCTCCCAATAAATTATTTTTAAAGTTGTAATGAAGAATATATTTTGCGAAAATCAAGATGTATCAAATATTGCTCTTTTTCAGCATATTTTTTGACTCAAAAAATCTACTAAACATAAAATTTGTTAAAAGTAATACGACTTAAATATTGATATTTCTTGGCCTAATTTAAAATCCCTAAAAACATCATACATATCATCTCTTTTTGGACAACTATTTCGTAACGAAAAGCATAGTTTTTGCTAATGTTGTATCTATTGTTGATTTGAGCGCTCCCTTGTTACATTCATATAGTGAACGGAAACTGTTGAATATTTATGGGTAATGTTTAACAACTCCCCGGGTAAATTTAAATGAGGATAAATAAAAGCGCGTACAAGCGTTGACAGCTATTTACGCTATAGGTAATGGCTGAAGAAGGTAAAAGCAGTGATTAAGTCAAAACCGAAGTATAAATTAATAAAAAATAATTTTTAAAGATCCGGTTAAATCCTCAGAAATACCAGTTAAAAAACAATTAATTAGTTACAATGAAATCCCACAGCCTTTCCATGCCTCCTTTAGGTATTAATCAGGGAAAAGCTGATAACCTATAGTCATAAGAGCCAAAAGCATAAGCGCTTGCTTATTCGCTATGCACCAGCTTATATACGCTGAAATTGCGATTTTTTTGTGCTTAATGTTACCTAATAACCTACTTTTAGGTTCCATCTCTTGGAAGGATATTTCAGTGTTTAAAGGAACACAGAGAACAAGATACCCGTCAAAATGAACACAATTGCATCTACTGGAGTTCAGAGAATGAAAAACATCTCCACCAAAATTGCTGCTACGTCAGCTGCTGGTGCAGTCACGTCTATCACAACATTTCGGCAAAGTTGTTTTAGTAGACGTTTGCTAGACGACTGATGAATTGCCCCTTGATATGTAAATGTTTTTCAAGCTAATACTTTTTGCGTAGCAGACCTCCGGCTAGGTTTGGCATCTTTAATTCTTGTGATTAAGTTAAATATAGTGTGTTTTTTATACGCTTACGTGTAAGTATATAGGCGTGAATAGACATAGCTGTGCCAACAACTCTGTAAAAGACGATCACCTATGGGATGTCGATTGAGGATTGTTTTAACTGAAGAAGAAAAGCAGACTCTGGAGGAGTTGAGGAGAGCCAAAGATGTTCCTCAACGTACTAGAGATCGCGCTCAGGTTTTACTGTTGAATGCTCGTGGCTTAAAAAACGAGCAAATTGCTCAAGGCTTGAACTGGGCAGTTTCAACAGTACGTCAAACCCTTCATCGCTGGGAAAAAATGGGTTTAGCAGGACTGTGGGATGCTCCTGGTCGAGGAGGAAAGCCCCGTTATGCAGAATCTGACTTGCTTTATCTAGAAAATTGCCTATCTCAAGAGCCACAGGCTTATAACTCTAAACAGCTAGCCACAAAACTGGCCTCTGAGCGGCAAGTTTACTTGAGTCCCGACCGACTACGACGGGTACTCAAAAAAAGAGGCAGACTGGGAAGCCCATGCACAAAACCCAATATGCATGACATTAGCTAATTACCAAGGAATAATTTTTTTTGGAAAAGGTTTGAGGGGAAAGGGAAACATCGATTGCTTTCCCCTGAATCCGGCTTCGTCAGGGAATCTCACCTCCCCAACTTCTGCAATAAGTCTTCTATCGAGCTATCGGAGTTAATTTAGGAATTTATGCAAGTTCGACAACAAATTTACACTTCTTTACAAAACTGTAGGGAATCTCACCCCCCCCCAACTTCTGTAAGAAGTCTTCTATCGAACGATCGGAGTTAATTTAGGAATTTATGCAAGTTCACCAACAAATTTACACTTCTTTACAGAAGTAGTATTTGAGAGCAAGCTTGATTCATCTGGGGGACGAGGCCAACTCGTCCCCTACTTCAGCAACAGCAAACTTTACGTTTGTTAAATCGCACCAACTGTGACGTACTCCACACACTCCCTTTCAGGTGAGTGTGGGCTTCTCAACGACTCCTAATCCGGACATTGATTGAGCTTTAAGACCGTGCGTCCCACGGTTCTTGATATTGATAGCCGCATTTAGATCCCTGCACAAACTTGTATGACAAACTGGACAATTGTGCATTCTTTGGGATAGCGGCTTTATTACCTTGGAACCACAATTAGAGCATTCAAGGCTAGTACCGTTCGGATTTACAGCGATTACTTTTAAACCAGCATTCGCGGCTTTGTTTGAAAGTATGGTTAAAAACCGACTCCAACCAGCATCATTAATACTTTTAGCCAATTTAGTTTTAACGAGTCCTTTGATATTCAATTTTTCCACAGCTATAACATCATACTTATCAAGTAGTAATTTAGCTGTTTTAAAGTGGAAATCTTTACGAGTATCAGCCACTTTTTTATGCTGTTTACCCAATTTTTTCAGAGCTTTTTTGCGTCTGTTGGAACCTTTTTTCCGCCTTGATACCAGACGCTGCAATGATTTAAGCAAGCGTTCAGCTTTGCGTAGATATTTAGGTGCTTTGATTCTAGAATCATCAGAAGCTACATAGAAATCAATTAAGCCAAGATCAATGCCAACAATATTGTCAGGATTAAAGTCAGGCTTAACGATAGGAACTGATTTGTCATCAAGGCTGAGAGTGATGTAGTAACCATCCGCTTTTTTGGTGACAGATACAGTTTTGATCTCAAATCCTAAGCCCTTCGGGCAGGCTTCGCCAACGGGTATTGGGCGATGAACAATTACCTTGACATCTCCAATTTTTGATAGCGTGATTTTGTTGTTAACAAAATGATGTCTTTTAAATTGGGTATAAGTAAAAGTTTTGTATTGTCCTTTCCCTTTGAATCTAGGTCTACCTGATTTCTTGCCATTAACGTCACCTTTTAACCATCTATCAAAAGCTAATTCAACTTTCTTAGGAACTTCTTGAAGTACCTGAGAGTGAATATCTTTGTACCAAGGTCTATCTAATTTGAGTTGAACTAGAGATGCTTTTTGATTGTAATAGTTAGGCTGTTCTGTTAATTCGGGCAGATGACAAATTAATGGACATCTATCAATAGGACTACGATTCATCTCATACCAGTCAAATCTTTGAGCCAACAAGTAGTTATATTGACAACGCAACTTTTCCAGTGTTTTATTAATTTTTTCCGCCTGTTCTTTAGTTGGTTTAATTTTGTACTGGTATGAGATTTTCACTTTTTGTCCTGGCTTTCGACCTATACAAACGATAGCATAAACGTACAAGTATTTATGAAAAACAAATCATTGAATCTGAGAATATCCGAGGGTAGATTAAATAAACTGCGTTTATATTCGGCTCAACATGATAAAACTATGACCTTTTTTGAATTCAAAATGCACTCATAGAGCATACGGCTCTATTTTGAATTTTTAATTGGAGCGAAGCGACTTGACCAATGTAATTTAGGATTTTATCGATTCGCTTAACGTCAAAAATGGCGATTCCTCATCGACCCACTGTCCTGTCAATCCTACGGATTGATTTGGTTGTGGGTCAATTCGTCATCGCCCAAAAATTCATCCCACACTGCCCTTCGGGTCAGATGTGGGGCTTCTTTTTGATTAAGCTAAACCTTACCAACTCAAACATTATCCCAAATATATCAAGCAAGCTCGTTCAAATGGAGCTATGTTAACCTATTCTGGGCTAATTTTGGCAGAGCTTGCTCATGTGATTGAGAAAACTGAATTTAAAATTTATGTTCAGTCTGATCAACATCAGTTACCCCAGGATTTTCGTCTCAAGGATTTTCGCCATAATTACCCCACAGAACGGGCAAATGTTGCTGAAGTTCAGTTATCTTGGATTCTGATTAAGGATTTTGCTCTCTCTGTGGATTTGACAGTAAATGAAGCAACAACTGATGCCGCACTAAACCGATTTCAAACTCAAGCTGTTGATGGCTACGACCTTCTGCTTCTAGAATCTATTAGCAGAGCAGGCGTAGGACAAATTAAAATCATCACAGATGATATTGACTATGCTGTTGTCCCAGATATTCAGATATTTACGAGTAACGATAATATTATCAAGCCAGCTAGGACACAAAGAAAATTAGTGGTGCAGTAGCGATTTCGACTGTTGATTTACCCCAAAAAACAAAGTCCACTTACACAATTAAGTGTCAAGTGGACTTGTTAATCATTCTCAGTGGATCCGAGCAGAGTCGAACTGCTGTCCAAATTGGGTATTGACCCCCCGCTCATTCACAGGTTTAGCCTTTCTGACCCTCAAGGCGGGAATCGTTCATTATCCCGAACGTAGGATGCTCTGATTTAATCTTAGCTAGCAAGCCAACCAGAGAACGCTTACTAGAGCATCCGTTGGGGGTTGTGTCTTTAGTCCTTAACGGAGTCAAACTGAAGACGCTCGAACCTATAAGAGGCGTTTAGGCAGCTACTAGAGCTTCCCGACGAGCAAATTTTACGATATTGTTCGCATTTACTTTTTTTTCGAGCCTTTGATTTCCGAGAGATGACTCGCTCTCGACCTGAATCACAGAGTAGCGTTCGCCAACCTGTCGAAACCGTGACGGACCCATGCCTGATATCTACATTATAGTGCGCTGTTTTTGAATTGTGTTGGGTATCGAGCAAAAGCTTTTGACGCAGCTGCGAAACGACGCCAAATACCAAAAATAGCCAACTGCTAATTTCCAAACAATTAGCAATCAGCTATTTATGATTAACTATGAGCACTTCCTACGTTAATGCTTCAGCACCACCCACAACCTCTAGGAGTTCTTGGGTAATTGCAGCTTGGCGGGCTTTGTTGTAAGACAATGACAGGGTTTTAATCAATTCACCGGCGTTATCGCTGGCGTTGTTCATCGCTGTCATCCGCGCTGCTAGTTCACTAGCTGCTGATTCTTGTAATGCCCGTAATAGCTGGTTACTCAGATACAGGGGTAACAAGGAATCGAGAATCTGCACGGGGTCTTGCTCAAAAATCATGTCGCGGGGTAAAGCGCGGACTTGGGTTGTGACTTTTTCCCGTTCTACTTGAAATTGACCACCACGGGTTGTCAAGCGGAAAATTTCGTCATCCGCTGCTTCTAAACCTTGTGGGTCAAGGGGCAGCAGAGTTTGCACCACGGGACGAGAGCTAACCAGTGAGACAAATCTGGTATAGATTAACTCAATCCGGTCTACTTTTTCTGAGAGGAACAAGGAAAGCAATTCGTCGGCGACATTTGTGGCTTCTGCCGCGGTGGGAATTTGCTCTAAGCCGGTGTAGGTAGCATCAATCGGCTGATCGCGGCGTTGGAAGTATTGGATGGCTTTGCGTCCCACCAACACAAATCTGTAGTCTAAACCTTCAGCCTTGATTTCCTTGGCGCGATTTTCTGCACGACGGATGACGTTAGAGTTGTAGCCGCCACACAGACCCCGGTCACCAGAAATGACCAACAGTCCTACTGTCTTAACTTCCCGTTTTTTGAGTAGTGGTAAGTCTACGTCTTCAAACTTGAGACGGGTTTGTAAGCCGTACAGTACTTGTGCCAAGCGGTCAGCAAAGGGACGGGTAGCAATTACCTGCTCTTGGGCACGACGTACCCTAGCCGCTGCTACCAGACGCATGGCTTCTGTAATTTTTTTGGTGTTTTTGACCGACTGAATGCGATCGCGTATTGCTTTGAGATTGGCCATAATCTTTAGGTCATTGGTAATTGGTAATCGGGAAAAAGGTAATCGGTAATTGGGTAAAAGTGATTGCTATTACCTATTACCCATTACCCATCACCCATTACCTACGCTGCTTGGAAGATTTTCTTGTATTCGGCTAGGGCTTCCTTCAAGGCAGTTTCTTCTTCATCACCCATTGCTTTCTTGGTTTGTACTGCTTGACTGTACGCAGGTTTGCCAGTCTTCAAGTACTCTCGTAGACCTTTGGTGAAGCTTGTCACTTTGTCTACAGCAATGTCATCCAAATATCCATTGATCCCAGCATAAAGAATCGCCACTTGCTCGTATACCGCGAGTGGGGAGTTCTGTGGCTGCTTCAGGAGTTCCCGCAAGCGTACACCGCGTGCTAACTGGTCTTGAGTGGCTTTATCTAAGTCAGAAGCAAATTGCGCGAAGGCTTGCAGGTCGTCAAACTGCGCTAGTTCTAGCTTAATCTTACCGGCAACTTTTTTCATTGCCTTGGTTTGAGCGGCAGAACCCACGCGGGATACAGAAATACCGGGGTTCACAGCGGGACGGATACCAGCGTTAAACAAGTCAGAAGAGAGGAAGATCTGACCGTCGGTAATAGAAATTACGTTGGTGGGGATGTATGCTGAAACGTCACCTGCTTGGGTTTCGATAATTGGTAGGGCGGTCATGCTGCCTTTGCCCAATTCGTCACTCAGTTTCGCGGCACGTTCTAACAAGCGAGAGTGTATGTAGAATACATCTCCAGGATAAGCTTCCCGTCCTGGTGGACGACGCAGCAGCAAGGACATCTGCCGATAGGCTTGAGCTTGCTTGGAAAGGTCATCATAAATTACTAGGGTAGCTTTGCCTTTGTACATGAAGTACTCAGCAATAGTTGCCCCAGTGTAGGGAGCTAGGAATTGTAATGTGGCAGGGTCACTGGCGTTAGCGGCAACAACGACGGTATAGTCCATTGCGCCTTTTTCTTGCAATGTTTGTACCACGTTAGCAACGGTGGAAGCCTTTTGACCAATAGCAACGTAGACACAAACTACATCTTCGCTTTTTTGGTTGATGATTGTGTCTATTGCGATCGCTGTTTTACCAGTTTGGCGGTCACCAATAATCAACTCCCGCTGACCACGACCGACGGGAATCATCGAGTCAATAGCTGTGATCCCCGTTTGCATCGGTTCGTGTACAGACCGACGGGCAATAATCCCAGGTGCTGGAGATTCAATCAAACGGTTTTCGGAAGCCTTGATCTCTCCCTTACCATCAATTGGACGACCCAAAGCATCCACAACTCTTCCAATCAAGGCTTCTCCCACGCCTACCTGAGCAATTCTGCCGGTGGCGGTTACAGAGCTACCTTCTTGAATTTCCAGACCTTCACCCATGAGCACCGCGCCCACGTTGTCTTCTTCCAAGTTCTGGGCGATGCCAATTGTGCCATCTTCAAATTCTAGAAGTTCCCCAGCCATAGCCTTTTCCAGACCATAAATCCGGGCAATACCGTCACCGACTTGCAGGACAGTACCGACGTTAGCAACTTTGACATCTTCGTCGTATTGCTCGATTTGTTGCAGGATAATGCTGCTGATTTCGTCAGGTCTAATTGAAATGCTCATGTGTCTATGCTTTGTTTTCTTTCGAGACGGAAGAAGTTAACAGCGATAATTTCAGACGCGATTCAGATCGCGTCTTGATCAGTAAGCGGAGTTAAGATCAGAGTAATCTGTTAGAAGTAACTTTAAGTTTTATACTTCCTAACTTTACACCCCTAACTTTCTAGCTTCCGCTTAAGCGCAATGAAAGGCGGCGCAGCTGACCCCGTAAACTGGCGTCAATTACCTGAGAGCCTACTTTGATAATTACACCACCAATTAAGTCGCCGTCTATCTTGGTTACTAGTTCCACCTGACGAGCCTTGGTTAGGGCAATCACCTTTTCTTGGATTGTCTGCTGTTGTGCCTCTGTTAGGGAAACAGCAGAAGTGACTTCAGCTAATACGGTTTGATTCAGCTGCCGCAACAGTACCAAATACTGCTGTAAAATCTGATCCAGAAAGGCAATCCGGCGTTTGTCTACCAACAGCAGTAAAAAATTGCGTAAGTAGGAGCTAGTACTTTCACCGAGTATTTGTCTGAGCAGGGCCTTTTTGTTCTCAGACTGAATAAACGGGTTGCTGAAAAAATTCTGTAGATCTTTGTTGCCCGATAGCAGGCTCTGGAGAGTACGCGCATCTCCCCCGATCTCTTCTGTCAAGTTTTTCGATTGCGCTATCGACAACAGGGCTTGTGCGTAAGACTGGGCTACTTTGGCTATTGCTATGTTACTGATCATCCTTCGCCTCCCAGTTGTGCGATGCTGCGGTCAATTAAAATTTGTTGAGCATCGTCAGCAATTCCGCCTTTGAGTTGCGTCTCGACTTTTTGCAATGCCAAAGCAACTACCCTCTGCCGCAGTTGAGCGATCGCTTTATCTAGTTCTGCACTTAAGTCAGCTGCCCCTGCTTCCTGCAAGCGTTCAATATCTACAGCAGCTTGTGCTAGAATTGCTTCTTTAGCAGCTTGAGCGTTCTCATCGGCTGCTTTTCTGATTCTTTCAGCTTCTGCTGTAGCTCGCTCCAGGTTTTGCTGCGCCTCTTTCAGTCGCTTTGCTGCATCCGTTGCTCGCTGCTCTGCACCCTTAATTGCTGTTTCAATAGTTTCGCGGCGAGTTTTCAGGGTGTTACCCAGAACTTTGCGCCCGAACACAAACAGCACAGTAATAATAATGGCTAGGTTAATCAGGTTGGCGTCAAAAATATTTGTGTTTAGACTAAACCCACCTTCTGCCTCCCTGCCTGCCAATTCACCTCCGACGGCGCTAGCTTCGGCCATCAACAGTAAAAAAGTCCCCATGATTTTTCATCCACAACTGCGCTGCCATTGCCTAACATTATCTGACGCTGCCAACTGATGTTTGGCAAGTCATTTTTGACAATGTCTCTTAACGTTTCCAATCTAAGTTTTTGTGAGTTAGCGCTGGTTTACCAGATCGGCTCCTAAAAGCTTGACTAACATTTGGCGACTGAGGGCATCTACTTGTTGCTCTAACGAAGCCAGAGCTTGTTGTTTTTGCTGTTCAATTTCACCAGATGCTTGTTCTCTTTTTGCTTGGGCTTCTTGTTGCGCTGCTGCGATTTTCTGAGCAGCGATTTTTTGGGCTTCGGCTTGAGCTGTGGCAATAATTGCTTGCGCTTGACGTCTAGCTCCTGCTAGGTCTTGCTCATATTGCTGCGCCAATTTTTCCGTTTTTGACAAGCGTTCCTGAGCGTCTAATTGATTTTTGCGGATGTATTCATTCCGTCCATCAATAGCATTGCCCAGTGGTTTGTAAAGAGTTGCGTTCAATACAAGGGCTAGAAGTAGAAACTGGATTGCCATCAAAGGCAGGGTAGCATCTAAATCAAAAAGTCCCCCTTCTTTGGCAACCTTTTCTACAGCCAATAAGGTGATCCAGTGTGTCATGGTTGCTTATTCCTATCTACTATTTTAGTCCTGAGTAATGATTCCTGAGTTAGGAGTTAGGAGTCAGACCCCTAACTTTTCTACTCAGCACTCATTACCCAGAACTCAGCACTGATTATGCGAAGGGGTTAGCAAACAATAGCACTAGAGCAACTACTAGACCGTAGATGGTTAGCGCTTCCATGAATGCCAAGCTTAACAGCAATGTACCGCGAATTTTGCCTTCAGCTTCTGGCTGACGAGCAATACCTTCTACAGCTTGTCCGGCTGCATTACCTTGACCAATACCGGGGCCGATTGCAGCCAAACCAACAGCTAGAGCAGCAGCGATGACGGAAGCAGCAGAAACCAATGGATCCATGATATTCTTTCCTTACTTTACTGAATCGAACGGGTCTTGAAGTTGTAGTTTACATTCACCCCTTTTTCAGCGCCTACCAATGTGCTGAACTCAGGGATTGGGAATTTTCCACTCCGGTTGCACTGAGGTCACTGAAAAGTGAGTTATCATCTGAGGGTGTTTTAATGCCCCTCATGCTCCTCGCCACCATGATGATCTTCCATCGCTTCGCCGATGTAAGCAGCAGCTAAGGTGGCAAAAATTAGTGCCTGAATGGCGCTGGTAAATAGTCCCAAAGCCATTACTGGCAAAGGCACGAACAAGGGCACTAGCAGTACCAGCACTCCCACTACCAGTTCATCAGCTAAGATGTTACCGAATAAACGGAAGCTTAGGGAAAGGGGCTTAGTGAAGTCTTCAATAATCTTGAAAGGCAACATGAACGATACTGGTTGGACGTAGTTGCCAAAGTACCCTAAACCCTTTTTGCTGAATCCAGCGTAAAAATACGCTAATGATGTCAACAGTGCCAAGGCAACAGTTGTATTGATGTCGCTTGTGGGCGCTGTTAGTTCACCTTCTGGTAGCTTAATTAGCTTAAACGGAACTAGTGCCCCTGACCAATTTGACACAAAAATGAACAAAAACAAAGTGCCAACAAACGGCACCCAAGGGCGATATTCTTTCTCGCCAATTTGGTTTTTAGCCAAATCCCGAATGAATTCTAGGGCGAATTCCATTAAATTCTGTAGGCCACTAGGAATTCTTTTGATGTTACTGCTTGCCAAGACGGAAACTAGCACGAGAGAGCCAATAACAAACCAAGAGGTGAGAAACACCTGGCCATGTAGCTTCAAGTTACCTATTTGCCAGTACAGATGTTTTCCCACTTCCAATTCGGCAAGTGGAACTGAGTAGAAGTTCAGAAAATTCAACATTTTCTTTCCATTTCAATGCGTTTCTCCAATATTACCTGGAGAAGAGGAGCAATTTTGCGGTGTGGATATCCCTCGCGCAAATATTGCGTGAGCCTTTTAAGGTTGCCGGAGCTTTGATGAGTCAGAGTCAAACGCCACCCTAACTACGTAGATGATGAGTGTGGCTTTATAGGTGAGAAATCCCAAGAATATGGGCAGTATTTGCAGCTGGTTCCACCGCGATGCCAGTAGAAGCAGAGCTACTAATAAGGCTAACCGAGTTTTACTCAGCGATTGTTTCTCTCGGCCCAAACCCTCAACATCTTTTGCCAACATCCTCAAGTAAAGCACACCTGCACACGCCCCTAAGAGATAATTTAGGGCGATGTTTAGGGAGTAGAAAATCCACACAGAGACAAAAACAATCCCTGTCAAGGCAAGTGTGGTTACTAACAACTCCTGATAGAGCTGATAGAACTCCTGCATAGAAGAGTCTACTGGTTCTGTGCCCTCAAAACCAGGTTGAGCATCTTGTTCTGTTGTCGGAGTGGGTGTAATTGATTCGTCTGACAAGCTCACGAGACTTGAAACCAGTACAGTTAACTATGATGGTGACTGCACATTCAGTCAGCTGAATCATATCACGATCCAGTAACAATACTTTAGAAAAAAACAATTAACTTCTTGCCAACAAACAGTCACAAGCCAAGAGAGTGGTGTGGAGAAAGAGAAAGAGGGGGAATGAGGCAGATAAAAGGAGTAAATACCTAATTAAAACTGCAAAATTGCCATTTTACCTTATTTCTAGTGGATGCCTGTTTCTCTAATCTTGGTATCATTGACGCCTGGGTGGTGGGATGAAGTTGTTATCAATCACATTAGTTACTACTTAGTCAGCCTGAGAAGCGATGAGCTACGCCGCGCCAAAGGCATGGAGAGCGATCGCACTTCTCGCTAAGATCAAAACGTCTACTGCTCAATTTCTACAGCTATTGGGGTGCTACTCGCCCACTTTTAACCATTACAAAGAGTTGCCAAAATAGAGCAGGACTTTTAGATCGGCGTCAATAAAATCAACTGTTGATTAAGCAGTGTTCTTACCCCATCTAAACCAAGTTGCACCCTTGCCAAAATCTCTGCCACTGTTAAGGAAGCATTACACCCTTGCAGAAATTCAAATTCTGCTTCTGACAAGTTAACAATCTGGTAATCGGAATTAAATAGACATCGACTAGGAAAGCCATCAATACAAGGATTCAGTTCGGGAATTGCCGTCAATAGGGCATGATCCTCTGACCAGTCAGCTTTGCTCAGAGGAGGACGAGAGAGGAAAAACTCGTAATGGCTGACTTCTGGATCTAGTAATTCTATCAGGCGGTAACGCTGGCGATCGCTTAATTCTGTAGCCCGTTCAATCAACTCTGGTGCTTTACTCAACAGCCTCTCCAACTGCCAGAAACCAGGATTTGAGAAGCCAACAAACTCCAGTCCGGAAGCATCTATTAATTCAAACAGGGTTTCAATGTTGTAGTCGATCTCTTGAGGATGAACATACATGTCGGCGAAGCATTCATCCCTTTGGTTTTCCATTGACCAGCGTTCTTTTTCTCGCTTGACGATTCGGTTTTTTTCTGGTAATGAAGCAAATATTTGTCGCCCGACTTGGACACCATCGCGGTAGTCGCCCTGTTTGTTACCTTGGAGAAGTGCGATCGCTTTTTGCATCAGTTGGATTTCCCAGCGTCCCAACTCCCCATAAACAAAAATATGCATCAAACCGCCAGGGGCTAACTTCTTCGCCAAAGCTTGAATACCGCGAATCGGGTCAGGTAAGTGGTGCAAAACGCCAACGCAGTTAATTAAATCAAACTCACCCGGTAACTGTTCCACATCGTACAAGCTGAGGTGATGAAACTCCACACGGTCAGCACCAGAACGTTTACAGCGTTCCTTTGCCACTTCTAACGTACCTGCACTTAAGTCAATGCCGACTACCTGGGCTTGGGGGTTGAGATGCACTAAGTATTCAGTACTTACCCCAGAACCACATCCAGCATCTAAAATCCGAATATCTTGTTTTTGCGGCTTCTGTCCAGTGCAAAAGCTGTAAGCAGCTAACCAATTCCAACGCCAGTTATAACCAGGTGGTGGTTCATCTAGTAGCGGTTCTGGTGGAAACGGATAGGTATCGTAGAGTTTGGCAACAGCAGCACTAACGGTTTGGGAATCTGACATTTTTGGAGAAACATCGCAGCAATTCTGAGTGTATCGAATGCTGGACACTAAGATACACAAAGAATTACCTTTGGACGAGTGAGACGCTCATCCTACAAAAAGCAACACAACAGCAAATACGATGATTTACGACCAATCAGAGTTTGATTTGCGCTGCGAGTGGGGTGCACAAGGAATTGCTCAACTTGCTCCCATCAGTGATGTGGTTGTGATAGTTGATGTGCTTTCTTTTTCCACCAGTGTGGAAATTGCCACCAACAATGGGGCGATAATTTTTCCCTATGGCATGAGAGATGAAACAGTCGTAGATTATGCCCAGTCAGTGCAGGCAGAGTTGGCAAGTCATCGGTTGTCTACAAGTAGATATACTCTCTCACCCACATCGCTGATGCAGGTTCCTGCGGGAACTCGACTGGTTTTGCCCTCACTCAATGGTTCTACCCTCACCTTGCTGACTGGGAATACACCAACCTTGGCTGGATGCTTGCGAAATTGTGAAGCTGTGGCACAGTTTGCCCAAAGGTATGGTAGTAAAATTGCCGTGATTCCTGCTGGTGAGAGATGGAAAGAAGATGGTAGCCTACGACCTGCATTTGAAGACTTAATTGGTGCTGGGGCAATTCTCAGTTACTTGCATGGCAGTTTATCGCCAGAAGCAGCAATGGCTGTGGCAACATTTCAGACTTTCCAGCATGATTTGCTGGGGTACTTGAAAAAATCTAGTTCTGGTAAAGAGTTGATTGCAAAGGGGTTTGAGTCAGACGTTGAACTGGCAGCCGCTTGCAATGTTAGTAACTGCGTGCCTTTATTTGTTAATAAAGCCTATGTTCAAAGGTCACATTGATGAGTTTGGCAATATTTGGCGCTGTCTATTTCTCCCTGCAATTTATTCAGGGGAATGATCTGTAAATTAGTTCCGCCCTGCACCTCAGCAGTAATGTAACCATACTTTTTGCCACGAGCAAACTGGTCTCGACCAACTTTTGTGATGTATCGAGACTCGCGAAAATCAGTGGCAATATTGGAATTATAGATATTTTGCAACAGTTTTACTGCCTTAGCGTTTTTCGTGGTGAATTTTAAGCTAGAGTCACCACTGACGGTTATGCCCTCTTTAGCTACCGTCCCATTCTCAGCAGGGACATCAGCATAAAAATACAAATTTCCCTTCGTGCCGTCATAACCATGTGCGTCGCTGTTATATTTCAGGGTTGGTAGTTGGGGTTTGGTTTTTGCCCACTTGATGACGGTATTAATATTTTGTCCTGGTAGTGCATAAGCGGGAGTGATAGCTAACGCCACAGCCAGAGCAGACACAGTAGTACGGTAAACTAATTTAAATTTATTACTTTTAAACATCTATTTTACGGAGAATCTCCATCCTGATAGCTACAAGATTAACTCGCTAAAATACTTGTGGCGTTAGAAATCAGTGAACCAAAATACAAGGTATAAATTAATTTATGTCTACTGGGGATGAGAAAACTTAACTGTTTTAGATACAAAACTTAGGTTTGATCTCGACCAAGCTGAAGTATCTACATTCTCAACCTGACGTATTCGGGCTACAAGTTCTACACACTTCTTAATAAATCACCAGGTAAAACGCAAAACGTTCTAATCTAAAAACTAACTGGGTTAATTTACTGGCAGTTTTGAAGGCGGTACTCTAAAGACATAAGGCATATCCACGGTGATGTGTCAAGCTTCAAAACAACCCAGACTTAACACATAAATAATAATGATGGGAGTTTTACAAATCCAATGAGTGTTAAGGCAAGTGGTGGAAGCTCAGTTGCGCGTCCGCAACTATATCAAACCCTAGCTGTGGCGACAATTTCCCAAGCGGAACAACAAGACCGCTTTTTGGGAAATGGCGAACTGAATGAATTAGCAAGTTATTTTGCATCAGGTGCAAAGCGTCTAGATATTGCCCAGACGCTAACGGAAAATTCGGAGATTATTGTATCTCGGGCTGCCAACCGGATTTTTGTCGGTGGTTCGCCAATGGCTTTTTTAGAAAAGCCCAGAGAACGAGAGTTAGCAATGGCTACTGCTGGCGGTGGTGATGTTCAAGAGGGCATGAAGCTGGGAACTGTAACCTACGTTGAAAGTCGTGGTGGGTTCCTGGAAAATTTGCGCTCCATCTTTAACACCTCATCTGGCGGACCGACACCTCCAGGCTTTAGACCAATTAACATTGCCCGTTATGGTCCAAGCAATATGGCGAAGAGCTTACGGGACTTGTCGTGGTTCTTGCGCTATGCTACTTATGCGATCGTTGCTGGCGACCCCAATATCATCGTGGTGAATACACGAGGTTTGCGGGAAATTATTGAAAATGCCTGCTCTGGTGAAGCAACCCTGGTGGCTTTGCAGGAAATTAAAGCAGCGGCGCTTTCCTTTTTCCGTAAAGATGCTGAGGCAACAGAGATTGTGTCTCAGTACATGGATGTTTTGCTGACAGAATTCAAAGCACCCACACCTTCAACCAAACTACGCCAACGTCCCTCCGGTGACCAACAAGGGTTGCAACTGCCGCAGATTTATTTTAGTGCGGCAGAACGGCGTCCCAAGTATGTGATGAAGCCTGGGTTGTCATCTAGCGAAAAAAATGAGGTGGTCAAAGCAGCCTATCGGCAAATCTTTGAGCGCGACATTACCCGTGCTTACAGCTTGTCGGTATCCGACCTCGAATCTAAGGTGAAAAATGGCGACATCTCGCTCAAAGAGTTTGTCCGTCGTCTCGCAAAATCTCCCCTTTACCAAAAACAGTTTTACCAGCCTTTTATTAACAGCCGAGTTATCGAATTGGCTTTCCGTCATATTCTGGGACGGGGGCCAAGTAGCCGCGAAGAAGTACAAAAGTATTTCGCGATTATTTCCCAAGGTGGTCTAGCAGCCTTAGTAGATGCTTTGGTGGATTCTGAAGAATACTCAGACTACTTTGGCGAAGAGACAGTACCCTACATCCGGGGTTTGGGACAAGAAGCACAAGAATGCCGCAACTGGGGACAACAGCAAGACCTGTTTAACTACAGTGCGCCTTTCCGCAAGGTACCTCAGTTTATTACCACATTCGCTGCTTACGATCGCCCATTACCAGATCAACATCCCTACGGTTCTGGTAATGACCCCTTGGAAATTCAATTTGGGGCGATTTTCCCGAAAGAAACTCGTAACCCCAGCACCAGCCCGGCTCCTTTTGGTAAGGATACCAAACGCATCCTGATTCACCAAGGGCCTGGTATTAATAACCAAAATAGCAATCCCCAAGCGCGGGGTGTGGCTCCTGGTTCTTTTGGTCCCAAGGTGTTCAAGTTAGATCAACTTCCTGGCACTATTGGCAAAAAGGCTGCTAAGGGCGCGAGTGTCAAATTCTCTGAAAGCTCCACGCAGGCGATAATTAAAGCTACTTACCTGCAAGTTTTCGGTCGCGATGTCTATGAAGGTCAGCGCCTGAAAGTGCAAGAAATTAAGCTGGAAAACGGCGAAATTTCGCTGCGGGAGTTTGTGCGTGCTCTGGCTAAGTCGGATTTATTCCGCAGCTTGTACTGGACACCGCTGTATGTTTGTAAGGCAATCGAGTACATCCACCGCCGCTTGTTGGGTCGTCCGACTTACGGCCGTCAAGAAAACAATAAGTACTTTGACATTGCCTCTAAGAAGGGCTTTTACGCCGTAGTAGACGCCATCCTAGATACCCCAGAGTACAGTGAGGCATTTGGTGAAGATACGGTTCCTTTTGAACGGTATCTGACTCCTAGTGGTGAGGCTCTACGACGCTTACGGGTTGGCAGTATTCGCGAAGATGTCGGCGGCAAACTTGAGAAACAAGAAACGCCACGCTTTGTGGAACTGGGTACAGTCACAGAAGCGCGGACAGAACCGGATATTGAGTTCCGCATCAATCAAGGTGTGACAAAGGTGCGCGAACAGACGAAAGTCTTTAAGTTGGTGGCGGCTACTGGCGACAAAGTTGCCGTACAAACTTTGATCAGTGCTGCTTATCGCCAGATTTTTGAACGTGATGTGGCACCTTACATTGCTCAGAACGAATTCACTGCCTTAGTTAGCAAGCTGGGGAACGGTGAAATTTCCGTTAAGGAATTTATCGAAGGTTTGGGTTACTCGAACCTCTACCTGAAAGAATTCTACACACCTTACCCCAACACCAAGGTAATTGAGTTGGGAACTAAGCACTTCTTGGGACGAGCACCCATCGACCAGGCGGAAATCCGTAAATACAACCAGATTTTGGCTACTCAAGGTATTCGTGCCTTTATTGGTGCTCTGGTGAACAGTGCGGAGTATCGCGAGGTGTTTGGTGAAGATACAGTGCCTTACCGTCGCTTCCCAACCCTACCTGCGGCTAACTTCCCGAATACTGAAAAGCTTTACAACCAGCTAACTAAGCAGAATGATGATGTGGTTGTACCTAGCTTTAAGACAGTGAAGTCTCGTATCAAATCTGAAAATACGCCGATTTTGGCGCAGGCGATCGCAGACTTGGCAGCATCCGCGAAGCAAGTGGACAAGACTAAGCCCTTGTTCATTGAATTGGGTCGTTCTTACAACGATGGTCGTGGACAGTCGGTAGAAGTGGGTGTAGGTACGAGCCGCCGCAAACCAGTAAGGATTTACCGCCTCACCGATGGCACAAATCAACCAGAAAGGCAACAGGTAATCAACGCCATTTACGTTCAAGTGTTGGATGTATTTAGCGGTCAGATTCCCGATTATTACCGCCGGACTGAACTAGACAGCAAACTGCGTAACGGGGAAATTACCGTCCGTGAGTTTGTCCGTGAACTAGCTAGTTCAGAAATCTATCGCAAACGTTTCTATACGCCTTATCCCAACACCAAAGTGATTGAGTTCCTATTCCGTCACCTATTGGGACGCGCACCCGCCACTCAGGGCGAAATTCGCCAGTATAACAAGTTGCTGGCTGATAGCGGTTTGAGAGCGGCTGTAGAGGCGATCATCGATAGCCCAGAGTACGCCCGTTACTTTGGTGAAGATGTGGTGCCTTACCCACGCTTCCCATCGCTGCCAGCAGGTAACTACCTCGGCAGTGTACAGGCGGCAGCTGACTTGGTGAAACAATCCTGGTCTAGTTTGTCTCCCGCTGTCTTAACGGGACGAGCAGGCGATCGCTAAAACGCTACTCAGGGGAATTGGGGACTGGGGACTGGGGACTCTTAAAAATCTCTTACTCATTACCTATTACCCACCCAATACCCCTGAGAAACCTTTCGTAACAATGCTTTCAGATATCCCGAATCACAGTGAATCTGAAAAGCAATGTTACAAAGTGTTAAGAGCAGTCATAAATGCTCAACATAATGCCGGAAAATGTTTGGCGGAAGGTAGTTGAGTTTTAGCGCTTGTGTAGTTGATATTTACGCAAGCGATCGCGAAATTTACTAGCTATGGCAGTTTGTCAACTCCTGTATCTAAAAAACGAGCAAACAAAGCTACTCTAAACCAATTTTATAGTCGCACCAGTTTAATCAAATTCTGGTTTTATTAGTTTTGGAGGAATCCATTAATGAGTATCGTCACGAAAGCTATCGTGAATGCTGATGCAGAAGCCCGCTATCTCAGCCCTGGCGAGTTAGATCGGATTAAGAGCTTTGTTGGCAGTGGTGAACGCCGCCTCCGCATTGCTCAAGTTTTGACAGACAATCGCGAGCGTTTAGTTAAGCAAGCTGGCGACCAACTGTTCCAAAAGCGCCCTGATGTTGTATCTCCTGGTGGTAACGCTTACGGTCAAGAATTGACTGCTACCTGCCTGCGTGACTTGGACTACTACCTCCGCCTCGTTACCTACGGAATCGTTGCTGGTGATGTCACCCCCATCGAAGAAATTGGTATCGTTGGTGTTCGCGAAATGTACAGATCACTAGGCACTCCTATCGAAGCCGTTGCTGAAGGTGTTCGTGCAATTAAGAATGTAGCTACTGGTCTGCTGTCTGTTGAAGACGCTGCTGAAGCTGGTTCCTACTTTGACTACGTAGTTGGCGCCCTAGCGTAGGGTAAAACTGTTTCTCTACTCTTGGAAATAAGGAATTAACAAAATGGCTCAAGATGCAATTACCTCTGTAATTAACTCCGCAGACGTTCAAGGTAAATACCTTGACACCGCTGCTCTGGAGAAGCTAAAAGGCTACTTTTCAACTGGCGAACTGCGCGTCCGTGCTGCTGGCACCATCAGCGCTAACGCAGCTGCGATCGTTAAAGAAGCTGTAGCAAAATCTTTGCTGTACTCTGACATCACCCGTCCCGGTGGTAACATGTACACCACCCGTCGCTATGCTGCTTGCATCCGCGACTTGGATTACTACCTCCGCTACGCTACCTACGCTATGTTAGCTGGCGACACTTCCATTTTGGAAGAGCGTGTATTGAATGGCTTGAAGGAAACCTACAACTCCTTGGGTGTACCCATCGGTGCTACCGTGCAAGCTATCCAAGCAATCAAAGAAGTAACCGCTAGCTTAGTCGGTTCTGACGCTGGTAAAGAAATGGGCGTTTACTTAGACTATATCTCCTCTGGCTTGAGCTAAGAGCTAGTTTGCACTTAATAATTTAGGTGCGGCTTTATTAAGGTCTGGAAATCAATCGTGAGTGCTAGAACGTTCTATTGCTTATTGATTGTGAGTGTTAGCGGTCTAGTATTTACGCATGATTTCCAGCCTTGGAGTGATTAATTAAAGATTTGCACTCAAGATTTTGAGATAAAAAAAGTTTCCATAGCCACTTCAGGAGATTCAGAGAACATGTCCCGTTTATTTAAAATCACTGCTTGCATTCCTAGCCAAACCAGAATTCGCACCCAACGGGAACTGCAAAATACCTACTTCACCAAGCTAGTTCCCTATGAGAACTGGTTCCGCGAACAACAACGCATTCAAAAAGCAGGTGGCAAAATCGTTAAGGTAGAATTAGCAATCGGTAAGCAAGGTACTAATGCTGGGCTGTAGTAATTGCTATAAACCAAAGTTTATTTTAGTGAATTTTTAAGGGGTCTTTTACGACCTCTTTTTTTTTGAAGCATTGTTAAAACTACCATCTGTGCCATCTTATATTAATGGCGCAACCCAAGCGGTGCATCAGATTGAAAAAACCCGATAGCAAGCAGAAATTCTCAATCTAAAATTTATCCCCCTGAACTAATTGTGAAACTACGCCGCCTAATACCATTTTTTGATGATTCCGTAGCCAGCTGGGCTTTAGAGGCGCGGTTATTGCGTTGGTTAACATTGATTTGGCTGTTTGCCGGCTTAATCGTCCTATTTTCAGCATCCTATGCCATCGCTGATGCGCGTCATCATGATGGGTTGTACTACTTTAAACGTCAAATTCTTTGGGTCTTAGCTTCCTTCATCTTATTCAATATCATTGTTAATCTCCCCTTACGGAAAATTTTGGGGATATCTCATTGGTTTTTGATGGTATTTTTAATTTTAATTTTCGTCACCCTGATACCAGGATTAGGAAAAAAAGCTTTTGACGCAGCGCGGTGGATAGCCATCGGGCCAATACCCATTCAACCTTCAGAATTGATTAAACCCTTTTTAGTCCTGCAAAGTGCGCGGCTTTTTGGTCAGTGGGAACGACTGAGTTGGGGAGTTCGCTTGGCTTGGCTTGGTGTTTTCGGTCTTGTACTTTTAGGAATTCTCGCCCAGCCTAACCTGAGTACAACAGCACTCTGCGGTATGACAATTTGGCTCATTGCCCTAGCGGCTGGGTTGCCTTACAAGTACCTAGGCGGAACAGCCGTCGGTGGAGTCCTTTTAGCATTACTCAGTATTAGCATCAAAGAATATCAGCGGAAGCGGGTGATGTCCTTCCTCAATCCTTGGGCTGATGCTACAGGGGATGGTTACCAGTTGGTACAAAGTTTGCTAGCCGTAGGTTCTGGTAGAACTTGGGGTGCTGGATTTGGACTTTCCCAACAAAAGCTATTTTATTTACCAATTCAGGACACCGATTTTATTTTTGCAGTGTTCGCCGAGGAGTTTGGCTTTGTTGGTAGTACGCTGCTGTTGATCCTCTTAGGATTATTTGCCACTTTAGGATTAATTGTGGCACTGAAGGCAAAAAATCCAGTACATCGACTAGTGGCGATTGGTGTGACAACGGTCATGGTAGGACAATCATTGCTGCATATTGGCGTTGCTACAGGTTCCTTACCAACTACTGGCTTACCCTTGCCCATGTTTAGTTATGGTGGTAATTCCATGATTGCTAGTTTGGTAGCCGCTGGGTTGCTGATTAGAGTAGCACGCGAAAGTAGTGAAGCAGAAGTGGTACCTTTGCGGAGTAACGAGTCTGAAAATGGGCGTAGACGGCGGATGTTTCCTAAAAATAAAGTCTAATATCTCGCAGAGATTCCAGGCAGTAATAGACTTCGAGTCAAAAATCCTGGTTGATTATTTTTAACCACAGATAAACACAGATAATTCAGGACGTGTTTATCGATGTTTATCTGGTTCATTGGGAATTTCGGGATTTGCTTTCTGCTTCTCTTAAGAGATCTTAAAACTTCAGACTCCCAGCGGCCAAAGCTAAAGCACCCCACCCAGACATCAATGCTACTCCCCCCAGTGGTGCGATCGCTCCCAAGGATTTTACACCACTTAAACTCAAGGCGTACAAGCTACCTGAGAAAATCGTCACACCAATAATAAATAGCCACCCACTAGCTATTAAAGCAGTTGGTGGCGCTGGGGTGCGGCTAATGAGTAGGGCGACTAACAACAGTGCTAAAGCGTGGTACATTTGGTAGCGAGCGCCAACTTCAAAAATTTCTAGCGATCGCTCAGTGAGTTTTTCCCGCAAGGCATGGGAAGCAAAAGCACCACCGGCAACAGACAAACCGCCGAAAATGGCAGCTATGGTGACAAAAATCTGCGTCATAAGACTTAGCCGTAAATTGGTGTAGAGTTAACGGGGTAGAGCTAAGAATTCCTTCCGGGGAATTCAATTAGACATCAAAATGATATGATACCGCCCCTTCTTCATTCACTTTAAAATTGGCATTGAATTCTTTAGCTTTCTCATCTAAATATTGTCTAGCAGCTGCTGCTGGTAGTTGCGACTGCATCGCAAAACCTAACACAGTGACGCGTCCATGATTTTGTTGCAGCATTTGATAAAATTGCGATTGCAAGCGATCGCACTCCTGTTGATTAATCGCTTTTTTATTTCTTCGGCTTTCGCGGTACAACCCCAACGCTAACCATCCCCCCAAAATAAAGTTAGGGACACCAAAAATTAAACCACTAACGGCCCTATTATCATTCTCATTAGTGGAATTTGGTGCATAAAAATCATAATCGTCTATAGGTATTTTAATTCCCTTCTGGGTATTAGCTTCCTCAAGTGCCGCTGAGACTGATAGCGTCAAAAACATGAATCCGAGTGTGAGTAACCAACCAGCGGCCAATTTTTCAGCAGTCTTCATATTTCCACAACAGAATTAAACCTTGCTTGCGATTTTAACAGTTCGCGGAAGTCCCCATCTTCAAGGTACTCCTAAGATGGGGATTGTGAGCGGGTGATGAGGATTACATCTGGAATTGATTTTTTACAAAGTAAAAACAAATTCTGGATGGATGACGAATCACCCTGACGGGATACCCAACGCGCTGGCTCACCAATTATTTTCTTTAATTAGTTTAACACAATATATATTTGTGCTAAAATACCGATAATCAGGAGGTGATGTGGAAGTGCGACACAAGGCTGTTTTAGTCCGTTTATACCCAACAACAGAACAAGTACAACAATTAGCACAGGCTTTTGGTTGTGCGCGTTGGTGGTGGAATTATGCACTAAATAAATCTATCGAGACTTATAAAGAAACGGGCAAAGGACTTAGCCGCGTGGCACTCAACGCACTTCTTCCTTCACTCAAGAAAGCTGAAGATACAGTATGGTTAGCCGATTGTTATAGCCAGGTTTTGCAGGCTACAACACTGAATCTGACCACTGCGTACAAAAACTTTTTTGAGAAACGTGCAGGTTTCCCTCTTTTCAAATCTAAACATCGTAAACAGTCAATTCAGTACCCTCAATACGTCAAAATTGTAGATGGCAATGTCAAACTCCCCGGCAACGTTGGGATAGTCAAAGCCAAAATACATAGACCGATTGAGGGAAAAATCAAGACTGTTACCGTAAGCAAAACACCATCAGGTAAATATTTTGCATCTATCCTGACGGAGATAGAGGGCGATTTCCCCACAACATCTGAAGCAGCCACTGCTCGACTAGGGGTTCCCGGCATAAAGCAAGTGGCGTGTAAAATCTATGGCATTGACTTAGGGTTGAAACACTTTGCAGTTGTCACTGATGGCGAAAAAGTGTCTAAATACGATAACCCTAAACACCTTGCCAAGCATGAGAAAAACCTTAAACGCAAGCAACAAAAGTTAGCACGTAAGCTCCAAGGGAGTAATTCAAGATCCAAATATAGAAAAGTTGTTGCCAAAGTGTACGAGCGAGTTAGTAACTCACGACAAGATTTTCTACATAAACTTAGTTATAAGTTGGTCAGCGATAGCCAAGCTGTCATAGTAGAGAACCTTCATGTCAAAGGCATGGTACGCAATCATAATTTGGCCAAGTCAATATCTGATGCAGGCTGGGCAACATTCACCAATTTTTTAGCTTACAAACTGGAACGTAACGGCGGAAAGTTGGTTGAGATCGATAGATGGTTTCCCAGTTCTAGACTCTGTTCTCATTGTTTCACTTCAGTTGGCGAGATGCCATTGGCTGTCCGTGAATGGACTTGTCCTCATTGTGGTACTCATCACGACCGAGACGGGAACGCAGCGATAAATATTAGAGCAGAAGGCATCAGAATGCTCAAGGCGGAAGGTTCAGCCGTCTCTGCTGTAGGAGGGCAGATAAGTCCTAAGCTTGGGCGGAAGTCTAAGCTTAGGCACTCCCCTGTGATCACAGAAGCTCAGACTTCAGCCCTAGGCAAGTCTGAGTAGTTCACCCTCACTTCCTCCAAGCTTCCGGTAAGATTCCAAATGCCGTGGTATTACTCAAATCGCAGCAAAAATATAGTATTTATTTTGCCGCGATTTTTCTCTTACTTACGTGTTGCTTCCAGCAAGCGAGAAAAGTAGAAGCGAGTTTTAGTCATCGACTGTCGTTGGATGGAAAAACCGTTACTTTCCAGTATTTTCACAACGTCAGCCTCCCGGTGCAAATAGGCACGAGTTGCTTTACTCGGCCCTGGAAAGAAACTGCCAATTTTCTTGAGTATAGTCAGGGCACAGGTTTTTGGTGCAAAACTGAGAATAATCCGCGATTGCGCCAAAGAACAAAGGTGAGAAATCATCTCATCTGCTTTTTCTTGGGGGTAGTGGATGAGAACATCGAGACAAATCACGGTGTGATAACTACCACTCAAAGATTCCAAATCCTGCACAGCAAAAGTGGGATTTTCGGCGGTTCCCAAAGTGGCTAAACCTCTTTCTTTGGCTTCTGTCACCATTTTTTCGGATATATCACTGGCATATATCTTGGCGCCATCTGTTGCTAAGGGAATACTGAGACTACCCACACCACAGCCAGCATCACAGATTGATAACGCTGCTAAATTGTTATCAGCTTTCAGCCAGCCGATGACTGTATCCACAGTTTGCTGGTGTCCAGTGCGGATATCTAGCTGGACTTTGTTAACTTCGCCATCACCGTAGATGCGTTTCCAGCGGTCAAACCCTGTGGAATTGAAATACTCGCGAACTATCGTTTTATCGTCGGCTGCGTTCATGAAGCTTAATCTTGAATGGTTCCCAATCTTTCAAATTATAGATTTTTCAGGATGATGTCTCACCCAATCGTGCAAAGATGCAAAGTTTAGCTTAATCTTTGCCAAGTTAGTTCTTTTGTAGCTTCATCGTCATGCCAGCGCAATAAATTAGCGGGTTGATTTGGGGAAATTCCCGGTAAACTAATTGCCAAGCGGGGGGCATCTGTAGCTAGGAATATAGCATTCTCAACATCACTTATCCCCCACTTGACTAAATTTTGCACCCCTACTAATAAGGGTAAAGTCGTCCCCGATAAAGTGCCATCGGCTAATCTGGCGGTACCGTTGATAATTTCAATTTGCCGACTATCCCAAGGATACACCCCATCGGGTAATCCTAAAGGAGAGAGGGCGTCGCTAACGAGGAATAACCCTTTACTGGCACCGAGGAGAATTTGCAACATGATCGGCGAAACGTGCTGACCATCAGCAATCAAGCTACACATGACATCAGGATGGGTAATTGCTGCGCCTAATAACCCTGGTTCACGGTGATGCAATGGTGGCATGGCGTTGAAAGCATGAGTTA
The DNA here is from genome assembly GCF_000317535.1 of Cylindrospermum stagnale PCC 7417. Taxonomy (NCBI): domain Bacteria; kingdom Bacillati; phylum Cyanobacteriota; class Cyanophyceae; order Nostocales; family Nostocaceae; genus Cylindrospermum; species Cylindrospermum stagnale. Next base: position 607,048 of record NC_019757.1, read on the forward strand.
CCATTGTGGCACCTAGGGCAAAGGCTTGTTGGGCTTGCTCTGCTGTTGCTTGAGAATGTCCTAAACTGACGGTAATTCCTAAAGAACGCAAATATGGAATTACTTCGCCAGTCCTGTCTAACTCTGGTGCTAAGGTAATGACTTTGACAACATGGGCATAATCACCTAAAACCCGCTTCACTTCATTCATGGTGAGGGGTAACAGGTACTCTGCTGGATGTGCGCCACGCTTACCGTAGTTTAAAAATGGACCTTCTAGATGGACTCCGAGAATCTGGGCACCTGAACCCGCTGTAAGATTAGCAATGACGGCTAGCGATCGCTGAATATTTTCTACAGAAGTTGTCACCAGGGTTGGCAAATATCCATCTACGCCGACATCCCACAAAAATTGGGAAATTTCTGGGATAATGTGAGCATTTTCAGCTGATAAGTCGGGAAATGCTAAACCCAAAGCGCCGTTAATTTGCAAATCAACGCCACCCAAGGAAATCCAGTCACCAGCGACATCCAACACTTGCGAGTCTTTGGCTGGAACTGTGCCCATTGGCAGAATCTGCTCAATTATCCCGAATTGGTTAATCGAGAGCATCTGCAAATCTTGATAACCTGGTACTCGTGCGTTGATAATATCTAGGTTTGTCGGGATGAGGTTTTGTGTCGCTGTGATCATACAATCTGACTTTATACTGTCTAAACAGTGATATTTATCAAGATAGAGTTTAATTTTGAATTTTGAATTTTGAATTATTATGAGTCCCCAAATCGGTATTATTATGGGCAGCGATTCTGATTTGCCTACGATGAAAGAAGCGATCGCAGTTTGTGCAGAATTTGCCGTTGAGTACGAAGTGGCGATCGTTTCTGCCCACCGTACCCCTCAACGGATGGTGGAATATGCACAACTTGCACACCAACGCGGACTTAAAGTAATTATCGCTGGCGCGGGCGGTGCAGCTCATCTCCCCGGTATGGTAGCATCTTTAACGCCATTACCCGTAATTGGCGTACCCGTAGCCACCCGTAACTTGCAAGGCGTTGATTCATTGTATTCAATTGTCCAAATGCCAGATGGTATCCCCGTAGCCACAGTGGCGATCGGTAATGCTAAAAATGCCGGACTTTTAGCAGTGCAAATTTTGGCTACCCAGCAACCAGAATTAATGCAAAGAGTCCAAGAATATCGCCAAACCCTATCCGAATCGGTAATAGTAAAACAAGCCAAACTCGAACAACTCGGTTATGAGCAATATTTAAAACAGATGTTCTAGGAATTACACATAGAACTTTCTAATTATAACAGCCTCCGCAGAGATGCAAATGAGCATTCTTTTAGAGTAACTTTGTTGACTATTTTTCAGCAATTACTTCGGTATTTGCTGTCCTTTAATGGTGAGCAAAAGTAAAGTAATTAATTTTTTAGAGAAAGTTAATAAAAATTTGCTCTTATATTCTGAACACAGCAAATCCCGATGGTGTAAGGAATATAAGTCGATTTTCTGATGCTCTCAGAGTATTAATTGTGACTACATTTAAAATAATGTATTTTTGGCTACAGATTTTTTTATTTTAGTAAATAGAAAATCAGTCAAATTAATCTGTTTATGCATAAGCGTAAAAGGTTAATTTATTTTTCGCTCAACCAGGCTTATTGATAAGCCTTAAAAAACCTGTAAATTTCAGAAAAACTAAACAACTGACAAAGACCATGAGACAAATATTTTCCAAAAGTTTTGTTTAAACCTTGTTTAATTACCCTAATTAAATTAATTTGTTTTGGTAAGCATTTTACGAACATCAATTACAGCTTTTCTAGCAGGAAAAATCAGCAATGAATAAGCGTATTAGACCCTGGCACCGCCTACTGGCGCTAGCGATAGGTTCAATGGTGTTTGCAGTTTGTGCCCCGACAGTTGTCCAGGCGGCAGATCCTCCAACCCTCAACTCTTTAGCAGAAACAACAACAAAGTTACAAATTTCCATTGATACTACCTGGGTACTACTAACCGGATTTTTAGTATTCTTCATGCAAACCGGCTTTTCGATGTTAGAAGCAGGTTTGCTCCGCCAAAGAGGTGTAGTTAATGCCTTATTGGAAAACTTCATTGATGCTGCTGTCACCATTTTGGTGTGGTGGGGTGTCGGCTTTGGTATCGCTTTTGGTACAAGTGCTGGCGGATTTTTTGGTACAGATACCTTTTTCCTCAGCCAGCTACCAGTAGACGGTGTATTTCCGATGGGGACTGTACCAGGCATTCCCTCACAGCTAAACGCCTATACCTTGTTTTTCTTCCAGTTTGCCTTCGCTGCAACTGCCAGTACGATCACAACTGGTTCTATGGCTGGAAGAACGGACTTTGTTGGTGATTTAATCTACAGCGCCGTTATGGGTGGCATCAGTTACCCAATCATCGTCCATTGGGTTTGGAATGCTAACGGCTGGTTAGCCAAAATGAGTTTCCATGACTTTGCAGGTAGTTCTGTCGTTCACAGCGTCGGTGGTTGGACAGCGCTAGTTGGTGCTTATTTACTTGGCCCGCGTCCTGGTCGTCCAGCTTGGGGAATAATCCCACCAGCGCATAATTTGGGTTTAGCGACCTTGGGAACGATGATTCTTTGGTTTGGCTGGTACGGGTTCAACCCAGGTTCTACCCTTGGTACTGGTAATCCAGGCTTAATTGGTTTAGTTACCATTAATACCACCATTGGGGCTGGTGCTGGTGCTATTGCGGCGATACTTTATCAATACTTCCGTTCAGGTAAGTGGGATTTAGTTTATTGTCTGAACGGTTCTCTAGCGGGATTAGTAGGGATTACTGCTGGTTGCGCTTTTATCGCACCTTGGGCTTCAGTGGTAATTGGACTCACTGGTGGGATTTTGGTAGTCTGGGGAATTGATTTTGTGGAATCACTCCACATTGATGACCCAGTGGGAGCCTTCGCCGTTCACGGCATTAATGGCATGATGGGTACGATCGCCATCGGCTTATTTGGTCAGTCAGAACTAACTCTGAACAAAAAAGCTGGGCTATTTTTAGGCGGTGGCTTTGATTTGCTAGGCATTCAACTTTTAGGTATAGTGGCGATCTGCCTTTTCACTATTGCCTTTGCCTTTTTGATGTTCGGTGGACTCAAAGCAATCGGCCACCTGCGTGTAGATCCCGAAGCTGATCGCGTCGGTATCGATGCTTATGAACACGGCGCGACAGTTTGGCCAGATGTCTATGCAGTTGAGCAATTTGTCGAAGAAGAAGAAAAACATCGCTCTCAGAAACCTGGAGTCGGTACCTTTGATAGTGAATAAATCAGGAATGCTTTGAATATTAAAAAATCCACGGTAGTTAAAGTGTGTTGCATAGCTTGTTTCCCACCTTCTACCGGATTTTTTGGCTAAAAAAACAAGATCCCCGACTTCTTTAAGAAGTCGGGGATCTGTGGTATTGGATAAGACAGATGCAAACCTGGAGACTCAGATGAAATCTGAATTTCTTGATTTTTAAGTTTTAATTTTTAATTTTTAATTGGTATTACCAATCACCCGCCTTAGTCTCATCCCAAACTTCCAACTCCAAATCGTGGAGATAAGTCAACCCATTTTGAATTTGGGTTTCTGTTCCTTGTAACTCCAGGTTAAACCAACCATCACCAACAGCATTGGCAGCCAAAAGCGCCGCCGTAATATTCACAGTCAGTCCGTAGTTAGACACCAGGCGAGAAATGACAGGTTCCTGATGATAGTCGTTAGGAACTCTGACCTGAATCCGTTTGCGGATCAGCGTATTGTGATCACTGGCCATATCAAAAATTAACCCCTTGGTTGTGCTATTCAACATCTTTAATGCTGGTTTTGCGTTCGAGAATTTCCTTCAGCACCAAAGTTACGACTGCTAGCAATCCCAACAACACAGCGGCAGAGAAGGCAGCTTCTGTTTCATACTGTTTATAAGCGTCCTCAACAAATAGTGGTAAACTCTGGGTTGTATTAGCAATGTTGCCAGATACCACGGAAACCGCCCCAAATTCACCCATTGCTCTGGCATTGGTCAAGATTATTCCGTAGAGTAAGCCCCAACGGATACTTGGCAGGGTAACGCGCCAAAATATTTGCCAATCGTTTGCACCTAAGGTTTTAGCAGCTTCTTCTTGGTCGCTGCCAAATTCTTCTAACACCGGAATTACTTCCCTGGCAACAAATGGCATACTCACGAATGCTGTAGCCAAGATCATGCCAGGAAAGGCAAAGACAATCTGGATATTATGCTCCTGGAGCCAAGGGCCAAACCACCCCTGCCGCCCATAAAGTAGCACAATCATTAATCCGGCAACAACTGGCGAGATGGAAAAAGGCAGGTCAATAATGCTCAAAACTATAGCGCGTCCGGGGAACTTATGGCGGGCGATGGCCCAAGCTGCACATAATCCAAACACAGTATTTATCGGCACTGCAATCACAGCCAGTATCAGCGTTAGCCAAGCTGCGTGAATAAATTCAGGTCGCGTTAAGTTGGCAAAAAATGGGCCTACTCCCTTGTGGAAAGCTTGGATAAAAACGTTGATAGCAGGGATATATTGAACTAGGGCTAAATAGGCGATCGCAATTCCAATCAAAACCGTCGGTACCCAACTCTGCTGCTGTTTCGCTCTATCTCTGGTCATATCTTCTTGCCCACGCTTGTAAGAAATTAATTGCCAGTAGCAGCACCAAGGAAATTGCTAATAGAACTATACCGATTACAGTTGCACCAGAATAGTCATACTGCTCTAAGCGTTGGAAAATCAGCACAGGTGCGATCAAATCTTGGAAAGGGGTATTAGAAGAGATAATTACCGTCGAACCATACTCCCCAACAGCACGGGAAAAACCCAAGGCCATTCCCGTCAAAATTGTCGGAAATAAAGGCGGTAAAATCACTTTCCAAAAAGTTTGCCATTGAGAAGCACCCAAACACCAGGCAGCTTCTTCAATCTCATGTTCCATTTCCTGAAGTACAGGTTGTACAGTCCGCACCACAAAAGGCAGCGAGATAAATATCATCGCCACTGCTACACCCAAACGGGTAAAGGATACCTTAATTCCCAGTGGTGCCAGCAGTGAACCAATCCAGCCGTTATCGCTGTAAACCGTTGCCAGTGTTAATCCAGCGACCGACGTTGGCAAGGCAAAGGGTAAATCCACTGTGGCATCAATTATCCGTTTGAACGGAAAGTTGTAGCGGACTAAAACCCAAGCTATCAGAGTCCCAAAAACGCCATTGAGCAAAGCCGCACAAATTGAGGTAACAAAAGTGACGTTGTAGGTTGCTAGTGCGATCTCACTGGTAGCGATTTCCCAAAATTTAGTGGGAGGTACTGTACTCGCTTTCAGAAACATGGCAGCGATGGGAACAAATAACATCACTGTCAGATATGCCAGGGTAATCCTCCAAGTCCAGGGAAGCCGAATCAATTGATCTAAGAACGTTTTCCAGACTGGAGTTTTACCGTTAACTTGTATAGAAGGAGATAGACTCATAAACAATTCAAAATTTACGTAAGTTGCCGCTAGGGGCAGGGTATCCCCGCCCATAAAGTTATCAGTTGCTTCTTTTTTCACTGACAACTGACAACTGACCAGTGAGCATTAACTAATTACCGTTTCTTTTGGGCTTGAATCTTGTCAAAAAGAGCACCGTCTGCGAAGAACTGCTTATCCACAGCCTCCCAACCGCCAAAGTCCTGAACCGTACCCAGAGTTTTCACTTTAGGAAATTTATCTGCAACTTCCTTCGTTTGGGCTAAAGTCTGATCCGCAGGTCTGAATCCCAATTTGACAAACTCCTGCTGTGCCTCTGGAGTATAGAGAAATTTGATAAAACCTTCAGCTACTTCACGGTTACCGTGTTTATCGACGTTTTTATCCACCACGGCGATGGGATTATCGATGGAGATATTGACATCAGGAACTACATAATCAACCTTCTCGCCTTTTTGTTGTGCCAGGATAATTTCGTTTTCGTAGTTGATTAGGGCATCCCCTTGACCTTGCTTGGCAAATGTATCCGTGGCTTCGCGAGCATCTTTTGTTAGAATTGGTACATTATTGTAAACCTTGGTCACAAATGCAGTCGCTTTCGCCTCATCTCCCCCAGTTTTAATCACGGAATTCCACAGCGCTAAGAAATTCCACTTAGCAATACCTGATGTTTTGGGATCAGCGGTAATTAGTTTTACTCCGTCTTTCTCCAAATCGGCCCAGGCCTTGATACCTTTGGGGTTACCTGGGCGAGTGATTAGTGCTGCCACAGATCTGGAGACAATGCCATTGTTGGGAACTTCCTTTTCCCATCCTGGCTGAATCAATCCAGCTTTTTCAATCTTTGCTGTGTCTCCCGCCAGTGCCAAGTGGACAACATCTGCTTCCAAACCATCGATCACGGCGCGAGTTTGGGAACCAGACCCTCCATAGCTTTGCTTGAAGGTGACAGTTTGGTTATGGTCTTTCTTCCACTGTGCCACAAATTTAGGAATGATCGCTTCATGCGCTGCCTTGGTGACGGCAAAGGACACGAGGGTTAATTCCACATTCTGTTTATTGTTGGCAACAGGATTAGCCGCAGGGGTTTCGCTGGTAGAATTACTTACGTTTCCCCCAGAACAGGCGGCAAGTGCCACACTCAAGACCGTCCCTACCAAAAAGAGTGATACAAAGCCATTGAGCGAATTTAGCCTGAACCGATTGGTTCTCTGTTCGGCAATAAGTTGCAATCGTTTCAGTTGGCGCTGCCACAAACTCATTCTCTCTTCTCCTCTAAATCTACAGTTCATCGCTGGGAATACAGTATATATAGTTCATGGTAATGGATGATTGCAAGTATCCGATCGCCAATGTCGGCAAAAACCTCACATTTTCGATAGGGAATATGGGGATTGTAGCAGTTTGATGGCGAATTTAAATTGATCTGAGTTCTAACTGTCAACTTATCATCACAATCAGCCAGTGGGTTTTGCTCCTTCAAGAACATCTACCTCCAGAAGATCTTCACGAATGCGATCGCATTTATGAAGAGCTGATTTAACTTTCGTCAGAGAAAATTTGTACCCTTGATTCTCTCGTTAATTTTGTCAATGGGCAGGATCATCAAAACTTTAAGGGTTCTGGAGACGTAAAACCCCATAATTGATATGTTCTTTAAAAAACATCTATCTAAAGAGATATAAAAGGGGATGTTTTATTAGTCTGAAGGTAGATACTTGTAGTCTTACCTATCCTTTATATTCCTTAATGTTGAATTAGCCTTAGATCATCCCAGACAGCAAGTCAGGGCTGTGTGAAAGTTTCTGAAAAATCAAAACTCAGATCGCAAATTATGGTGATTTTGTACGGTGTAGAAATGCCAGACTCAAGCAAATTCTCAGAAGTCTGCGCTCATCAGGACGTGGGCCGATTGCCCATCGCCTCAAGCTTTACTTTACAAACAGCCCATAGTAGATGGCTTGATACTCGTACTGATAGTCCCACTTCTATTAATTCAGACAAGGCTGGATAGTAACCTTACTTTAGCCTGTGATGAAGATCACATAGTCTCAGGGTAACCATCATATCTTGGCTTACTTCTTCCTCTTAGGATGGAATGAACATATTCCTCAAGCTAAATATCAGTAAAATAAATAACAGTATTTATACGGTATTTACTTTTTTTAATAAAACTTAAGATATTGTATCTTAGATGTGTTTTCATTCTGCAAGCCCAAATATCCCAATAGCTTACTTAGTGATAAAAGGTCGAGAATATGACTGAGCAAATACTTATAGAATCGGATAAACTATTTAGTGAATTCAAAAAGTGTTCACAACAGCAATATAATGGTGAATTAAATATCAAAAATTCCCAGGGAAATAAATGGACTTTCTACTATCAACTGGGACAGATAGTTTGGGCAACAGGAGGGACTCATCCTAATCGGCGTTGGCGTAGAAATTTAGCTCAAAATTGTCCTCAAATTGATATTGATCAGGTACAGTTAACCGCCGAAAATATATTAATAGATCACTGGGATTATCAACTCCTGGCAAAATTATATAAAAAACAGCAAATTCAACGGGAACAGATTAAGGCTATTGTGGAAAATACAATAGCTGAACTTTTATTTGATCTAGCTCAACAGGCAAATTCTACCTCTTTGAGTTGCGATGGGCTATGCCCCGCTGTTCGCGAACACCAACAAGAAGTAAGGTTAGAAGCACCAATCAGTTCCGTGTGTGTAAGTGTGGCTCTCAAGCAAATGCAAGACTCCTGGCATAAATGGTCAGAATCTGGGTTAGCAAGTATTTCTCCTGACTTAGCAGTAGTCCTGCGGAAACCAGAGCAACTCCAGCGGCAGGTAAGCCCGGCTGTCTACAAAAACTTTGAGAAGTTCATTAACGGTAAACATAGCCTCAGAGATTTAGCTGTGAAAATGAAGCAGAGTGTATTGCCTGTCACTCGTTCATTGCTGCCCTATAACCACAAAGGAATCACGGAATTTGTAGAAGTATCCGACTTGCCTTTACCAGTCACTAAACTCAAAAACAACTATCAACATACACAACTAAGGACAAGGAATGCTCCACTAATAGCTTGTGTGGATGATAGCCCCCAAGTTTGTAAAATGCTAGAGAGGATTATTGGCTCAAAGGGGCTAAGGTTTATCAATATTCAAGATCCTGTGCAAGCTCTACCAATACTCATTCAGAGTAAGCCAGACTTGATTTTTTTGGATTTAATGATGCCAGTCGTCAACGGATACGAACTCTGCGCTCAGTTACGACGGAGTTCTGTTTTTGTCAATACACCGCTGGTTATTTTAACAGGCAGTGATGGCCTTTTTGATCGAGTTCGGTCTAAGGTATATGGTGCTACGGACTTTATCACCAAACCAGTAGAAACCGATAAGGTAATGGGGATAGTGAATAAGTATTTACAGACTGACTCAACAGTCAATCACACATATAATCTGGCACTTTCTTATTAAGAAACTTGTCAGCATCAACAAAAATACATTTGTTCTCACCCAGGTAAAGTAGAGTTTTTCTTGTGTACCTACAAACCTGTTTTACCCAAATTTCAGGGGCCAACCATCTTGAAATACTAGTAGTTCTCCTGGTTGGATTGGCGTCCAAACTTCGTTATCCGTGAGGGGGGTGGTAGCGATCACGGCGACGCGATCGCTTTGTGAAGTCAATTCCCGAAAATCTACAGTCATATCTTGGTCAATCAAGTGAGCAGCAGCAAAGGGGGCTTGACGCACAATGTAGCTGAGTTTGGTTGAGCAATGGGCAAAAAAGTGTTCCCCATCCGACAGCAAGTAGTTAAAGACGCCTATTGATGCCAGATTTTCTGTGACTTTAAGTAGCACCGGGTATAGTTCCTCTAGAGGAGGCTTACCTTCAGGAAAGCGTTGTCTTAAGGTTTCTAGCATCAAGCAAAATGCTTTCTCACTATCGGTGTTACCCACGGCTCGAAAAAAGCCCTTGTTTTCTGGATGAAAATTTGGCAAGTTTCCGTTGTGAGCAAATACCCAATAATGTCCCCACAGTTCTCTACGGAAAGGATGACAGTTTTGTAGGGTAATTTCTCCTTGGGTAGCTTTGCGGATATGAGCAATCACATGGGTAGAGTGGATGGGATAGCTCCGCACTAACTCGGCCACGGGAGAAGCTATGGAGGGTTTGGCATCTATAAAAATCCGACACCCTTTACCTTCAAAGAAAGCAATACCCCAACCATCGCGATGATCATCGGTTTTTCCTCCCCGTGCAGAAAACCCTTCAAAGGAAAAGCAAATATCCGTGGGTACATTGCAATTCATTCCCAGCAGTTGGCACATCGATGTTGCATCTCTGAATTTTAAATTAATGCCTGAAAATCAGGATACTTCAGAATGCCACATCTATTTTGGTGCGTAAGTGTAGCCCGTCACAGGCATCGCTGCAATCTTCAAAATTTAGCTGAAACAAAAAGAAGCCTCTCACCTACCCGTTCGCGTAGCGTCTCGCAGAGAAGGGAGGTGATGAGATGAATTTTTGGGTGATGAGGAATTGACCTCTAACCAATTCAATCCGCAGGATTGAGAAGGCAGGGGGTCGATGAGGAATCACCATTTTCTTTTTTTAAGGGAGTTTATAAAATCTTCAATAATCCGAGTCATCGTGGCATCTTTTTGTTGAACAGAATATAAGCGTAGCTTATTGACTCTGCGTTCCGATGTTCTTAAATTTAACGTTTTGTTTTTCCTAAATCTCAGTACAATGACGTTACGGGTAAACGAACTGAGAGATTTCCCGCAGTTCCCACCATCCAACCTTGGTGATAAAAGTGACGGGCAGTAGTGATTAATTCTAAACGGCGATCGCTTAAACTTTGGTGAGTCATCTCCACGATTTCGCTAAATGATCGCGTACTTCCTCAAAATTATTCCAGAGAATGTAGGGTTTTTGATGTTCATCTAGATGCTTGGCCAAGCGATCGCGTGCAAAGACAATAGAAGCATGAATTGCCATATTTAAGTCGGTGATCGAGTCACCAATCGCGATCGTCTGTTCAGCAGCATATTCTGCCATTACCTGCACCTTGGCAATTAGTTCTGTATCACCCTCATAATCAGACAGCACTTTTAAATGCGTTCCACTGGTATCTACATCGGCTGCATGGATAGCATGAACCCGCTGCATTAGCTGACCCAAGACCACTTCCACCATCCCCCGCAAACCCCCAGAAACAATCACCAAGGGTACTTTTTGAGAATCTAGAAAATCTAGCAGTTCTACAAATCCAGGACGGATTGGTTGGGGTTGAGTAAAATCCAAAATTTCGGGATAGCGTGAAGAGGGGATTGATTCCAGAATTTTTCTGACACCCTCTCGTAGTGTCATCTGTCGCGTATACATTTGGGGAAGTAATTGTGCAGACAGTTCCGGGGCAAACTTTTTCAAAACTGCCACAAAGCTTTCTTCAACTGTGATTGTGCCATCAAAGTCGCAAAAAACAATCCGCTTCACATCCGATATAGATATCATATTAGGTCACAGCCTGACGAGTGCGAATCTGCTATATAAATCCTAGACAAGTCTAGACATTTACTTCTTACTTCAACGGGAGCCCCATCTAATAGTAGGTAATTTTATTGATTTACCACCTACAGTAACTAAATTGGAGGCGATTGCCTTTGTGTAGTTGAGTCACGCGGCGTTGTCCTTCTGAGTCCATTCGGGCATAAGCTTTTTGGGCAGTGGCGATCGCATCCTCATCAGGGTATGGTGGGGGTGCTTCAGTAGTCCTGAGTATATCTAGCAGGTAAATTAATAATTTGGGCTTTTTTTGAGTAATAGCATCGGAATTAAGGTCAAATAAGATTTATATTGGCTATAAAATATACCACTAGATGATGCACTAGAAGCTCAGGGGTGGTTAATCGCTGCCAATGACTAAGTCATCTTCATCTCTGAAGCATTAGCCTTATTACTCCATAGTTCCTAGCAAAACTCCCCCAAGTGTAATGATTAACAAATCCCCTAAGAAGCTGGCATTGTCCTGGATGCAGCTGAGTATATTTGTATTGTTTAGCAGTATTACTTCTAGACCTCTGAAAGCGCAGACTATAGAGACTGGACAACTAGCAAACGACAATGCTGTGCTTTCTCAACAACTCCCACCATCGCAGGATGTACAACCATCCTCACCTCCTTCATTTCCTACACCCCAATTACTTCCGCCACCAGCAGAATTACTTCCATCCTCTGAGCCAACTGCCGCACCTAATGAAAATTTTCCTGCTAATACGACCGCAACTATCATTGTTGAACGTTTTGAAGTTGTTGGCAGTACAGTCTTTAGTCCTGAAGAGTTGGCTGAAGCAACTAAAGACTTGATCAAAAAACCAATCTCTGTGGCTGAAGTATTTCAGGCTCGTTCTAAAATCACCGAGCTATATATTAAGCGTGGTTACATTACTTCTGGTGCTTATCTTCCACCTCAAACCATCCAGTCTGGTGTGGTGAAAATTCAAGTGGTCGAAGGTAAATTAGAAGATATCCAGGTAGGTTATCTGAAAGATAGTACTCGGCGACTCAACCCCAATTATGTACGCAGTCGCCTAGCGATCGCCACCACGGCACCTCTAAATCGGGAGCGGCTGCTAGAAGCGCTGCAATTACTGCAACTCAATCCTTTGATTCAAAATGTGTCTGCTGAACTCTCAGCTGGGTCGCGTCCCGGTGCGAGTGTGCTACAAGTCAAGATCAGGGAAGCAAAAACTTTCAATACCCAAGTAGTTTTGGATAATGGGCGATCGCCTAGCGTTGGTAGTTTGCGACGCCGATTAAATGTGTCTGAAGCCAACTTACTGGGATTGGGAGATGGTTTGAGTGTAGGGTACACCAATACTGATGGTAGCAACGCCTTTGAAGCAAATTACACAATACCAGTTAATCCACATAACGGGACGCTGACTTTTAACTTTGGCACTGCATCCAGCAATGTGATTGAAAGCCCTTTTGACGACTTAGATATTCAATCAAGTTCTAATTACTACGAGCTGACATTTCGCCAGCCTCTATTTCAAACTCCCAAGCAAGAATTTGCCCTTGGTTTGACGGCTTCGAGAACTGAAACTGAAGCTACTTATATCAAAGGAGAACGACTGCCTTTTCCTTCTCTGGGAGCGGATAACGAAGGACGCACAAAGTTATCTGTGTTGCGATTTTTTCAAGAATGGACTGCTCGCAACAGCCGTGAAGTGCTCGCCTTGCGATCGCAATTTAACTTAGGCACTGGTGCGTTTAATGCGACCTATCATGAAGATGCTCCTGATGGACGCTTTTTTGCTTGGCGGGGACAAGGGCAGTGGGCACGCTTGTTGGCTCCTGAAACCTTGCTGTTACTACGTGCAAATACACAATTAACATCCAGAACACTTGTGCCTATAGAGCAGTTTGGCTTAGGTGGTCAGGAGAATGTTCGCGGCTACCGTCAAGATTATTTGTTGTCAGATAATGGCGCATTTGCTTCTGCTGAAGTGCAAGTGCCGATTTTCCGCTTACCGAAAAAGGAAGGTATATTACACGTGCTCCCCTTTGCTGATTTTGGCATCGCCTGGAATACTGGTAGAGATGATCCTGACCCTAGTACTCTAGCTGCTGTTGGTCTGGGTTTGCGCTGGACACAAGGCGATCGCTTTACAGCTCGTCTTGACTGGGGAATTCCTTTATTACCTGTGGAATCCCAGAACAACACATGGCAAGAAAATGGGCTACATTTTTCTTTACAATACAATCCTTTATAAACTATTTTTAATTTTTAATTCCCCCAACGCGAGTTGACGCCTGGGAGTGGATATCTTCACCGACAGTCACATTTAATTGATCGCCTACAAGGAGAACAAAGGCACTCATCCACAGCCACAGCATTAAAACTATCACAGTCCCCACGGCACCATAGACTTTGTTATAGTTGCCGAAATTTGAGACGTACAGCCGAAATAGAGCCGAAAGAATCGCCCAGAAAATAGCTGCTAAAACGGCTCCTGGCATCATCGGCCTACCTGGGTTCCAGACGCTGGGTCCATAGCGATAGATGAAGCCAAAGGCAGCAGCCACCATACCTAAAGCTAAAGGCCAAAGCAACAGCTGCCAAAGATGCAATAAAAAGACCAAAGAAGCATTTTTCTGCACCACCATTCCTAATAGTAGGTCGCTGATAAATACTAAGAAAGAAGCCAGCATTAGCAGCAAGATGGTACCAATTGTTAATCCGAGGGAGATGAGTTTTGCTTTCCAAAATGGGCGCGTATGTTGGGGGGAAATTTGATGAATTTGATCAAATGCAGTCATCGCCGTACTGATAGCCCCTGAAGCTGTCCAAATGGCAAGTACAAAACTGAGAGAAAACAAACCACTATTTTTGGAATTAGTAATTTCTGTGGTTGCAAAATCACTAATCAGACGCAGAACTTCTTCTGGAGCGATTTGACTCAGTTGCACTGCCATTTTTCTAAAGGTGTCTTGCAAGGATTCTGCCAATAAGCCAATAGCTGTGAGCAGGGCAAGAATTGCTGGAAACAGCGACAATATGGCATTAAAGGCAATTTCTGAGGCCAGCCCCAAAAGTCGTCTTTCCATTGTCTTGGTAAAAGTTTTTTTGAGGGTGCGCCAATTGAGGTGGCGAAAGAAGCTGATAAAGCGGCGGTGAGCCATGATTTTAGTTATAGCTGATTAGTTACCTTAACTGTGCCAGATATTACGTGGCATTTGCATCTATTAATAGAAAAATGGGAAGTGTAGAAAAAAATTATAAACAATCTTCTGAAGATATTTACAATGTACAAGATTAAGTAAATTTATCTGAGATCATGGCAGTTTGGGAGTAAGAACGCTGGAGTTTCAGGAAACTTTTGTTAATTTTTTTGAAAAATCCTTTCAACCAATAGTAGACATGATTCTCAAGATAGAACTTCCAGGAGAGAATCATAAATTTAATGAAAAAGAACTTCCAAGGCGTCATTTTCCACAAATGATTATTTGTAAACTTATACTAAGTATATGAGCTAACCCCATACACTGGGTTACAAGCGAGAGGAAAGGGCTAAAATTTTTACCTAAGCCAAGATTTGATAGCTGAAAAAGCTTTTTGATTGAGGAGCGCCACTTTCGGTTAGACTGTGTTATTTAATACCTATTTACTACAATTAACCAAAATAATGACGGACAATATTGATAAATCTACACATTTAACACAACAGTGGCTAGCGGAAATTAACGCTCTTAAACAGCAGATGGTGCAGCTTCAGGGTGAGCGTGATCAGGCTTGGGAAAGTTCGCAAAAATGGCGTAAACTCTTTAACACAGAAGCAGAGCAACGGCGCACAGATGCCCAAATGTCCCAACAGGCGATCGCATCTCTGAAAGCAGAACTACATAAATTCCAGGGGATTGACGCCAAAACACTCCCCGACGCCGCAACAGCGATCGCCATTCAACAAGAAATAGCGCAAATAAAATCTGTCGAGGAATTGAAAACTAAATTCATCGCCCTTGTGAAAGAACGCGATCGCCTGTTGCAAGCGTTGAAACTTGAACAAGACAACCACGCCCAAACCCGTAAAAGCCTCACCACCGCCTTGGGTGATGCCATCGACAGCTTGGCACGAGAGCGGGGTGCTGCTTTCAAAGAAACAAAGGAAACTCCTTAATTTTGAATGAAAGAATTTTGAATTGTTAAAATCCCATTGCCTCAGCTACTGCTTTGAGTTCTGCGGGGATACCCTGTTTAAATTGACTATGACTATGTTTAATCGCTGTATCCGGGTCTTTGAGACCATTGCCGGTGAGAATACAAACCACTGTTGCACCAGTCGGAACTTGGTCTTTAACCTGCAATAGCCCTGCGACAGAAGCAGCACTGGCAGGTTCACAAAAAATCCCTTCTGATGATGCCAAAAGTCGATAAGCATCGAGAATTTCTTCATCAGTCACAGCCTTGAAGCTTCCTTGACTAGCTGATTGAGCGGCGATCGCTTTTTCCCAGCTAGCCGGATTGCCAATGCGAATCGCTGTAGCTAAAGTTTCTGGATGGGCCACTGGCTGACCATGTACTAACGGGGCTGCACCGGCTGCTTGGAAACCCATCATCCGGGGTAAGCGATCGCACTTTCCTGCTTGATGATATTGACAAAAACCCATCCAATATGCTGTGATATTACCCGCATTACCTACGGGGATGCACAGCCAATCTGGGGCGTCACCCAAAGCATCCACAATTTCAAATGCTCCGGTTTTCTGCCCTTCTAAGCGGTAGGGATTCACCGAATTGACCAAAGTGATCGGATAACTTTCGGCCATTTCGCGGACAATTTCCAGCGCTTGGTCAAAATTTCCTTTAATAGCCAGCACCTCTGCCCCATAAAGTAGAGCCTGGGCTAATTTACCCAGGGCCACATAACCATCGGGAATCAGCACAAAGGCATTCATACCTCCACGCCTAGCATAAGCAGCGGCAGCGGCAGAGGTATTGCCCGTACTGGCACAAATTACCGCCTTCGCGCCTGCTTCCTTAGCCTTAGAAATTGCCATTGTCATTCCCCGGTCTTTAAAGCTTCCAGTGGGGTTAAGACCGTCATATTTGACAAACACCCTTACTTGTCGGCCAATGCGTTCTGCGATCGCCGGCGCCGGTATCAGGGGAGTATTACCCTCCAATAGAGTGACAACAGGGGTGTGTTCACTGACAGGCAAATATTCACGATAGGCTTCTATCAGACCGGGCCAGGGTTGGCGATAAGATTTTGCAGTAGACAGGCTCAAAGTCACGGGATTTAAAACTTTTTAACTAGGGATTGGATATTTGAGATGGGGGAGTGCGGATTAAGAAACAAAAGAAAGAGAATTTTTCTTTGCTTCCAGATTCCAGTACCTTAATTCCCCAAAAATATGATTTTTTGTGGTGCAGAAGCCCCACTTGCCAATTTTATTTTATATAGGATATCAATTTATCATAACCGTCAGAAGAACCCCCGATTGAACAAATTCGCCAAAAAATGAAAGCTTACAGGTGTAGGTTTTCATCAAAAGATGAGTGAGGGATCTAAGAAAGAAAGCAGGGATAGGATTTATCTCCCTTGTTCTTCTTGTCCCCTGGATGGTGTTGTTGTAACCAATTTACACCCGTGAGGAAGAACCAAGGGGGGTCAAAAAATAAATGTATTTTATGTAGTTTTTTGCATAAGTCGTTAATAATAGGGCGATAAGTAATACAAGCGCAATTATTCGCCTATCATCCAAGTGTAGCTAAGTATCATCGAGTGGAAGGAAACTTTTCACACGGGGGAAATGTTTTCTATGTAACACAGGTATCATGATCACAGTCACTGATCACTAAACCAGAAAACCATTAGAGTATGTGATCAAAACTATACAATAATGTAATAAAGTTTATAATTACATTATTATAATATCTCTAATGGTGTGAGTTGAGTTGTGAATTTAATAATTAGCTATGACTACGTCTACTTGTTCATCTAGAGTTGCCGATTACTCCACCCAGAGCAACTGTGCCAGCAAATTAACCAAGGCTTATTATCAAGACGATCAACAAACCAAATTTATGCATTTGCAAGCCGAGGTAGAGTCTCTGCTTGAGCAGTTGCAAAACCTGAAGTGCCAACGGCTAGACGCTACTAGCCAAGAGGAATAATTCAGTTTTTTGGACAACATTTGTCTATGCTGCTCTAGTCTGAATTTTAGTCAATAAAGCTATTATTCAAAGCGCTGATTAGTCTCTGACCAGCGCTTGAGACTATAGCTATCAGGGTTTTCTACTAACAAAGCAAGGGATTGCCCATCTCCAAGGTTGGCGATCGCTATTAATTTTTGAGGGGAATTTATCCGAAAATCAGTATAAATTACCTTACCACTATCCGACACAATCAGGGTACGGGGATGGGCTTGATTTTTAACTACTGCCAATTTTCCAGATACTTGCTGATTCAAAGACGCTATGGCTGCCTGAGAAATAGTCAGAACTACTTCAGGCGAGCCATTATTAGTTAAATCAATTACCTGCACAGGCCAATCACCCAATTTTTCCTGCATCTGCTGGAAGGTAGGAATAGCACCAGGCAGAAAATCACCGGATTGCTGTAAAGAACGCCACACCGTCGGTAGCATTGCCTTTACCCTTTGGGGATTCTGTTGATACAGTTCTTGGAAAGTGATGGGAGATGGTTGCACCCATTCCAGTGCGGCATCCGTCAAAGCTAGAGGCTTAGATTGGAGAGCATTGTTTTGAATCTGGGTAATTAATTCTCCAGCAGCTAAGAGGCGCAAAACCCCACCTCGCAATTGCACCGCTTTAATAGTGGCGGTGGTTATTTGCTGTTCTCCATTTGGTAGCCAGACAACTATTTTAATTGCTGAGTCAGAACTAAGCCCCAAACTTTCCCAGAGAAATCTGCCTGGGGAATTTTTAGGTAAACGCAAATTCCCAAAAGGTGCATTTAACCAACTTTGACCGTTATGAAATGCACTCACCTGCACCTGATACCAAACTTGGTTATCTGTGAGTTTCAATTCGGCTGTGGGTTCTGGTTTTAGCCACTCGCCTTGATTAACTTGCATAATTTTTCGCACCGAACCGACAATTTGGCTAGGATGCGGAGAGGGAAATTGCGACTTTGTCACCTCACCATTGAGCTTTGCTAACAAACCTTGGATGTAGGCCAGAGTTTTCGGGGTGATTTTTGGCTGGGACTGCAACCAGGAATTAGCAGATGATTCTCCCTGGCGAATTGCGATCATTAGGGACACCCAAGCTTGCACCTCTGGTTTATTGGGGTTTACCTGCAACGCCGCTGCTGCGCGATTCCACAACCTTTCTCTATGGGTTTTGAGCAAGCTACCAATTTCTTGGACATTATTCGGCGAAGCCTCAAACACCTGTAAAGCTTTTGTCCAGCGACCATCCATCAAGTCTGCCAGAACCTGTTGACTAGGACTGGCCCAATTTTTATCAGCTTGGGTTTTAGTCAGTTGGGAGTGCAAGCGAATCAAATCCATTTGCGCTTGTGCCGCCGCTGGTAGAGCACCTTGGCGCTGTTTCTGAATAAATTTTAACCACTCAAAAGCTGGTGTCCACAGACCACTACGAGCAAGTAATAGAGCATTTTTGTAGGCAGAATCATCTAAGGCTGGTGGTTTGAGGGTAATTTCCTCCAGTTGAATCGGTTTGAGGAATAACTTGACAGGTTCGACTTGGTAAACTTGCAAGTGCGGTTCTAAACCTACTGTTTGATCTAAGACTAACTCTTTTACACCACCACCAGTCACCTGCTGCCATTTGGGCGGTTGCCCACTAAGACTTGACCAAGATAACATTTGGTATAGGTTGGTGCGTTCAGGATTGTAATAGACAATATAACCATAGGCGATCGCATTAGCTCCTTGTTGACGCTGCCCCCGCAAAGAAAACCAAGCCCCTGATGATGGTGTCTGGTCTTCAAAGCGTTTCACGTCTGTTAAAGGTAAAGAAACTTTAGCATCCTGGGTTTCTGATGCAGCCTTGAGCCAGGGGGAGTCTACGAAGGATTCTTCAGCCTCAGTTATCGGTAGTTGAGTTGCTAGATAGTAGTAAGTTTCTGGCTGTGATTGGAATTCCAAGTCGTCTGAACGCTGATAAACCCTTAATTCCACAATTTCTTGGCAATCAGACTGACAATTGGCACGCTGTTGAAAAACAGGCAGTAAAAACGAGTTTTGTGCCGCTTCATCTAAAAACAGAGTTTCCCCAGCTATTTGTTTTTGTGTACTCAGTCCGACTTGAATTTCTTTGAGGGTTTTGGGGCGTTCGCGGTTACCAAGAGGGATTTGTGCCCATGCTGGTAAAATTTTATTCAGCCAGCCTAGCTGATCTGGATTGAAAATATAGAGAATACTAATCCAGGTAAAAGCCATAATTAAACCGCCACTGGCCAACAAAAACACCAGCGCTAGAGTTGTCGACAGCCAACCTCCCCGTGGCGACTTTTTTTGAGGTTTATCGGCAACACGTTTAGTTGCGCTTTTATGCGGCGGATTGAGTTTATTAGCTCTTGGCTTCAGCTTACGCCAGCGGTTTGCCATATTAGTTCTCAGTCATTCCAGAGGATATTTTCAGGCAAGATGTTTTTCTTTTATACTTGCGCTTTTAAAACTTGCCCATAACTATTAAGTCTAACTTTGCACAAAAAAGTCTAATTTTATCCAAAATCCACACATTTCCTCTTGTAAGTGCCAGAGGATTAAGAATACACTCTTGAGTCAAGTATGAATAGGGTGTAAAAAATTGAAAGTTAAACTGAGTGACCGCAGCGATCGCAAAGCCTGGATACTCGCATGGCTAATAGTTGGGGCAGTGAACGGAGTTACACAAAAAGCGATCGCCCAAGAGTATAAAGATACAGAACTTCTTCAGGCACAAGAGAGTGCAGGGACAGACGAGAGTATAAATTTAAATTTTCCCCTGAACCCTATCTCCCCTGAGGATCAGTCTTCAGAACCCACAGACGATCCGATGGCACAAGTTACATCGGTGTCTCAACTCAAGGACGTACAAGCTACAGATTGGGCATTTCAAGCATTACAGTCTTTAGTAGAACGCTATGGCTGCATAGCGGGTTATCCAGATAGCACCTATCGCGGAAATCGCGCCTTAACTCGATATGAATTTGCCGCAGGTGTCAATGCTTGCTTAGATAGAGTCAATGAATTAATCGCTACAGCCAGCAGTGATTTAAGCAGCCGCGAAGATCTAGCAACTTTACAAAAATTACAAACTGAATTTGCCCCCGAATTAGCCACTTTGCGGGGTCGAGTCGATAAGTTAGAAGCCCGCACCGCCGAAATTGCTGCCAACCAATTCTCACCCACAACAAAACTTTATGGAACAGTTGTAGTTGACGTTCAAGGGCGGACTAGTAATCGTGGTGATGTTAATCCTAGAGATGGAGTAAAAGATACTGATGACATTGGCACTAATGCTAACGTCATCAGCTACACACGGCTGGATTTAGTTAGTCAATTCTCCCCCGGCACTTTCTTATGGACAAGTATTACCAATGTTAAGGGTGCGACATCCCCTAGATTTACTAGTGTTGACGCTTTTAATAATTTTAATGGTGATGTTGTACTTGGCAATGAATACCTTGCTCCTGAACCGCTGATCAGTGACTTGTTTTTTAACTGGCAGGCTACTGATAATTTAGTCCTCAGAGTAGGAGCAGCCGGCATGGATCTGGTAACTAATTTTCGCCGTCTCAACCGAACACTAGGCCCTGATCTCGGTGCATTATCTCGATTTGGACAAAGAAACCCGCTTTTATTTACGGGGTTTGGTCGCGCTGGTGTCGCTCTTGATTGGCAATTTGCCAAAAATGCCAGTTTGCAGGCAGTTTATTCTAGCAATAACCCAGGCAATCCCGGTAATGAAAGCGGTTTATTTGACGGTAACACTACCACCGGTGTGCAATTGCAGGTAGCACCAACTAAATCTCTTGATTTCTCTTTGTATTACGTTAACAATTACGGCTCAAATGGTTGTATGTTCACTTTTGTGGGCGATGACTGCTTAACTGGCTCCAAAGACCCCGAAGGCAATTTACAAACTGGACAACCCCTACAAACAAATGCTGTTGGTGCTTCTGTAAATTGGCAAATTACACGCGGTATTAATTTGGGCGGTTGGGGTGGTTATACTAATTCTCAGATTCCGGGGCTTTCAGGAACTGTAGAGACGACAAATTACATGGTATATCTGAATTTCCCTGATTTATTTGCCAAGGGAAACTTCGGCGGAATTTATGTCGGACAACCTCCTAAGATCATTAGTAGCGACCTACCTGTCGGAAACAATGTCCCTGGACTGATAAATGGTAATGGTGGACTAGCTGGGGGACAACCAGGAACAACGACTCACATTGAAGCATTTTATCGTTTCCGGCTCACAGATAACATCCACATCACACCTGGGATAATTCATATCATAGACCCTGGTCATACACCGGACAGTGACCCAGTGACTATCGGCATCCTGCGGAGTACTTTTCTGTTTTAACTTTGCTCTTAGCTATATCTTTAATATATAAGCGTTGACATCACATCAAAACTGTGTTTGTCTCTAGAGCAATCAATAGTCCTCGCTCTATTTAGTCAAGCAATTCTCCGCTAGACGAGATAGATATAGAAAAAGGTTTGGTAGTGAGCCAAACCTTGATATAAATCCAGTGCATAACAACATCCCAAACCAATTTACTCATTCTTTTTTTAATAGAGCATCTTCCTATGGGATGTGTGCAAATCTCCTGAAATCTGATATGAAATTAACCTGCTGACAGAAAATAAGGAAAGGCGAAGTGAAGAGGGATAAAATTTCCCTTTTTCCCTTCGCCTTTACCTGCTACCTAACAAGAGTGGCAATAGGACTTTTGCAAGAGATGTTTATAAACTCTAGTTCATCATGCCGGATAAAAAATCTTTACTGCCTTCAGCATAGTTGCCTATTTTTAAGATAGATATAGTACCCACTATCCCCAAATCTTAAAAGGAAAGGACGGGAGTTGATCCCGTCCTAATAGCTTGAAAGTGGCAATACACCTTGGACTCTGAAAAAATATCACAAATAAAATTCAATAGGTTGTAGGAATGACAAATCAAGTCAACAACAAGAGCGGTATTTTAACCCGTGCTAAATGTTTTACTTATCATCAATCCTTGCAATTTTAATCAATATATCATAGATAGTTTGTCATGTTTTGCCAAAATGCCAAATGCTGAGGAGCAAAAAAGACAGGTTCATATCCGTCTTCGGTATAATAAGTAAAAACATCTTGGTAATTTCTGCAATAAATCAAGCTACTGTGGTAGCTAGTTGCAAAAATGCCAAACTACCACATATTAAATAAATATCTTTATTTGACGAAAACTTAATAAACTAAAGGTATATAAAATAACAATTTATAAAATTAATTGATACTATAACAACCTCGTTAGCAAATTAAAACATAAAGATACAATCTCATCGCCGATTTTTATCCTTATACATATATACAGTGTGCGAATGAGGCTCAAGAGTGAGGTGGAGATGGGTTGCGAGCTAGACTTTTTGGATGAACTAGATACAACCCCCTGATTATAATAGATGGTAGTTTTGAACAATGGTATAGGTTTTTAGATAGCAATACATCTAGAATTTTACTGAAAACAGCAATTTAGCAATCAAGGCTACTAAAGTACTAATTCATATTTAATTAATTATTGATCAGCCAGTTCTAAGCTAGTTTTACTGATTGGCAAATAATTAGCTAAGGGCAAATAAATTAGCAATATCTATGTTATGCTTCTGATAGGAATCAAAAAAAACAAAGTACAACAAAAAAACTTCAAGAATAAATTGAAGCAAGCTCAATATATTTCTTGTGCTCTGGTAAATCCACTTCAGTTCGCTATAACTCTTTGCAGCGAAAATACAAAGCCACAGGAAGCAGGATATTCAGCTTCTTAACAACTTGAAGTCAATTAGATCTTGTCTGGGTATGAGCCAGTAATAATTGGCTAAACTAACTAGCATTAACTGCCAGATGTAATTATCCTTGGGGTCTGGGAAGAAAGACTCTTAGTGAAATTTGGCAACCCGATAGGAATTAGAACAGTTACTAACTTAGTGTGAGCGGTAGCAACCATCTTCAACCGCGAACTAGGTTATGGCAAGCGCTTACATTGGGAACGAAAACTTCAAGCACAGCAGGTGCTGTTCCACAATGTCTTGGAATTTAACCATATTGTCAAAAGTCACTAAGATGTTGCCCAAGCTATAGAATCAGGTGTTATTGATGCAGTATTAGCAAGGCATCTGTATCTGCTATCTTTGGGCTGGAATTTATTCCCCTACATCAGTCAATATCCGACTTAGTGATACTCATAAATTCTTGGAAGAATTATTAGTACGACATTTGCTCAATAATTTGAGACATTGGTAGTTTCACCTACAGTAATATTTTCTCAGTGGCTATAATGCCAGCAAAACTGGAAAGTAGAACGAGTGAAAGTGGATTGCCATGTTGGATGGTTGTGTGGCAAAAACTTGTGCATAAATAATTCTGCATAAATGAGAATTCTAGCGACAACCATTCTCAATATTTGAGAAAAGATTAGATTTTTATTGTTTTAACTGGCAATAGCTATAACTTGGCAATCGAATTAATTGAGCTATTGGTTAATAGTTATCAGTTATTTGTACTGGCTAATAACTAATGACCAATGATGAATGAACCCTAACTAACACTTGAATATGTTCTGGATTTTAGCGATTTTTGGGGCGATGCGAGCACCTCCGGTGGCACTTCCACCAAGGGTGAACGCCTCACATATACACTCAGTCCCACCAACACAAGAATTTTAGGAAAACACGAACCATGACTGACGACAAGATTAGACAAATAGCTTTCTACGGTAAGGGCGGTATTGGTAAATCTACCACCTCTCAAAACACCCTAGCTGCTATGGCAGAAATGGGTCAACGCATTCTGATTGTCGGTTGCGATCCTAAAGCTGACTCTACCCGTTTGATGCTGCACAGCAAGGCTCAAACAAGCGTTCTTCAATTAGCTGCTGAACGTGGTGCTGTGGAAGATATAGAACTCCATGAAGTGATGCTCACTGGCTTTCGGGACGTACGTTGCGTAGAATCTGGTGGTCCAGAACCAGGTGTAGGTTGTGCTGGTCGTGGTATTATCACCGCCATCAACTTCTTGGAAGAAAACGGTGCATACACAGACGTTGATTTCGTATCCTATGACGTATTAGGTGACGTAGTTTGCGGTGGTTTCGCCATGCCGATTCGTGAAGGGAAGGCACAAGAA
This sequence comes from Cylindrospermum stagnale PCC 7417, assembly GCF_000317535.1. NCBI lineage: Bacteria > Bacillati > Cyanobacteriota > Cyanophyceae > Nostocales > Nostocaceae > Cylindrospermum > Cylindrospermum stagnale. Next base: position 631,447 of record NC_019757.1, read on the forward strand.
ATCTACATCGTGACATCTGGTGAAATGATGGCGATGTATGCCGCGAACAATATTGCTCGCGGTGTTCTGAAATATGCTCACACTGGTGGTGTGCGCTTAGGTGGTTTGATTTGTAACAGCCGTAACGTTGACCGGGAAATCGAATTGATCGAAACCCTGGCAAAACGCTTGAACACCCAAATGATTCACTATGTACCTCGCGACAACATAGTGCAACACGCTGAATTGCGCCGGATGACCGTGAACGAGTACGCACCGGATAGCACTCAAGCTAATGAATATCGGACATTAGCGACGAAGATCATCAACAACAAGAATCTAGCTATTCCTACACCTATTGAAATGGAAGAGTTGGAAGACTTGTTGATTGAATTCGGTATTTTGGAAAGTGAAGAAAATGCTGCAATGCTGGTTGGTAAGACTGCTGAAAGTACTACCAAGTAAGTAATGCTCTGGGGTGAGTTGAGCACTCACCCTTGTCTCTACAATTGTGTTTTTCAGTCATGCAATGATTCATCACCAAGACAGTGGTTGGTGGTTGGGGATTGGTGGTGGATTGTTGGTGGTGGGTAATTAGAAATTGGTAATTGGGGATGGGGATGAAGAAGATTTTTCCCCAGTCCCTTATTTTTTATCTCTGCGTTTGATGGCTTGAACGACATTGGGATAAAACCTTCTACAGTAAAGCATCCAGCCCTAGAGTAGGCGTGAGCCTATCTCTCATGATAAGCCATGATTTTTTCCACCAAACTAGCGATCGCCGTTGAGGCAGTGTTACGGAAGCTGCAACCAGGGGCAAACTAAACGGCTTACCTAGAAGCAACAATCTGGATGATTTGGCTATTTCATGGTGCAAGTCATATTTGGCAATGCTTTGAGGATAAATCTGGACTAACAATCACTTCTAGTTATCCTTTTGAAAACAAAGAGTATTTGCTCTTATCTTTTGGTCAGCATACATTGAAATTCATCAGGCAAAACACAGATTGAAATAACGCTTAGAAGGTGCAACATGAATCCCGCAAACAAACCCAATGTTATAGAACTACAACAATCAACGGCCTACACCGCCCCAGTTGTTTTGATGAGTCAAAACCGCCAGTCTGATACTGACCGGAGAAACGCCGAAATTGACCATCAAGTGAATTTGAGAGCCGGACAAAATATTGAACTCCTCCATGAAAAATTGGATGACTTGCATTCGCAACAGCTAACAGAACTGACTCAAATAGTTAAAGAACAACAGCGAGTTCTCAATGAGCTTAAAGTAAGTTTAGTACCTGCTGCCAAAGAGATTAAAGAGATGAAAGTGAGTGTATTGCCAGGACTTTATATTCAAACTGGCGCTCAATTCCCCAAAACATTTGTTGCTAACAAAAACCTCAATGTTGAGCAACCAATTGGCGACGATCACAAAGTTTTTGATAAATTCGTCCGCCGTTAAGAGTGTGCCAAAACCGCTTTTTGCATCATCCTAAAAGCCTGAAAGTCTGAATGCGACTTTACTCAATGTTTTTGTGAGTAAAACTCTGAGAATCTGGCACTATTAATCTAAACTATCCATTGAGAGTTTTTACCAAAAAGAATATTTGCTGTTATTCAACAGGGTTCTCAGAGTGAAATGACACATTTGCCATTGAATCCCCCTCAGACACAGCCTACCAGTTGAATTCGGGATGCTACACCTCCACACTTGACCAAGTAGCAGTTTCCCAGACATGTGCAGACATAGGCCGATACTAACGTAGACAACCGCCGGTGTGAAGATTTAGGAGAAATAGAAATGAACGGACTCGTTACTACAATTTCCACAGGAATCACAGCTTTTACAGCCACAAATATTGATGATTTGGTCATTCTGACGCTGTTATTCTCCCAAGTGAATGCAACTTTCCGCCGTCGGCACATTGTGATTGGTCAGTATCTAGGCTTCAGTACTTTGGTGATTGCCAGTTTGGTTGGTTTTCTAGGGGGCTTAGTCTTACCATCCCAATTGATTGGTCTTTTGGGTCTAGTACCCATCGCCGTTGGGCTAAACCGATTACTGAATCCTGAAAGCGATTCAGAGACAAATACGGAGTCGGAAACAGAGTTATCTCATCCTTCATCTTTCGGTAGTTTTTTGTCTCCTCAAAGCTATAGTGTCGCAGCTATTACCATCGCCAATGGTAGTGACAATGTAGGTATTTATATGCCCTTGTTTGCCAATACTACTCTCCCTAGTTTACTGGTGATTATTGCAGTCTTCTTGTTACTTGTTGGGGTTTGGTGCTATGTGACGTACAAGCTGACTTGCCAACCTGCAATATACAATCTGCTAACCCGCTACGGCAACGGTTTTGTTCCCTTTGTGTTGATAGGTTTAGGTGCCTTTATTGTCCTAGACAGTGCCTCGTTGACTCCAATTACCTTAGCGGTTAGCTGCCTGTGTTTGATCGGACTCAGCAAAACAATTCAAAATTCAAAATTCAAAACTCAAAGTTTGTAATCGGTTAAAAAAAAATGAAAGTTTTCCCAATTTCTCTAGTGGTCTTAGTATTTTTAATCAACTTAGTAGTCGCTTGCCCTTCTTGGGCAGAAACACCTCCTTCCTTAGTTAGTAATTATGACTATTTTCAAGTAGGTCAAAAAGTTATTTGGCTCTACAAGCCTCGCGGAGATTCTGTCGATGTCCAAAGAATTCCCGCCGAGATAGTTAAGTTAGGCTCCAAGCAAGTACAAATTAAGGTGTCTAAACGCAACAACGAATTTATCAATCGTTGGGTGAATCGAAATAGGCTGGAGAATTAATACAAGGTTAAAGAGTCGGTATCCAAGTACATATCTATGTAAGCAGCAAAATTGCCTACTGGGCAAACCCTTCAAGAATATTCCCAATTCGCGCCCTATCATGTTCTAGTCGTAATGACATGAACCATATATTTTCTAGCTTTAGAGATTAGCTAAAAATCAATCACTTTTATTTATGAAATTAACAACAAGGACTATTTGCTTTTATTGAATCAACTTGTCTAAAATAAAGTCATAACAAATGCAGTGAAATGCACAGTTACATCCAGTTTGCCTAAGCTAATAAACCGAGAGAAGTCACCCTGAGTTCTGTAGAAAACTATTAGTCTGGCGATCATTCTGCCTTCATACTTACTAAAGTATTAAGCAACTTCCAACTTTTTCATCACGTTTTTTGTTGAAACAAACCGTAATTTCAAATCAAGAAGAAAAATATGCCGTTTCTCAAAATTGTTTTTGTCGCTCTCGTACTGCTCGTGAACTTGGTGATTGCTCAACCTTCTTGGGCAAGCAAGGATTTCACCAAAGGGGCCGACTATGCTGAGGTAACTCAGGCACTCAATGAACTTCTACAAGCCAAGGATACGCCTGAGCAAGCTGGCTATACACCAGAGCAATTTCAGCAGCGGCTGGCACAATTGCAGTTTCAGAAAAATGTTATCGAAACTGCAAATAAGCGGGCGCAGTGCCGCAATGAAACTGGAAAGACGTTGGCTGTCTATGCCAATAAACCGAAAAAATCTCTAACTCAACTCTACTTCTTGGGGGCTGGAAAAATCACGGATGATGATTGGGATTGCGATGGCATCTACTTACCCGCAGGTTCTCAGGTAGTTCTGAGTCCGAATGCTCAACCACAAGAGCTGACTGAACCAATCGCCGTTAATTTCGTTGATGGCACACAGTCTGTTGCTAGAACTAATCCAGCAACTGGTGTGATTGAATTGAATGTTGAACCTGCCAAAGTCTTCAAGACGGGTGAGAGCAACTGGTTACTTCCCCAGTTATCTCAAGCAGATATCGATAGGCAAATTCCCACTCGTGGACTCATTGACTAATCTTGGCTCTTTCCGTTTAGTTTGCCCTTGGTCGCAGCTTGCGTAACAATACACCAAGCTAGCGACCAAGTATTCTGGTCACTGTTGAACAATGGAATTGGAGATTTACGGATAATAGCAACCATCACTGTTTACGGCACACCCGCAAGTTCTTATAAGAATGTTGGCTGAAAACCCCGAAGTTGAAACCTAAAAACTTTTTGGGTTTTTAGGTTTCAACTTCAACTAACCTGCTCCATGTGGGCTGAAATTGATTTCAATATCCACAATCACAGCTTGTAATTCCTTTGCCTTCTCCTCTGGCAAAGTGTCGTTAGTAAACATCCCCCCAGCTAATGCGCTGCCTGTGGTTTGGTCTGCTGGATAAAACTCGGCGTGTAGATGGACTTGAGGATAAGCTTTGCCGTCAGTTGGTGCTTGAAACCAAGCCATCGAGTAAGGCAATGGACGATTGCCTAAACCGTGATATTTGAGGGTGACTGTTTTTAAGGCTTTGGCTAGTCCCTGACGTTGCTGTAGATTCAACCCAAACAGGTGACTTACTGGCTGAATGGGGGCAATCCAAACTTCATAGGGGTAACGAGCGCATACTGGCACAAAGGCGATCGCATCTTCATCTTGATAAATAATCCGCTCTTGGGCAACAATCTCCTTTTGAATCAAATCTGCCAGCAAACTTTGGTGATGTTCCTGGTAAAACCGCCGCTGCATTTCTAACATCCGTGCGGGAACCGGTGGGATAAATGGATAAGCGTAAATTTGCCCGTAGGGTTGGTGCAAAGCCGCATCCACTTCTAAATCTTGATTTTCAAATGGTAGCACGTACTGAATTTGCTGATTCGCTCCTAATACACGAGTGCGATCGCCCCACACTTGCAACAGCAAATCCAGGTGATCTAGTTCCAGAGAACTCAAAGAAGCGTGTTCGTTTTGAGTAAAAACTACAATTTCACAGGCTCCATTGGCAGGCACCGTTTCCACAATACACTCAGGGGGATTTTGTGCAAATAGTGTCAGCGGTGGAAACCGCTGATCAAACACTGCTATGTCATATTTGCCTGGGGGGAGTTCGGTAGAGAATGGCTTTTCTGCGGTGGGTCTGAGGGGGTGATACTTTTGATCCTGACTCGCGTAAGCCACCCATTCACCGCGCAACGGATGCCAGCGCAGATGGGGATTTGTCTGCACTGGCTGATGACAATGACTGGTGGCGATGATATTTTCGGCGATCGGCAATCTGCTGTATAAGGTCAGTTGACGGCCATCCGGCTTTAACAGCTGGTGGGAGTACATAATCCTTCTCCTGAAAGCGTTGCCGAACCGACAATTTTAGATATGGGAGCGGGAAGAAATCTAAAATTTAAAATTGAGTGACTCTTGCCATTATGGCATACTTAGAGCTAATCTTTACAGGGTTAGTTGTCAAAAATATTAGTAAAAATTTTAGCGATCGCAATTGAAAACCCGCCTCCAAAGTATTTGTGACGCGGGTTTATGAGCTTGTTACTGAAATTTGGACTAAACTAATGTGGTAGCAAATCTGGCTGAAACTCATCCAGCAAAATAGCCAAAAAGCGTCTTTATTCAGATAAAAAGAGAAAAATTGATGCTTTTAGTGAGGCGGAGCATATTTATTACCAAAGTCAAAAAATCATAGAATATCATTCTGAATGAAAATTTCTTTGTTTTCACTCAGCGCTCTCTATCTCAATTTTAGACGCTCAGTTTATGGTTCGATTGTTGGAGGCGGTTACCAATCCAAGTAGCACCTCTAGCTATGCACTCAGGACAAACATCGCCATATATCTCACCTTGATCGTCACAGATAATTAATCTCGCTTCTTTCATTTGAAACTGCTGGCGACATGTTAAGCAACTTTGGGAATTTGGGAGTTTGTTACATTCAATTTGAAATTTCATTCTTTTATCCTCAGACCCATCGTGCCTAATTTTTTGATAAAATAGGCTTTTGGAAAGTATTTCTAACTTAATTACATTCACCACAATAAACATTTATTGATAGTTTATCTTCTACCAAAAGAGTGTCTTCTGAATTAAAAATTAATGTGACAAATAAACTAAAAAACCCGACCATAAGGTATAGTAGAAAACCGTTCTGGTATGTAATAGGAAGGATATTTCTACTTTCTGGTAGAAGATTTGCCACAGAGAATTTTCTAGAAAAACAGTCCCAGGGAGTAGAAAGAGATGATCTCTCAGCTAATTATTAGCTTGTAATACAATAATTACAAGTTAATCGGCTTATTTCGTCAGGAAGATTAACTCAAGAGAAAAAAAATGAATAATGATCATAATTATTGGATAGAAAAGCTGAGGTAGCGATTACACCTGTAGGAGTTACACTCAAAATATAATTGCATTCGGCAATGCTGCAAATTGGTACAAGTGGTTGGATTTATCGGCACTGGATGGAAATATTTTATCCAGCGGTTTTGCCTAACAACCAAAAACTGTCATTTTATGCCCAGCACTTTTCAACCGTTGAGATTAACTTTTCTTTCTATCGCTTGCCAGAGCAGTCGGTTTTTACAAGTTGGCGATCTCAAACACCAGGAAATTTTATTTTTGCTGTCAAAGGTAGCCGTTACCTTACCCACATGAAGAAGTTAAAAGACCCGATTGAACCGTTATCTCGGCTGATGGAGCGAGCATCTGGGTTACAAGAAAAGCTAGGACCAATTCTTTTTCAGTTACCGCATACTTGGCAGATTAATATTCAGCGTTTAGAGCTATTTTTAGAATTACTCCCAACCTATCCACAGCAAAAATTTACATTTGAATTTCGTCATTCTAGCTGGTTAACTCCACAAGTTTACAAACTATTAGAGCGTGCAGGTGTAGCTCTGTGCCTACCTGTCAAACCAACAATACCACTAGATATTTACCTAACTGCTGATTGGACTTATATCCGAATGCATAGTGGGCAATGGGGCACAGGTTATAGTGATGAAGAGTTAGCTATTTGGGCTGAACATATTCTCTCGTTTTTAGCCCAGAATATTGATGTATATATCCACTTTAATAATGACCCTGAAGGTCATGCTATCCGCGATGCTCAACGCCTATATGCTTTGCTAGATCATAATGGGGAAATATAAATTCATTAAATATAGTTAATAGATTGCTATCAAAAATATTGGATAAAGACTGATTATTTATTATCTGTGTAAATCTCATAGTGCATCTTTAGTTTTATTTCCCTAAAATTGACTTTGGCTATTTTTTTTCTAATAATTAAGTGAAAACTTCGCACCCCTCTTAGAGGATGTTTGAAAAGTATCAAAATTGATCGAGATCCCCCCAACCCCCCTTAAAAAGGGGGGGCAATAAACTCTTAAAGTCCCCCGTTCGGGGAGCCAGCGCGGGGAAAGGGGGTCTCCACGCCACATGCTTCTCCCAAGGGGAGACGCTGCGCGAACAAGTCGGCGGAGCCGCCCAACGCAGTGGCTCCCCATAAGCGACTGGCGTGGATTTAGGGGGATCTACGAGTGTTATATTTATCACAAACAACTTTTCAAACATCCTCTTAGCTAGTAAAAAGGGGTGAATTGCTGCTTAAACGATAGTTGCGATCGCTTTCAATACAAAAATCTTCTCAATCACATCTTCTACTACCTTATCTGGTGTTGAAGCACCAGAAGTAATTCCTACTGTAATATTTCCAGCAGGTAACCAGTTTTCTGTAATTACCAAGTCTCCTTTTAACTGCCGATGTTCGATAGCATTACCTGATTTAATTCGCTCAACAACATCAATATGATAGGAAGGAATGCCTCTATCAAAAGCAATCTGTTGCAATTGAGTGGTATTTGATGAATTAAAGCCCCCAATTACTACCATTAAATCTAGATTTTGTTGCACTAAATCCAAAATGGCATCTTGTCGTTCTTGGGTGGCGTCACAGATGGTGTTGAAGCTTTGGAAATGCTGATTTAATTCTGTGGGTCCATACTTCTGCATCATTGTCCGCTCAAACAGCTTGCCAATTTGCTCAGTTTCACCTTTAAGCATGGTGGTTTGGTTAGCAATCCCCACTCTTTCTAAATCTTGATCTGGATCAAATCCAGCGGAACAAGCTTTAGGAAATTTTGCTAAAAACTCCTCACGGTTACCACCATTGAGAATATAGTTAGCAACATATTCTGCTTCTGACAAATTCAGCACTATCAGATATTTACCAGCAAA